>CAJTLK010000007.1:12549-34231 GCA_910577415.1 uncultured Oscillospiraceae bacterium
GGGACAAGCGGGTGCTTTTGGTGGACGACGTCCTCACTACCGGGGCCACCCTCTCGGAGTGCGCCAGGACCCTGCGTCTGGCGGGGGCGGAGGCAGTGGTCTGTACCACGTTGGCGAGGGCGGAGAAGTAACTTTTTGGCTTTTTTCCCGTTGAATGGTTGAAAAGCCGGGAGAAATCGGCTATAATGGTCTCCTGACGCTGATCTTGGTGTAAAATCCAAGCCCTCCGGCAACAATAGCCGGGCGAGGTCAAATATATGAGAGCAGGTAATGAGTATGTTTAGTAAAGATATCGGTATCGATCTGGGCACCGCGTCCATCCTGGTCTATGTCAAGGGTAAGGGAGTGGTCCTCCGGGAGCCTTCGGTGGTGGCCATCGACAAGAATACCGGCAAGCTCCTGAAGGTGGGCACCGACGCCCAACAGATGCTGGGCCGTACCCCCGGCAACATCGTTGCTATTCGCCCCCTGCGGGAGGGTGTTATCTCCGATTACGATATGACCGAGCGGATGCTCAAGGAGTTTATCCGCAAGGTCACTACTTTCCGCCTCTTTAAGCCCCGTATCATTATCTGCGTTCCCTCGGGGATTACTGAGGTGGAGGAGCGCGCCGTCATCGACGCGGGCATCCAGGCCGGCGCCCGCCGGGTCTACCTCATTGAGGAGCCGGTAGCCGCCGCCATCGGCGCGGGTATCGACATCTCCAAGCCCGACGGTCACATGGTAGTGGACATTGGCGGCGGCACCTCCGACATTGCCGTCATCTCCCTCAGCGGCATCGTGGAGTCCACCTCCATCAAGATCGCCGGCGACCAGTTCGACGAGGCGGTCATCAAGTATATCCGCCGCAAGCACAACGTGCTGGTGGGTGAGCGCACCGCCGAGGAGCTGAAGATGCAGATCGGCTGCGTCTTCCCCCCGGAGGAGGAGAAGAGCGTGGAGATCAAGGGCCGCAGCCTGATGACCGGCCTGCCCCAGGTCTTCACCGTCACCTCCAGCGAGATGATCGAAGCCTTTGAGGAGCCCTCCACCCGCATTCTGGAGGCCATCCACTCCGTCCTGGAGCGTACGCCTCCCGAGCTGGTGGCCGACATTTCCAATAACGGCATCGTCATGACGGGCGGCGGCTCTCTGGTGCAGGGCTTTGACAAGCTCATCGAGTCCCGCACCGGCATCGAGACCCATGTGGCCGACGACGCCATCTCCTGTGTGGCCTACGGCACCGGTAAGAGCCTGGAGAGCCTGGATGGGATGCAGGACGGCACCATCAACCTCTCCCGCCGCAAGCAGCTCAACGGTTAAGGATAAATGGACAGAAAAAGCCCCGCCCACTGGGCGGGGCTTTTTGAAGTTATTTATTCACTCTTTACCAGGTTTTCGCCTACAGTGTAGATGTCTCCCGCGCCTACGGTGAGGATCAGGTCTCCCGGCTGGGCCAGCTCCCGCAGCCGGGCGGTGAGGGCCTTCAGGGTGGGGAAATACTCGCTGCCGGGGATGTGCTGGCACAGGTCCTTGGAGGAGATCCCCAGGTCGTTGTCCTCCCGGGCGGCAAAGATCTCCGCCAGCAGGGTCACGTCGGGCTGGGAGAGGACCTGGACAAACTCGTCAAAGAGGGCCTTTGTCCGGGAGTAGGTGTGGGGCTGGAAGGCACAGATGACCCGCCGGTAGCCCAGGCCCATGGCCATGCTCAGCAGGGCCTGGACCTCGCTGGGGTGGTGGGCGTAGTCGTCGTAGACGTCGGCACCGTTGATCGTCCCCTTCTTTTCAAACCGCCGCCCCGCGCCCCGGAAGGCCCGGAGGCCCCGCTCTACCGCCTGGGCGGGAACGCCCAGGGAGAGACAGGCTGCCGCTGCCGCCAGAGCGTTGCGGACGTTGTGCTCGCCGGGGATCTGGAGCTTTACGGTGGCCACGGTCTTGTCCTGGCAGATGATGTCAAAGGTGGGCAGACCGTGGTCGTAGGACAGGTTATCGGCGTGAACGTCGCCCTCGCTGAGACCAAAGGTGCGCAGAGGCCGGGTCTCCCCCTTGAGGGTGGTCATGGTGTTTTCGTCGTCCCGGTTGGCGATGATGAGTCCGGTGTCCTCCGGTACCAGGTCGGCAAAGGCCCGGAAGGAGTGCTCCACGTCCTCCAGGTCCTTAAAGAAGTCCAGGTGGTCGGCGTCTACATTGAGGATGACGGCGATGGTGGGGAAGAAGGAGAGGAAGGAGTTGCAGTACTCGCAGCTCTCCAGAATGATGGTCTCCCCATGGCCTACCCGGTGGCCAGCCCCCAGCAGGGGCAGAGTGCCGCCGATCATCACCGTGGGGTCCATGTCGGCGGCCATGATGATGTGGGTACACATGCTGGTGGTGGTGGTTTTTCCGTGAGTGCCTGAGACGCACAGGGCGTTTTTGTAATGCTTCATGATCTCGCCCCAGGCCTGGGCACGCTCAAAGACCGGGATGCCACGGGCACGGGCGCCGGAAATTTCGGGGTTGTCATCATGGGCGGCGGCGGTGCGGATGACCAGCTGGGCGTCCCCCAGGTTTTCGGCGCTGTGGCCGATATGGACCTCAATGCCCAGGGAACGCAGATGCGCGACTGTACCGCTCTCCCGGACGTCGGAGCCGGTGATGGTCATCCCCATGCCGTGGAGCACTTCGGCCAGAGGAGCCATAGATACGCCGCCGATCCCCACCAGGTGGGTGCGGCAGTTAGGGGTCAGATAAGAGGAAATATCAAGGTGAGCCATAGGCACACGACCTTTTTATAAGATTTTATGTGGAAAGGGGCAAAAGCGGCCCGGAAAGGCTATATTCAAAACCATTATAGACCACCGGGAATAAATTGGCAAGAACATTGTACGCCGACGCGCAAGGTGTTATACTTATTTGTGGTGAGGGGGGAGGAAAATGACCTGGAAAAAGCTATCTGCCGGAGCTCGGGAGTGCCTGGAGAGATTGAAGAGCGCGGGCTATGCCGCCTATCCGGTGGGGGGCTGTGTCCGGGATGTGCTGCTGGGCCGGGAACCAGGAGATGTAGATATCTGCACCGCCGCCCACCCCGAAGCGGTGATGGCCCTTTTTCCCCGAGCCGTTCCTACCGGCATCGTCCATGGTACCGTTACCATTCCCACAGAGGACGGAAACGTAGAGATCACTACCTTCCGCCGGGACGGGGACTATGCCGACGCCCGCCATCCCGACAGCGTCAGCTTTGACGCGGGGCTGCTGGAAGACCTGCGCCGCCGGGATTTTACCGTCAACGCCATGGCAATGGACTCCGACGGAGAGGTCATCGACCCTCTTGGTGGCCGGAAGGACCTGAGGAGCAAGATCATCCGCTGCGTAGGAGAAGCGGACCGCCGCTTCTCTGAGGACGCTCTGCGGATGCTCCGGGGCGTACGCTTCGCTGCCCAGCTGGGCTTTGAGATCGAGGAAGGTACCCGTGCCGCCATGAGGAGGAATGCGCCTTTGACCGCTAAGGTCTCCCGGGAACGGATCAAGGCGGAGATGGAGAAGACCCTGCTTTCCCCCCGCCCGGAAATGGGGGGAGAAATGATCTCTCTGGGACTGCTGGCGCACCTTTATGAGTTCCCCAGGGAGTTCGGCCTTTCGAGCCTGGCAGCCCTTCCTGCCACGGCAGAAGAGCGCTGGCAGGGTTTTTGCTATGCTACGGGCTTCCCCATTACCGCTTTGCCGGTAGAGCGGAGGCTTCGCCGGGCGGTGGAGCACCCGGAGGCTAAGCTTATCCCCATGCTGGCCCTGACCGCCCAGGACTTGATGGAGTTGGGTCTCAACGGACCCGCCATCAGCGCCGCCCAAAAAAAATTGGCCCTTCATTTGTTGGAGCACCCCAAGGACAATACGGTGGAAAAGCTGAAGAAACTGCTGTAATGGGGGCCTCATACCGCCCTCCCTGACCGCATATACATATGGAACCACTGAATCGATCCCCGAACACATCTTGCCGCCCAATTTTCCGTTTGACTGTGTTAAAAAACCTTGAAATCCGTCAGGATTCCTACGGTTTTTTGCCTTATCAGACGAAAAATTTTGCTGACAATCTGTGTGCGTTGATTGATTCAGTGCTTCCACAGCGGGAATGGGAGGGCGTTTTTATGGAGCGAAAAGAACGGAAAGACGGCCTTTTGGAGTGGACGGCCCAAGCCCTGGATATCCCCGGCCAGGCGGCGGGGCTGCCCAGGGTAGAGTTGGTGGGCCGCCATGAGCTGCGGATGGAGAACCACCGGGGCATCCTGGCCTATGGCCGGGAGGAAATCATCATCAGCGGAGGCAAGGTCATTGTAAAAATCATGGGCAGCGGCTTGGAATTGAAGGCTATGAACGCCTCGGAGCTGCTCATCACGGGAACGGTAACAGTAGTGGAACTGACATAGGGGGGGATGGCCCATGGCGGTTAGTCAAATGGTAAATCTGCTGCGGGGAAGCGTAAAGCTGGAGGTGGTGGGCGCCTTTCCTGAGCGATTTCTGAACCTGTGCGCCCAGCGTGGGGTGGCCTTTTGGGGCGTGGAGCAGCCCGACAGCCGCACCCTCCGCCTTACCGTGGCCTGGACAGACCGCAAGGGGCTGGAGGAACTGGCGGAGCGGACAGGCTGCACCATCCGCCAGCGGGGGAAAAAAGGAATGCCTCCATTTCTCCTGGGCTTTAAAAAGCGCTATGCCTTTCTCACGGGCCTGGCCCTGGCGTTGGCGGCGGTATGTGTCCTGTCCCGGTTCGTATTGGTGATCGAGGTGGAGGGCAACGAGTCGGTACCCAGCCAGATCATCCTCTCGGAGCTGCGCCGCCAGGGACTTCGCCCCGGCGTCTATGGACCATCCCTCCCCGTGCGGGAGATGACCAACGAGGCCCTGATCCGGCTGGAGGACCTGTCCTGGATGACGGTAAATCTCCACGGCATCCGGGCCCAGGTGGTGGTACGGGAGAGAATCAAAAAGCCGGAGCTGCTGGATAAGAAGACCCTGGGGGACATTGTGGCGAAAGCCCCCGGCCTGGTCGAGCGCATGGAGGTGTGGTCAGGGGACCCGGCGGTGGCAAAAGGGAGCATCGTCATGCCGGGAGAGACGCTCATTCGGGGAAGCGTACAGATCGACCCACCTCAATATAGTGAGCTTCCCATTGAGTGGATGGCGGTTCGGGCCATGGGCAAGGTGGAGGGACGAACCTGGCGGACCATTGAGGCGTCGATCCCCCTAACAGCGGCGGTAAAGACCTATGATGGGGAGAAGACCACCCGCTGGTGGCTGTCGATTTTAGGGCGAAGGGTCAATTTTTTCCAAAACAGTGGAATTTCATATGGAAGATATGATAAAATAAGCAACGTATGGGAGCTTACCCTTCCTGGGGTGGGTGCGCTGCCGGCGGCGCTGGGCCGGGAGACCCTCCGCTCCTATGAGACCCAGAGTGTGACCATTGACGCTGTCGCGGCCCAGGCTATGCTGGAGGTCCAACTCCTCCAGCGGCTCCACGCTTTGCTGGGGGAGAGCGGGGAGGAGCTGAGCCACAGCTTTTCCGCCCAGGAGAGGGATGGGCTGCTCACCGTTACCCTTACCGCTGAATGCAGGGAGGAGCTGGGACGGTTTGTCCCCGCTTCCTAGAGGATATATGATACAAAGGAGAGACTGACTTGATAGAACAGAGCATCAGCGTAGAGCGTTTGGAGGAGACCGTCAACCTCTTTGGCTCTATGGACGAGAACGTCAAGCTCATCGAAAGGGACCTGGACGTGACGGTGGTCAACCGGGACGGTGTGCTGAAGATCGCCGGGGAGGACGGGGAGAAGGTCATCTTTGCCGTCAAGGCCCTGAAGGGGCTTTTGAAGCTCATCGCCCGGGGGGAGAACATCACCGAGCAGAATGTGCGCTACATCCTGAACCTGGTGAAAGCGGGCAACGAGGACAAGATCGGCCAGTTCTCCAACGACGTCATCTGTGTCACTGCCAAGGGTAAGCCCATCAAGTCCAAGACCCTGGGCCAGAAGAAGTATGTGGACGCCATTCGCAAGAACCTGGTGACCCTGGGCATTGGCCCCGCCGGTACAGGCAAGACCTACCTGGCGGTAGCTGCCGCCGTGGCCGCCTTCCGGGCGGGAGAGGTCAACCGCATCATCCTCACCCGGCCCGCCGTGGAGGCGGGGGAGCGGCTGGGTTTTCTCCCCGGCGACCTCCAGAGTAAGGTGGATCCATACCTCCGGCCCCTCTATGACGCCCTTTTTGAAATGCTGGGGGCGGAGACCTACCAAAAGTATCTGGAGCGGGGGAATATCGAGGTGGCCCCCCTGGCCTATATGCGGGGGCGCACCCTGGATGACAGCTTCATCATTCTGGACGAGGCCCAGAACACCAGCCGGGAGCAGATGAAGATGTTCCTTACCAGAATGGGCTTTGGAAGCAAGATCGTCATCACCGGCGACATCACCCAGATCGACCTGCCCAACGAGCAGGTCAGCGGACTGAAGGAGGCCATGCGGGTGCTGGACAAGGTGGAGGACATCGCCATCTGCCGCCTCACCGGCTCCGACGTGGTGCGCCACGTCATTGTACAGAGGATCATCGCCGCCTATGAACAAGACGAGGCCAAGCGGAAGAAAAAATGAGAACGCAACCGAAAGGTTGCATTTAGAAACCCCAAGGCCCTGGGCAAAATGGGACAAGTCCTCTATACTTTTCCCCATTCCAGCCCCAACGGGGGCTATGATATGAGGTGCAGAATGAGTATAGGCTCGAGACTGGCCCGGGAGAGACGAAACCGAAACCTGACCCAGGAGCAGTTGGCGGAAAAGCTGGGCGTGACCCGTCAAGCGGTCTCCCGCTGGGAGAGCGACACGGCCTACCCTGAGACCGACAAGATCGTCCGCATGGCGACCCTGTTCGGGGTAAGCTGCGACTATCTGTTGGGAGTGGCGGAGAGGGAGGGCGAAGCGCCCCCTTCCCCGGTGACCCGGCTGCTCCAGGCGGCGGTGGGGAAAAGACTCCTGCTCAGCTTCTATGAGGAAGAGAACACCGTGGGCTGCCGCTGGTGCCAGATCTTGGATTTTGACGGCGGCTGGGCCAATGTGGAGTTCGTAAAGGATAAAAAAGGGGAGAAGCGGGACAGGCGGCTCATCCCCCTGTCATCCATTCGCACCATCACCATTCTCCCGGAGGGGGGTAAGGATTGATGGAGACTTTCGGATTACTCGGTTTTTTGCTGGGCATTTATTCGCTGTCTAAGGTGAAGCGGCTGGAGCGTACCCTGCGGGAGAACAACATCCGCCCCGGGGGGATGGACTCGCTGGGGAACCAGCTCCGGCAGAAGGTAGGGCAGACGGTAATGGTGACACTCTATCAGGATGGGGGAAGTCCCTGCAAGGTGCTGGACGCCGATGAGGAGTGGGCGCACGTTCTCCGTAACGAGGGCAAGTGGAACCAGCGGGAGCTGCTCATCCGGCTCAGTGACGTGAAGCAGATCAAGGGATAAGAGGGAGGAGAAAAAATGAAAAAAATATTTATCGGCCTGATCTTTCTTTTCTTTAATTTCCATATCCAGACTGTCAATATTTTGCCGGAATTTGTGGGCTATATCCTTATTTTCCTGGGTCTGGACGAGGGCTATGAGTGTCCCAGCCTCAATGCCAGCCGCACCATCGCGGTGGCCTCCGCCGTCATTATGGCGGTGGTCTGGGGAGCGGCGATCTTCGGCTACGGTATGACGTTTCCCATCGGGAGCATCCTCCAGCTGCTCAACACCTATCGCCTGGTGGTCTGGGCCAGGGAGCAGGCAGAGGAGCAGGGCTGGGGTAGCGCTCTGGTGCAGCGCTTCCGGGTGATCTGGTACGCCCTGGCGGGGACTGTCATCGCCGCCTATGTGCTGGGACTGGTCAACCCGATGATGGCTCTGGTGTGGCTCATCGCCGCCTTTGTTGTCATCATCCTGTACATCGTTACTTACTATCAGCTCTGGAAGTCCGCCGCCCCGGACGGCGGGAAGTAACGGCGTTTACTGCTCCCGGCAGGCGTCGGCCAGCTGTAGGCCCAGCAGAAGCCCCTGGTAGAACGACCACATGCCGTGGGCCAGTATGGGTTTGCTCTGGATGTAGGATGGCCAGAATTTCGGGTTGGGCTCGGTGACGAAATAGTTGTACAGATAGTCGATCACTTCGGGAATGGGTTCTGCCATAGAATAGCCTCCTTGAAACGTACATCTTTGTACGTTATGATTATACACGTCTAAAATGTACGTGTCAATAGGGAAGTGTAAAAATGATTTTTAATGAGCGGCTGAAAATGCTTCGGCAAGAGAGAAAGATGACGCAGATGCAGACGGCGGAGGCCCTGGGCCTTAACTACCGACACTATCAGCGCCTGGAGGCTGATGGGAGTACCCCCAACTTTGCCAACCTGGTGCAGATCGCCGATCTCTTCGGTGTGTCCATGGACTACATGGCAGGCCGCACCGATAACCGGGAGGTCAACAGTTCCGGCGGAAAAGGCTGCGGGAAGTAAGAAAGCCGAAACACGATAAGAGGATGCGTGTCAACGGGTGAGGGGAGAAAAATGATTTTTAATGAGAGACTGCGGGGATTGCGGAAGGAAAAAGGCTGGACACAGCAGGAAACAGCGGAGAAGCTGTCCATCGCCTATCGAAACTATCAGCGGTTGGAGGCTGATGGGAACACCCCCAACTTTGCCAACCTGGTGCAGATCGCCGACCTGTTCGGTGTGTCCATGGATTATCTGGCGGGCCGCACCCACCGGCGGGAGATGGACGGGGGAATGGGCCACCGGGTCATCCTTTCCGTGGAGACGGAGGAGGATACCGCCGAACTGGAGGAGCTGCTTCGGGGGGTCATTTCCGCCGCCCTGGACGCGGAGGGGGTGGATGTACCCTGCGAGGTGGATGTGCTTCTCACCGGTAATGAGGGTATCCATGCCATCAACCTGGAGCAGCGGGGGGTGGATGCCCCCACCGATGTGCTCAGCTTTCCCATGTTCGACCTGAAGCCGGGGGACAAGCCCTCGGCAAAGGATGCCGACCCCGGCTCGGGGCTGGTGCCTTTGGGAGATATGGTGCTGAACCTGGAGCGGATCTGCGCCCAGGGGGAGGAGTACGGTCATGGCCCCCGGCGGGAGGCGGCCTATCTGGCGGTCCACTCGGTGCTCCATCTTCTGGGTTACGATCACATGGACGACGGGCCGATGAAGGCCCAGATGCGGGAGAGGGAGGAGGCCATCCTGGCCATGCTGGGCATGGGGAGATGAGCTTGCTGGAGAGAAGACCCTTGCGGCTGAGGGGATATGACTACAGCGGTGCAGGGTGCTATTTTGTGACGGTGTGTGTGCAGGGACGGGAACGGCTGTTTTGGGACGGGGGACGGGCGGGTTTGGAACCCGCCCCTACGAACTCATTGGGGGACCTTGTCGCACAAACATGGCTGGAACTACCTGCCCATACAACGGGGATCCGTATGGATAAATTTATAGTAATGCCCAACCATTTTCATGGTGTTATCATATTAGAAAATGGTTGCGTAGGGGCGGGTTCTAAACCCGCCCGGACATCCCTTTCGGAAGCAATGCGCCAATTCAAGACATTTTCTGCCAGGAAAATCAACCTGGTGCGGGGGACACCTGGAAAGCCGCTGTGGCAACGGGGCTTCTACGACCACATCATCCGCAATGAGGCTGACTATCTCCGTATTTGGCAATACATCGACACGAATCCCGCGAAGTGGGAAGAGGACGAATACTACATACAATAGCTCCCAATCAAAGGAGAATCACCTATGTCAACACAAAAGACAAGGGCCGGGATGATCGCCATCGTGGGCCGGCCCAACGTGGGCAAGTCCACCCTCACCAACGCTCTGGTGGGGGAGAAGATCGCCATCGTCTCCAACAAGCCCCAGACCACCCGCAACCGCATTGCCGCCGTGGTGTGCCGGGGGAGCGACCAGTTTGTTTTCCTGGACACTCCCGGCCTTCACACCGCCCGCACCCGGTTGGGAGATTACATGGTGGGAGTAGTCCACCAGAGCGTCAGCGACGTGGACGCCGCTCTGCTGCTGGTGGAACCCATTGCCAATGTGGGGGGACCTGAGGCCGAGTTGATAGAAGAGCTGAAAAAGCGGCATATCCCCACCATTCTGGGCATCAATAAGATCGACACGGTGGAGAAGGAAAAGCTCCTGGCGGTCATCGCTGCCTACGCCTCCGTGGGGGAATTTGCCGCCGTGCTGCCCATCTCCGCCAAGGAGGGGGACGGAGTCTCTGAGCTTCTCGGTCTGCTGGAGGGGTATCTCCCGGAAGGCCCCTGGCTCTTTCCCGAGGGGATGGTCACCGACCAACCCGAGCGGCAGGTCTGCGGGGAGATCATACGGGAGAAGCTGCTGCTGTGCCTGGATAAGGAGGTTCCCCACGGCACGGCGGTGGAGCTGACCCGGTTTATCGAGCGGGATGACGAGGTCGTCGAGTGCGACGCCACCATCTACTGTGAGAAGGAGAGCCACAAAGGCATCATCATTGGCAAAAAGGGCGCCATGCTGAAAAAAATATCCACCCTGGCACGGGAGGACATGGAGCGGTTCATGGGGACCAAGATATTTCTTCAGACCTGGGTGAAGGTAAAAGAAAACTGGCGAGATAATTTGAACTTTGTCCACACCATGGGTTACCGGGACGATTAAAATTTACCATTGATATTTCACTGCGGCCATGGTCAAGCTACTCATAAAACTGTGAGGGGGCTTGACCATGACCGCGGAAAACGCCTGGGACCTGTTTCAGACCACCGGCTTGCCGGAGGCGTACAATCTCTACCGCTCGCTGCGGGAAAAGGAGGTCGGCCCTGCATGGCCCACTTCGTTACCCGGGGACTGGTCCTCCGGGAGGTCAACTACAAGGAGAGCGACAAAATATTGACCGTCCTGGCCGAGGGAGAGGGAAAGCGCACGGTGAAGGCCCCCGGTTGCCGCCGGAAGAACAACTCGCTGTCGGCGGCGGGGCAGTTGCTGGTCTACTCCGAAATGACCCTCTTTGACTTTCAGGAGCGGCTTTCTCTCAAGGAGGCCAATACCCTCAATGAGTTCCGGGGGGTGCGGGAGGATCTGGAGAAGCTGTCTCTTGGCTCCTACTTCGCCGAGGCGGCGGAGGCGGTGGCGGAGGAGGGGGTGGAGACCCCCGGTCTGCTGAGCCTGGTACTTAACTCCCTCTATGCCCTGGATAAACTGGGAAAACCTCTGGCTCTGGTCAAAGGAGCCTTTGAGATGAAGCTGTGCTGCCTGATTGGATACGAGCCGCTCCTGGATGGCTGTGCTGTCTGTGGCAAGCCTGGGCCGGAGGGACCGCGGCTGAATCTTAATGAGGGCGTGCTCCACTGTGCCTCCTGTCGGGGAGCTTTGGAGGAGGACGGGGTGTCCCTGCCGGTGGATGGGCCTACTCTGGCCGCTCTGCGGCACATTGTTTACGGGGACCCCAAGCGTCTGTTTTCTTTCACCTTACCCCCGGAGAGCGCCGGAGTATTCTCCGGCGTGTGCGAAGGCTTCCTCCTGACCCAGCTGGAGCGGGGGTTTCGGACGCTGGATTTTTACAAGAGCATTCGCTTGGGTTGACAAGAGCAAGCAAAGCTGCCGCTTGACAAGCGGCGTATACAGTGGTATATCATGGCGGAAGTATCCTAAGAGAGGTCGAATACATATGACGTTGGACAAAGGCAGGCCCGGAGAAGAATATACCGTGGCTGCGCTGAGCCTTCCCCAGGCGGTGGAGCACCGGCTGGAGGCCCTGGGCATGACCTTGGGTACCAAGGTCTCAGTGCTGGAGAACAAGAGCCGGGGTATTCTGGTGTTGAAGGTGCGGGGGACCCGGTTCGCCCTGGGCCGGGGCATTACCACGAAGATAGAGGTGCTGTGAGATGGGCACAAAAAAGGAATTGACAGTGGCCTTTATTGGCAATCCCAACTGCGGCAAGACCACCCTTTTCAACGCTTACACCGGGGCCAACCTGAAGGTGGCCAACTGGCCGGGTGTGACGGTGGAGCGGGTAGAGGGCACGCTGAAGGATCATGATCTGAATATCCGCCTGGTGGACCTACCGGGTACATACTCCCTCACCAGCTACACCATGGAGGAGCAGGTCTCCCGGCAATTCATCCTCTCCGACGAGGTGGACGTTATCATCGACGTGGTGGACGCCTCCGCCCTGGAGCGCAATCTCTACCTTACCCTTCAGCTCCTGGAGCTGGGCAAGCCGGTGGTAGTGGCCCTCAATATGATGGATATCGTGGAAAAGCGTGGCATGGAGATCGACCTGCATCGACTGCCAGAGATGCTGGGTGTGCCCGTGATCCCGGTCTCCGCCCGGAAGCGGACGGGTCTCACCGTACTGATGCACGCCGCTGCCCACCATGCCGGGAGCGATCACCGGGACCCCATCATCCATGAGCACGAGTGGCACGGCAGAGGCGGGAGCGGCCCGGTGGATAAGCACAGCCAATACGTCATGGTCTATGATGAGCTGATGGAGTTTCGCATTGACGCCATTTCGGAAGCTTTGAATCGCAAGTGGCCGGAGCTTACCGGCAGGTCCCTCCGCTGGCATGCCGTCAAGCTGCTGGAGGCCGACGGGGAGATCGCGGAAAAGTACCCGGTGTCTCTGCCCGACATTTTGGACAAGAACTACGAGACGGACATCATCAACCAGAAGTATGACTTTATCGAGGAGGTCATGGAGGAGGTGCTGGTCCACCGGGAGGAGAAAGCCGCCCTCACCGAGCGGGTGGACCAGGTACTGACCCACCCCGTTTGGGGGCTGCCCATCTTCCTGGGCATTATGGCCGTGGTCTTTTTCCTCACCTTTACCGTGGGCGACTTTTTGGCGGGCTACTTTGAATTGGCGGTGGGGGCCTTTTCCGAGCTTGTCCGAAGCGGCCTTGTTTCTCTGGGGGCAGGGGAGCTGCTCATTGCCCTTATCGTGGACGGCGTTATCGCCGGGGTAGGCGGTATTCTCACCTTTTTGCCCAACATTTTTATTCTTTTCCTGGCCCTGGCCTTCCTGGAGGACACAGGCTACATGGCCCGGGTGGCCTATGTGATGGACGGCATCATGAGCAAGCTGGGCCTCTCCGGCCGGGCGTTTTTGCCCATGGTGCTGGGCTTTGGCTGCACTGTGCCTGCCATCATGGCCTCCCGTGCCCTGGAAAACCGCCGTGACCGACTGAAGACCATGCTGGTGACGCCCTTCATGTCCTGCTCAGCCCGGCTTCCCGTATACATTCTTTTTTCCGACATGTTCTTTGGAGATAAGGCCATGGTGGCCGCCTTCTCCA
Organism: uncultured Oscillospiraceae bacterium; assembly: GCA_910577415.1. Classification (GTDB taxonomy): domain Bacteria; phylum Bacillota; class Clostridia; order Oscillospirales; family Oscillospiraceae; genus Vermiculatibacterium. Next base: position 25,854 of record CAJTLK010000007.1, read on the forward strand.
TGTATCTGCTGGGTATCCTGGTGGGGCTGCTGGTGGCGTTGGCCATCCGGCTGGGGGAGAATAAGAAGGGCGTGGAACCCAACGACCTGCTCATCGAGCTGCCGGAATACAAAATGCCCTCGGGGCGCACCGTGGCGGTCTATGTATGGGAGAAGGTGAAGGATTATCTCACCAAAGCGGGTACGGTCATCTTCGTAGCCTCTATCGTGCTGTGGTTCGTTCTGAATTTTGGCCCCGGCGGATATACTTCCGCCATGGAGGGATCCTTCGGCGCCATCATCGGTAAGGCCATCGCCCCTGTTCTGGCCCCTGCGGGACTGGGCTTTTGGCCTATTGCTGTGGCACTCATTGCCGGGATCTCCGCCAAGGAGGTGGTGGTGTCCTCCACCGCCATCCTCTTCGGGGTGAACAACATCAACTCTGCCGCCGGTATGGCCGCTGTGCGGGGGAGCCTCGCCGCCATGGGCTTTGGGCCGCTGAATGCCTATTGCGTGATGACCTTCTGCCTGCTCTATGTGCCCTGCGCCGCCACCATCGGCGTCATCCGCCGGGAGTCGGGAAGCTGGAAGTGGACGGCCTTTTCGGTGTGCTTCCAGGTGGCGGTGGCCTACATGGTGAGCTTTCTCATCTATCAGGTGGGGAGCCTGTTTCTGTAATTGAGGTATTTTATGAAAGACGAGTTATTTGAAAAATCCATGGAGACCCTGGAGCTTCCCAAGGTGCTGGAGCTCCTTGCCACCGAGGCTGTGACCGAGGAGGGCAAGGAGCGCTGCCGCGCCCTGCGGCCCTTTACCGACGCCGACGACGTAAAACGTGCCCTCAGTGAGACCTCCGCCGCAGTGGATATGGTCTCTCTTCGGGGCGCGCCCTATTTCGGTGGAGTGAAGCCGGTGGCCCACTCCCTTCAACGCGCCGACATGGGCGGCGCGCTGAACACCCGTGAGCTGCTGGACATCGCCGCAGTGCTTCGCTGCGCCAGAAGCTGTATGGAGTACGCTGCCGGGAGCGGAGACAAAAAGACCCCGCTGGACGTTCTGTTCCGGGGCCTCACCGCTAATAAGTATCTGGAGGAGAGGATCACCGGCTCCATTCTCTCCGAGGAGGAAATCGCCGACGCGGCCAGCCCGGAGCTTGCCGACATCCGCCGCCACAAGCGCGCCACGGCGGGGAAGGTGCGGGAAATATTGCAGCGGCTGCTCTCCTCCAATCAGTCGAAGTATTTACAGGAGTCCATCATCACCCAGCGCAATGGCCGCTATGTGGTGCCGGTGAAGTCGGAGTTCAAGAATGAGGTCCCCGGCTTGGTCCACGACCTCTCCTCCAGCGGCGGCACCTTCTTTATTGAGCCTATGGGGGTCGTCAAAGCCAACAACGAGTTGCGGGAGCTGGAGGCTAAGGAGAAGAAGGAGATCGAGCGTATCCTGGCCGAGCTTTCCGCCGAGTGCGCCGCCCATAGAGAGGATATCGCCCAGGATTACAGCTTCCTTATCATGCTGGACGTGATCTTTGCCAAGGCGGGACTGTCCCTGCGCCAGGGGGGTATGGCCCCCGCCATCGTGGAGAAGGGGCTGCGCTTTGAGCGGGCAAGACACCCCTTGCTGGATAAGGACACGGCGGTGCGCAACGACCTGTGGCTGGGGGAGGGCTTTGACACCCTGGTCATCACCGGCCCCAACACCGGCGGCAAGACGGTGACGTTGAAGACTATGGGGCTGCTGGTGCTTATGGCCCAGTGCGGGCTGCACATCCCGGCGGCAGGGGAAAGCCGGATGCGGGTCTTCCGCCGGGTCCTCGCCGACATCGGCGACGAGCAGTCTATTGCCCAGAGCCTGTCCACCTTCTCTTCCCATATGACCAACATTGTAAGTATCCTGAGCGAGACCGACGATGACGTCCTGGTGCTCTTTGACGAGCTGGGGGCGGGCACCGACCCGGTGGAGGGAGCTGCCCTGGCGGCAGCCGTCATCGAGGAGACCCGGTCTCTGGGGGCCCTGGTGTGCGCCACCACCCACTATGCCGAGCTGAAGGTCTATGCCATGACCACCCCCGGGGTGGAGAACGCCTCCTGTGAGTTCAACGTGGAGACCCTGGCGCCCACCTATAAGTTGCTTATCGGCATCCCCGGCAAATCCAACGCCTTTGCCATCTCCCGGCATCTGGGATTGCCCGGTCATATCATTGACGCCGCCGCCAGAAGAGTGAGCGCTGAGAACGTCCGCTTTGAGGACGTTCTCACACAGCTGGACGTTCAGCGTCAGGAGATGGAGAAGGAGAAGGAGCAGGCCAGACTGGCCCGCCGGGAGACCGAGGAGTACCGTTCCCAGGCCAAGACCTACCGGGACGCGCTGGAAAAGGAGAGGGCCAAGGCGGTGGAAAAGGCCAAGGCTGAGGCCCGGGAGATCATCGAGGAGGCCCGCAGGGCCGCCGATGAGACCTTTAAGGAACTGGATCACATGCGCAAGCAGAGCAGGGCCGAGCAGGACGCCCAGAGGATCAATGACGCGCGCTCGCAGCTTCGCCGCCGCCTTAACGAGGCCGACGACGCCCTGGGCGCCCCCGCCGCCGTTCCTGTACCACCCCCTACCCGGCCCGCGAAAAAGGGAGATCGGGTGGAGCTTGTAAAGATGCCGGGGACCTACGCCGATGTGCTGGATGTGAAGAAAGACGGTACTTTGCAATTACAGGCGGGTATTTTGAAGCTCACTGCCACCCAGGATGAGGTGCGGGTGACGGAGGGGGAGACGGAAAAGTCGGCCAAAAAAATCGTCCAACGGGCCACCCATACTTTGCGCATGCTGGGAGCATCTCCCGAGGTGGACCTGCGGGGGATGACAGGCGACGAGGCGGTGATGGAACTGGACCGTTTCCTGGACCAGGCCGTTATGGGTAAGCTGCAGCAGGTGCGGATCATCCACGGCAAGGGCACTGGGGCGGTCCGCCAGCGGGTGCGGGAGCACCTGAAGCGCAGCGCCTATGTGAAGAGCTTCCGCCCCGGACATTACGGGGAGGGAGAGGACGGTGTGACGGTGGCGGAACTTCGGTAAAGTAGTGGGAAAGCAACGTCGGCGAAGGCGTTATCTTGGTGGAAAATGCCATTGACGGGAAGGCCCTGGATTTGGTATTCTAAAGGTACACTCGGTAATGTTGTTTTGAGGAGGGGAAAGGCCATGTATGTGAAAGAAGCTATCGTGAACAACCAGGTGGGCCTGCACGCCCGTCCGGCCACGTTCTTCATTCAGAAGGCCAACGAGTTCAAAAGCTCCATCTGGGTGGAGAAGGATGAGCGCCGGGTAAACGCCAAGAGTCTGCTGGGCGTTCTGTCTCTGGGCATCGTCAAGGGTACCGCCATTAACCTTATCGCCGACGGCGCTGACGAGAAAGAGGCTGTGGAGGCCCTGGTGGCGCTTATCGACAGCAACTTCGGCGAGTAAGCGAAAACCCAACTCACGCAAAGAAAAAGCGCCGCAACGCGGCGCTTTTTTCTCATTGCGGGAAATACATGCCAGAGAGGAGGCGGGGCCATGCTCTGCACCCAATGTCCCCGCCGCTGCGGCGCCCAGCGGCTGCCCGATGTGCCCGCCGGGGTATGTGCCATGCCCGAGACAGCGGTGGTGGCCCGGGCCGCCCTCCACTTCTGGGAGGAGCCGCCGATCTCCGGCGTCAGAGGTTCAGGTACGGTGTTTTTTTCTGGCTGTAATCTCCGCTGCGTCTTCTGCCAAAATAGCTCCATCAGCCAGAAGGGCATTGGAAAGAGCGTGAGTGTGGAGAGGCTGCGGGAGATATTTCACGGGCTGATCGACCAGGGCGCCCACAATATCAACCTGGTGACTCCGACCCATTTCGCTCACATTCTGCTCCAGGCGCTGGACGAGCCTCTGACCGTGCCCGTGGTGTGGAACACCGGGGGATATGAATCGGTGGAGACCCTTAGGAAGCTGGAGGGGAAGGTGCAGGTCTACCTCCCAGATTTGAAATACTTAGACTCAGAGCGCGCCCGCCGTTACTCCGCCGCCCCGGACTATCCGAAGATGGCTACTGCCGCCATCCGGGAGATGTTTCGCCAGACCGGTCCCTGTGTCTTTGATGATGGGGGCATCCTCCAGAGAGGGGTCATCATCCGCCATTTGCTTCTTCCTGGTGGGGTCAGCGAGGCTAAGGCGGTAATGGACTGGGTGGCGTCGGAATTTCCAAGGGGGAGCGTTTATTTTTCCCTGATGAGCCAGTATGTTCCCCTGGGCCGGGCAGGGGAGTATCCCGAGATCAACAGGCGGCTGCGAAAAAGCGAGGTCAAAGCCGCTCAGGAATACATGGCCGCCCTGGATCTGCCGGGGTATACCCAGGACGGGGCGGCAGCCAGCGAAGAGTATGTGCCCGAGTTTGACCTGACAGGCGTCTGATATAGGGGCGGATAGTATCCGCCCACATTTATATGCGCCGCATGGGAGGTGAGGGACTTTGTCCATCTTGACGAACATACAACAGGAAAAGCCCCGGCTGCGGCGGATGTGGGCGTTGAGCTGGCCCGCCATCATCGAGCAGGTGCTTGGGACCATGGTGAGCTATGTGGATACCGCCATGGTGGGGGTCATGGGCGAGGTGGGTTCCGCCGCCGTGTCGGTGAACGGTCCACCCATCTGGCTCATTCACGGCCTGCTCATCGGCGTGGGGGTGGGCTACTCCGTCCAGGTCTCCAACGCCATCGGAGCGGGGGACCGGGAGCGGGTGCGGGTGGTCATCCGGCAGGCATTTCTGGCCGCCCTGGTCTGCGGAGCCATCGCCTGTGGCCTGTACGAGCTTCTCAGCGGGTACCTTCCCTTTTGGATGGGTGCGAAGCCTGAGGTGCTGCCCCACGCCATCGGTTATATGCGTATTTACAGTGCGTCCCTTCTCTTCAACGCCTTGCTTACTATCTTTTCAGCTACGCTGCGGTGCATGGGCAATACCAAGACGCCGCTGCTCTTTAACACTGCCACCAACCTGCTTAACGTGGTTTTGAATTTCTTCTTTATCTACCCCACCCGCACCTGGCACGGCCACATTATCCCCGGACTGGGCTGGGGAGTGGAGGGGGCCGCTGTTGCCACCAGCGTCTCCATCACGGCTGCGGGGCTTTGGGCGGCCTGGGCCGCTTTCCGGCAGAGCGGGTATCAGACCTCCTTGCGGGAGGGGTTGTCTCCCGACGCTGCCATCGTCCGCCGGGCGGCCTTTTTGGGATTGCCCTCGGCCCTGGAGCGGGCAGCGGTGAACCTGGGCCAGATCGCCACCACTGCTCTGGTGGGCCACGCCCTTACCACGGCGGCCATGGCCGCCAACCATGTGGCCACCACCGCCGAGGGCTTTTGCTATCTGCCCGCCTACGGTATCGGCTACGCTGCCGTGGCCCTGGTGGGACAGGCGGTGGGGGCGGGGAACAAGGATGACGCCAGAGCCTACGGCACCCTTACCGGAGCCTTGGGATTTCTTCTCTGCCTGGTGACAGGGACGGTGCTCTTTGTATTCGCCCCACCTCTGGCCTCCATCTTCAACTCCGACGCCCAGGTGGTCTATGAGGCGTCTCTGGCCCTGCGGACGGTGGCCTTTGCTGAGCCGTTCTTTGCCCTGAGCATTATTCTCACCAATGCCCTCCACGGCGCCAACGATGTGCGATTCCCCATGTTCATCGGTCTTTTCTGTATGTGGGGCGTCCGGGTGCCTTTTGCTTGCCTCTTCGTGCTGGGCTTCCACTGGGGCCTCAGCGGGGTGTGGGGGGCCATGGCCATGGATCTGACCCTGCGGGGTATTTTGTGCGTGCTCCGCTGGAAGAGTGGAAAGTGGGTGCGCCTGGCCCACCTGGACACGGCGGAATAAGAGAAAAAAGGACCGCCTTTCCGAATCATGGAAAGGCGGTTTTTTGATCGCTTTGTAGGGGCGGCTATTAGCCGTCCGCGGGCGCATAGTATGCGCCCCTACAATACGCCTTGGCGGATGACCAGGGGCATCACCTTATCAGCTTTGTCATATCCTTCGGCAAAGGAGAGGTAAAAGACAGTTCCTCCCCGGTGAAAGGCTGCTTCAGCTCCAGGCGGTGGGAGTGGAGGGCGGGGCGGGAAATGAGGTCGGGGTCCTCGGTGCCATAGAGAAAATCCCCGGCCAGGGGATGGCCCAGATAGGCCATATGCACCCGGATCTGGTGGGTCCGTCCAGTCTCCAGCCGTAGCCGGAGCAGGGAGAAGTGGGCATTGTGTTCCACCACCTCATAGTGGGTCCGGGCGGGCTTGCCGTCCGGGCGGACGCACTGGCGGATATAAGACTCCTCCGTCCGCCCCAGGGGGGCGTCCACCACCCCAACGGCTGGGGAGGGGAGACCCTCACACACCGCCAGGTACTCCCGGAGAAAGCCGCGGTCGTGGAGGGCGGCAGTGAGAGCATGCTGGGCGGCGGGGTGCTTGGCCACTACCATCAGCCCCGAGGTGCCCTTGTCTAGCCGATGGACTGGGTGGAAGTCGGCCTGAAGGCCGATTTTTTGATAGTAACACACCAGCCGGGCACCCAGGGAATCCTCCCAGTTTCCGGCGCAGGGATGGACGGTAAGTCCGGCGGGTTTGTCCACCACCAGCAGGTCGCCATCCTCATAGACGATATTCACCGAACCATCAAAGGGGACGATGTCCGAGCCGGTTCGGTCATCGCAGAGGATGGCCACCGTCTGTCCGGCGTGGAGGAGATAGCTGGTATAGATGTCTTCGCCGTCCACCAGCAGCCCCCGCTCCCGGTGCTTGGAGCGGCGGATGGCAGAGGTAGACAGACCGTGGGAGCGGAGGAGGGCGTCCACCCGCTTGCCCTCCTCGCCGGGGGATACAGGGAATTCCAGATACCGCGTTGCTGCCACCCCCCTTTCCGTAATAAGAAAAAGGTATCACAGAACCTGGGGGAAGTCAACCGGGAAGGAGGGACGGCTTGACGGCGGCTTATTTTCCATGTAGAATTTGAACGTGTCATTACATCAAGCGCCAGACAGCTATAAGAAACAGGGGGGATACCATGCAGTATCGCAGACTGGGGAAAACAAACCTGATGGTGAGCGAGATCGGCTTTGGCGGGGAGTGGCTGGAGCGTCATAACGAGGAGGAGTGCAAAGCCATTATTGACCGGGCCGACGCACTGGGGATCAATATCCTGGACTGCTGGATGTCCGAGCCGAAGGTGCGCTCCAATATCGGAAAGGCGCTCTCGGGCAGACGGGAGCGCTGGTATATCCAGGGGCATATCGGCTCTACTTGGCAGGGCGGACAGTATGTCCGTACCAGGGATGTGGACAGGTGCCGCACGGCCTTTGCCGACCTGCTGGAGCGGCTTCAGACCGACTACATCGACCTGGGCATGATCCACTTTGTTGACTCTGAGAGTGACTGGGAGGCCGCTACTAGCGGAGCCTATCTCCAGTATGTGAAGGAGCTGAAGGAGACTGGCAAGATCCGGCACATCGGTATGAGCACCCATAACCCGGATATGGCAAAGCGGGCGGCGGAGAGCGGGATCGTGGAGATGATACTCTTCAGCGTCAACCCCGCCTTTGACATGCACCCCTCTACCGATGACCTGGATACCTATTTTGCCTGGGAGAACTACCGCGCCGATTTGGGCGGTATCGATCCCAGCCGTGGGGAGCTTTATAAGCTGTGTGAGCAGAATGATGTGGGTATTACTGTGATGAAGCCTTACGCTGGTGGGCGGTTGTTTGACGAAAAGCGTTCTCCCTTCGGCGTGGCGCTGACGCCGGTACAGTGCATCCACTACTGTCTGACCCGTCCGGCAGTGGCCTCGGTTTTGGCCGGATATGATACCCCGGAGCAGGTAGAGCAGGCCGTGGCGTATGAAAGCGCCTCCCCGGAGGAGCGGGATTACGCCGGCGTCCTGGCAAGCGCCCCCCGCCATACCTTTGCCCAGGGCGAGTGCACCTATTGCGGACATTGCAAGCCCTGCCCGGTGAAGATCGACATCGCCATGGTGAACAAATACTACGACCTGGCAACCATGCAGCCTGAAGTTCCCGCCGCAGTGAGAGAACATTACCTGGCCCTGGAGCAGCGCGCCGGCGCGTGCATCGGCTGCCAGAACTGCGAGAGCCGCTGCCCCTTCGGGGTAAAGATCGCCCAGCGGATGAAAAAGACAGCGGAACTGTTTGGTGCATGAGTTAAGCCCTAGGAGACAGAGAAAGAGAGCGGCCCCGTGGGGGCCGCTCTCTTTGTTTGCAGGTTCCAAAAGTTCGATGGAAGGATCAAAGGTCGATGGCGGCGATCTTCTCCTCCTTGATGCCGTGCTTCTCGGCATAGCCGGTGAGGAACAGGGTCAGGGCGCCGTCGCCGGTGACGTTGCAGGCGGTGCCGAAGCTGTCCTGA
>CAJTLK010000008.1:0-31496 GCA_910577415.1 uncultured Oscillospiraceae bacterium
TGGGGGTGGTCTCCTCCATCAAGACCCGCTCCCTGCCAAGCTGGCTCAAGGATCGGAGCAATTTTTGAATTCAGCGGCAAGCTCTGCATTGTAAAAACTATACCCCCCGGCCAAAAATTTGGCCGGGGGGTATATCTTTCTTGTCGGCGGTAAAAATACCAGTACCCCAATCTGGCTTTGACCACAACAAGGAGGTTATTTTATGAAACACCGTCTCACTCGCCGCTTGCTGGCCCTTTTCTGTGCCGGCGCCCTCAGCTTCGTCCTTCCCGCCTCGGCCAATCTGTTCCTGGCCGAGGACATCCAGACCGTCTCCGCCGTCAACCACCCGCCGGTGGCCGAGGCGCTGACCCTCACCACCTATAAAAATGTGGAAGTGCAGGGCACCTTCGCCGGAGTGGACCCTGAGGGCGACCTTCTCACCTTCCAGCTCATCAGCAACCCCGCCAGGGGCGCCGTGACCCAGGCAGAGGAGGGCTCTGCCACCTTCACCTACACCCCCTATGAGAACAAGACCGGCAAGGACGCCTTCACCTATGTGGCGGTGGACGCCCTGGGTAACACCTCCTCCCCCGCCACCGTCTCCATCAAGATCGAAAAGCAGAAGACCAAGGTCACCTACTCCGATATGACCGGGGTAGAGGGTCACAAGGAGGCCATTCGTCTGGCTGAGGCCGGAATGCTGGTGGGTGAAAAGATGGGAAAGGATTATTTCTTCCATCCTGAGCAGACCATGTCCCGTGCCCAATTTACCGCCCTGGCTATGGAAGTAGCCGAGCTGGAGGGCATGAAGGGAGTCACTCTTACCGGCTTTGCTGATGATGAGACCATGGCTCTCTGGGCCAAGCCCTATGTCTCTGCCGCCCTGCGCTCCGGCGTGGTCCGTGGCAGCTTTGATGAACAGGGCCAGGTGGTCTTCCTTCCCGATACCCCCGTCACCGCCGCCGAGGCCGCCGTTCTCCTGAACCGGGCTCTGGGCGTGACCGACGTCCCCTCCATTTCCGAGACCATGGCAGATGTGCCCACCTGGTGCGTTCAGGCCGTGGCCAATCTGGACAGCTGCGGGGCCATGCCCGCCTCCGCCGTCCTCTCTGAGCCGTTGACCCGCGCCCAGGCCGCCGTTATGCTGGACCGGGCCATGGATGTGATAGACAGCCGGGACCAGGGCGGATGGTTCAACTGGGGCTAACCCCCCTCATGCAGACTTTCACAATAGTTATAAAAGAATTGCCGACAAGCAAAATTCCTTGTCGGCAATTCTTATTGTTTAGCACTTCTTGTGATCTCCGCACTTTTTACAACTTACCGCATCTCTTCAATATGGTAAATGTAGTCCAGCGTGCTCAACGCCTGAATGATCTCGCTGTGAGTCTTGTACTTCTTCAGTTCCTGGCTGCTCACGGAGATCATCACCGTATAAACGCTCAGCCCCGAGCCGAGATAGGCGGCGTTAGACTCGATGTCGTCGATGCTCATACCCAGGCGGCGAATGGTGGTGACAAAATCCTGAAGGTTGCTCCGGCTCTTCAGTTCCAGATGGACCTCAAAGTGGTTGGAACGGTTGGTGAGCCACCCCTCCACGGCGGGCAGCCAGGAGAGGATACACAGCAAAAAGAGGAAGGACACCACCGCCACCGTATAGAACCCGGCGCCGGCGGAAAGACCGATAATGCCGCAGGTCCAAAGACCCGCGGAGGTAGTCAGCCCCTTGATCTGGTTCCGGGAGCTGAAGAGGATGGAGTTGCCGCTGAGCATGGCAACTCCGATGACCGTGGCCGCCGACAGCAGCGGGAGTTGAAAAAAGTAAAGGTCCAGCAGCATGGCGATAGCCGAAGCCAGGGACACCAGAATAAAGGTCCGCAGTCCCGCCGAGTGCCGCTTGCTGGCCCGTTCACAGCCGATGACGGCGGCAAAGACCGTGGCCATGGAAAGCCGCAGCAGAATAGAGCCTACCGTCAGAGTTCCGGCCCATTCCCCCAGAAGGTCTACAATGGGATCGGAAAAAGAAAAGAATATCCGCATATCCGGCATATCCGCCGCCTCCTATCTTCGATTCTGGCCGTGGCCCCGGCCCATCATGGCGTACTGCTCCTCGGCCGCCTCCAAAAACGCCTGCTCGTTGAGCGTCATCTCATCGGTGTGCTCGGGCAGCTCCCGCTGGATGGCCTGAATTTGTTCCACCAGCAGTTCCACCGCGTTCTTAGGCGGCCCGGAAATAGAATCGACAGGCACCAGGTCATCCAGGTCGTTGGAGTAAGACTTGGAGAGGTAAAGGGCCAGCTTGGCGCAGGCCGGGCCAATCAGCTCGTAGAGCACACTGGAGGCCAGAATGATGGTCTCCAGGGACTCCCCCATCTCCCCGCCCAAGGTGCGGGCTCCCAGGGCCGCCAGGCCAATTGCCACCCCTGCCTGTGGGATCAGAGCCAGGCCCAGATAGTTGCGGACCTCCTTCTTCTTCCCTGCCAGCAAACACCCCAAAAAGGCGCCAATGTACTTGCCCACGATACGGACGATGAAGTAAAGCCCTCCAATGACCATCAGCGGCACGCCGCCGATAAAGGTGGAGGAGTTGCCCAGAGCGTCCAACTGGAAATTCAGGCCCGAACGAACGAAGAACAGCAACAGGATAGGGGGACTGAAATAGTTGAGCTGCTTGAATATCTTATCATCGTCGGTGATGTTGATATAAGCCGTGCCCATAGACATGCACCCCAGCAGCGGAGACACATCCAGCAGCGCGCACACTCCGCAGAACGCGAACAGCGTGGCAACTGAAATAATGAGCCGGTTGTCGGTGGAGCGCTTCTTGGGCATGAGCAGCTTCATTCCCACACCGAAAACTCCGCCCAACAGGAAAACTCCCGCGTTCACCAGCAGGGGCTTGAGCATACTGCTGGCCTGGAAGGCCCCGGAATTCACGGCCAGAGCGATGTAGATGGCCATGCTGTAAGCCACCAGCCCCACCACGTCGTCCAGGGCCACCACTTGTAATAAGGTATCTACAAAGTCTCCCTTGGCTCCGGTCTGCCGAATGGTCATCAGCGTCGAGGCGGGCGCCGTGGCAGCGGCCAGAGCCGCCAGCACCAGTGAGAATGTAAGGTCTATTCCCAGAATGAAATAGGTCATCAGGAAAATCAGCAGCGAGGCCATGCAGCTTTCAAAGAGGGTCACGACGACCACCTTCGCCCCGTTGCGCTTTAATGTCTCCAGCCGGAAAAACTCGCCGGTGCTGAATGCAATGAACGCCAGGGCAATATCGGCGATGAAATCCATCCCCTCGATGATCTCCCCCGGCACCATGTTCAGACAGAACGGCCCCAGCAGCACACCCGCCAGTATGTAGGCCGTCACCTTGGGCAGCTTGAGCTTCTTGGTGAGCCGGGTCATGGCAAATCCCAGGAAAAGCATCAGCGCAATCGAGATGATGACCCGCGCCACCGACGAGGTCCCTTCCATCCATCCGCCCACGAGTACCACCTCCTTAAAATGATTTTCCTATTATAGCCCCCTCTTTCCTATTTGTAAAGTGCTTTTTCTTATTTTCTTGTTCAATGTGTAAAACGGATATAAAACTTTCATTAGAATTTTTGGATATATTGACATTTCCTCCCGAGGGGTCTATAATGTGCCTATCACCCAGACTGGGGCGGAGCAGTTGTCCGTTCTCCGTAACCTACTCCCTCTGGGAAAACAAGTAAGGAGGATACATAGTTATGAACAAGAAAAGGCTTCTGGCCCTGCTCCTGGCCGGCGTCATGGGCATGTCCCTGACCGCCTGCGGCGAGAAGAAGGCCGACCCGGCCCCCGCCCCCTCCGCCGCCGCTCCCGTTGAGAGCAAGGCTGCCGATCCCGCTCCCGCCGATCCCATGGACGAGCTGATCGCCGCGGCCCAGGCCGAGGGTGAGCTGGTGGTTTACGGCTCCTGCGAGGAGGAGTACCTGGCCGCCGCCTGCGCCGGCTTCGAGAAAAAGTACGGCATCAAGACCACCTATCAGCGCCTGTCCACCGGTGAGGTCCAGGCCAAGATCGAGGAAGAGAACGGCAACCCCTCCGCCGACACCTGGTTCGGCGGCACCACCGATCCCTATAACGTCGTGGCCGCCAAGGGCCTTCTGGAGCCCTATGCCGCCATCAACGCCTCCCACATCACCAAGCCCGTCTACAAGCACGCCGACAATATGTGGCACGGCATCTACACCGGCATCCTGGGCTTCATGGTCAACCGTGAGGAGCTGGACCGCATGAACATTGCCGTTCCCCAGGATTGGCCCGACCTGCTCAAGCCCGAGTACAAGGGTCTCATCTGGCTGTCCAACTACAATACCGCCGGCACCGCCAAGCTGGTCATCAACACCATGATCCAGAAGTACGGCCACGACGAGGGCATCCAGTACCTGGTCGACCTGGACAAGAACATCGAGGTCTACACCAAGTCCGGCTCCGGCCCGTCCAAGAACGTGGGCACCGGCGAGTGCGTGGTAGGTATCGGCTTCCTCCACGACGGCATCACCCAGATTTTGGACAACGGCTACGACAACATTGAGTTGGTCATCCCCTCCTCCGGAACCTCCTGCGAGATCGGCGCCACCGCTATCTTCAAGGGTGCCAAGCATCCCAACGCCGCCAAGCTGTGGGTCGAGTACGCTCTGTCCCCCGACTGCGTCAATCAGGCCGACGAGGTTGGTTCCTACCAGTTCCTGGTCCTGGACAACGCCGAGCAGCCCCAAGCTGCCTACGACTTCGGCCTGGACCCCAACAACGTGATGGACTATGACTTCGAAGACGCCACCAAGAACATCGGCACCTACATCGAGGAAGTCATGGCCGCTCTGGCCGCCTCCGGCGCCAACACCGGCGACGAGAACCGCTTCCAGGTGAAGTGATCTCTCCCATCGGCAACTGAATCATGAACGGCAGGGGGGATGGAGGCTTACCTCCATCCCCCCTCCTTTTCAAATGGGAAAAAGCTCTTTTCCCTGCCTGGGAAAGAACATTTTCTCCTTTTCGGGGAAAAGCTCTTTTTCCCATGCCAGTCCCGACCCACATTTTTTGAAAGGGGGCTATGTCTATGGCCAAAAGTCAAAGCGCTGCCCTGGATCGAAAAAAGCTGATGGCCGACCCCGTTATGGTCTGCACCATCGTGGTCCTCATCACCTTCCTGACCCTGTTCATCCTCTACCCCCTTGCCATCCTTCTGGTGGACAGCTTTTACGCCCCCGATGACGGCGGCGTCACCCTGTCCATCTTCCAGCGGATCATGGCCATGCCCAACTTCCGCAGCGCCATTGGCAACACCCTGAAGGTGGGCTTTCTGGTAGGCATTCTATCCACCGTCGTCGGCCTTCTCTTTGCCTATGTGGAGGTCTACGTCAAGGTGGGCAAGGTAGTAGGCGGCCTTTTTAAGGTGGTCTCCATGCTGCCTGTGGTCTCCCCGCCCTTCGTGCTCTCCCTGTCCATGATCATGCTCTTCGGCAAGGCGGGCCTCATCACCCGGCACCTGCTGGGCATCTACGATAACAGCGTCTACGGCTTCTGGGGCATTGTCATCGTCCAGTCCCTCACCTTCTTCCCGGTGTGCTACATGATGTTCCGGGGGCTTTTGAAAAACATTGACCCCTCCCTGGAGGAGGCCGCCCGTGACATGGGCGCCAGTCGGATGAAGGTCTTCCTTACCGTGACCTTCCCCCTGCTCCTCCCCGGCATCGGTAACGCCTTCCTGGTGACCTTTATCGAGTCCATTGCCGACTTTGCCAACCCCATGATTATTGGCGGCTCTTATGATACTCTGGCCACCACCATCTACCTCCAGATCACCGGCGCCTATGATAAGCAGGGCGCTGCGGCCATGGCCGTAGTGCTGCTGTGCATCACCCTGGCTATGTTCCTGGTGCAGAAGTACTACCTGGAGGCCAAGACGGCAGCCACCCTCACCGGAAAGGCTTCCCGCGCCCGGATGCCCATCGCTGACAAGAGCGTCACCATTCCCTTGACCCTCCTGTGCGGCCTGGGGGCGGCTTTCGTCATCCTCATGTACATCTGCGTCCCCATCGGCGCCCTCTTCCCCACCTGGGGCCGCACCTTTACGCCCTTTACCCTGAAATGGTTCAAGCTGGTCTTTACCCGCTACCACGGCTTCCAGGCTTTCCGGGACTCCTTTGTCCTCTCCCTCATCGCCTCCCCCATCACGGCATTGCTTTCCATGATTATCTCCTATCTGGTGGTCAAGCGGAAGTTCAAGGCCAAGGGCTTTATTGAAGCCGTCTCCATGCTGGCCATGGCCGTGCCCGGCACGGTGCTGGGCGTAGGTTATATCCGTGGCTTCTCCGCCGGCGTGTTCCGCACCGGCTTCCTCCAAGGCATCTACGGCAGCGCCGCCATCCTCATCATCGTCTTTGTGGTGCGCTCTCTGCCCACGGGTACCCGAAGCGGCATTTCCGCCCTGCGGCAGATCGACAAATCCATTGAGGAGTCGGCCTACGATATGGGTGCCGACAGCTTCAAGGTCTTTATGACCGTGACCCTACCCCTCATCAAGGACTCCTTCCTCAGCGGCCTTGTCACCGCTTTCGTGCGAAGCATCACCGCTATCTCCGCCATCATTCTGCTGGTAACGCCTCAGTTCCTACTTATCACAGTGCAGATCAACGAGTTCGCCGAAAAAGGCTCCTACGGTATCGCCTGTGCCTTTGCCAGTATTCTCATTCTCATCACCTACGGCTCGGTGCTGTTGATGAACCTGTTCATCAAGTTTTTCGGTACCAGCCAGAAAATCAAGGAGGACTGAGCCATGTCTAAAACGAAAAAAGGCGTGCGTTTGGAGCACATCTCGAAAATTTATCAGGACCCCAAGACCGGCAAGGACTTCTATGCCGTCAAGGACACCTCTCTGGATATTGAACCCGGCTCCTTTGTGACCCTGTTGGGCCCTTCCGGCTGCGGCAAAACCACCACCCTGCGGATGATCGCCGGGTTTGAAAGCCCGGATGAGGGTGAAATTTATCTGGGTGACGAGCCTATCAATGAACTGACCCCCAATAAGCGGGACACGGCTATGGTCTTCCAGTCCTATGCCCTGCTCCCCCACTACAACATCTTTGACAACGTGGCCTACGGCCTGAAGCTGCGGAAGCTGGACAAGGCCACTATTAAGGAGAAGGTCACCAACATCCTGAAGCTGGTGGGCCTGGAGGGCATGGAGGCCCGGATGACCAACCAGCTCTCCGGCGGCCAGCAGCAGCGGGTGGCCCTGGCCCGTGCCCTGGTCATCGAGCCGGGAGTGCTCCTTTTTGACGAGCCTCTTTCCAACCTGGACGCCAAGCTCCGGGTCTCCATGCGGACGGAAATTCGCCGTATCCAGCAAGAGGCGGGCATCACCGCCATCTACGTCACCCACGACCAGTCTGAGGCCATGGCCCTCTCGGACAATATCATCATCATGAACAAAGGCGTGGTGGCCCAGATGGGCACGCCCCAGGAAATTTACTACCATCCCAACAGCGAGTTTGTGGCCGACTTCATCGGTGAGGCCAACTTTCTCAAGGGCGTTATGACGGGCGCCGACGGCGACCACTCCTTGCTGGACGTGGCCGGGACCAAGGTCAGGGTCCCGGCCAAGGAGGGCATGACTCCCGGTGAGACCTATACCGTGGTCCTTCGTCCCGAGTCCGCCACCCTGGCCCCGGAGGGCGGCCTTCCCTGTCAGGTCGTTCTCTCCTGCTTTATGGGTTCTTACCAGAACTATCACGTGATGGTGGGCGATACCCTGGTGAAGCTCACCGACTACAATCCCAAGAACAAGCGCATCTACCAGGTGGGCGAGAGCTGCTCTCTGGTCTTCGACCCCGAATCTGTTCACATCCTGTAAAGGCATTCACTTTCACGCAAAAGCAGCCGGAGCATTTGCTTCGGCTGCTTTTCTTGTTTCCATATTCATTGCCGCTCGCTTCTCGTTCCCGGGGAAAGTGGCTCCCGGCTCACTCCGCCGCCGGGTACTCATTGCACAGCAGTCGGTAGGCCGCCTCGTCCTCCTCGATGGTCGGGAAACGCCCCACGCTCTCCAGGAAGCGGTTGTCGTGCTCGTCGTCGTTGCACTGGCTCACCTCGCCCAGCAGCACCGGCCCGGTGCCCGGCTCCACCTCAAAATCGTGGTAAAGGTAGGGGGTAATGGTGATGCTCTCCCCCGGCTTCAGCGGCACCTGGGTCCCGGCGGGAACGGTGTAGGTCCGTCCGTCCACGTGGACGGTGACGTCACCGCCCTTATCCAATTGCTCGTCGGGGGTGGAATTGTAGACCCGGATGAGCACCGTACCGCCGCCCCGGTTGATGATGTCCTCCATCTTGTTCCAGTGGAAGTGCATGGGGGAATACTGACCCTCCCGGATGTAGAGGAGCTTTTCGGCGTAGGTCTTGGGGTACTTGTCCTTCTGCTTCAAATTGCCGTTGCGCAGAGTGATGAGGGCAAAGCCCACTTTACTGAAGTCCCCCAGGCCGTAGTCGGTAACGTCCCAGCCCAGGGCGTTGTCCCTGATCTCATCAAACTCGTGGCTCTTCCCCTTCCACTCCTCCGGGGTAAAGGAAAGATAGGGTGGCAGAAAATAGCGGTAATCGGCCAGCATGGCCTCAAATTCCCGGATGACGGCGTTGATCTCAGAGCGTTTCATAGCGTTCCCTCCCTATTTATTGATCGCTTCCACTTCCGCCAGCGTCGGCATGGCGGGGATCCCGCCCCGGCGGCCCACGCAGAGGGACGCCGCAGCGTTGGCAAACCTGGCGTATCGGGCGGCCTCATCCAAGGTCAAGTTCTCAGGGACTTTGTCATTGCGGGCAAGCTGGGTAAGAAATGCCCCCCAGAATGCGTCTCCCGCCCCGGTGGTATCCACCGCCCGCGTTGGGAAGGACGCCACCCGGCGGCTCCCCTCTTTGGTCGCCACCATAGCCCCGTCGCCGCCCAGGGTCACCACCACACAGGACACCCCCCGCTCCAGCAGCTTCTCCGCCGCTGCCTCGGGGGCGGTCACGCCTGTAAGCAGTTCAGTCTCCTCGTCGGAGAGCTTCATCACGTCACAGAGAGGGACCAGGCTCCCCATCCCCTCTTTTGCCGTGGCCTCGTCCGGCCATAGGGAGGCACGGTAGTTGGGGTCGTAGGCCACCGTCAGTCCCAGCCCCCGGGCCAACTCCACCGCCCGGAAGGTGGCGGAACGGGCAGGTTCGTCGGTGAGGGAGAGGGAGCCTACATGGAGGAGCTTTCCCCGCTTCAGCAGCTCGGGGTCGATCTCCTCCGGGGCCAGACAGGTGTCAGCCCCCGGCTTCCTGGCAAAGCTGAAGCTCCGCTCTCCGCTCTCCCCCAGGACCACAAACGCGAGGGTGGTAAAGACGCCGCCGTCTACGATCATCCCGGAGACGTCAACTCCGGCTTCAGATAGGGTATGTCTTAGGAAACGGCCATGCATATCTCCGCCCACTTTTCCCAGGAACGCAGCCCTGCCGCCCAGTCGTGCCACGGCGCAGGCCACATTGGCCGGAGCGCCGCCGGGGTTCTGCTCAAACAGCCGCGCCCCCGCGGGCGAAGTCCCGCTCTCGGTAAAATCAATAAGAGCTTCTCCCAGGGCGATGACGTCAAGGGTCTTCTCCATTCTCTCCCCTCCCCCTCCAAAATTCTCCGCCCTCATCATACCACGTTGTCCGTTCCTTTTCAACTAAAATGCCCCCCTTTTTCCACCTCCGGCGGCGCCGGCAAGGCTGCCATCCTGAAGGCCATAGGGGGGACCTTCTTCAATATAGGAGCGGAAAAATCAAAAAGGACCAAAAATTTTTGAAACAATAGTTGACAAACCGCTCTCCATCTGCTAAAATACCAGTTGTTCGGTCGGTGCGGTCCATTTGACCCCGGCCGTTTAGATGGGGGTATAGCTCAGCTGGGAGAGCGCTTGAATGGCATTCAAGAGGTCTGCGGTTCGATCCCGCATATCTCCACCAAACAAAAAGGAATGGCTTTTGCCATTCCTTTTTGTTTTATCAAAACATGGCTTTATAAAACCATTGGCCTTTTGCGTTCTGCTCTGTCAACGCTTTATGGAAGCACACAGCTCACCCTGTAAGATCGCCTCCAAAATGAGGTGCATTGAAAAGCGCCAAAAATCTATAAAATCAGATGTCTCTCCACAAGCTTGCTTATTTCGGTTTCTGCATAATTAAGATATTTTCTCGTAACTGGTACCTATGCGAGGTTGATACTTTATTCTGCCACAAGAGTATTTCTGAGTCAACAAATCCAACTGTTTCCCCAATTACTTTTAAAATTTTAGCTGTTTCTATATGTACCATTTTAAATGCATGGGAATCACTGACAAGTAGGGCTACCTTTCCGCCGGGTTTCAGTACGTTTAGAGACTCTTGGAGGAAGCGTGCCATCCCCCCAAAGTATTCCCATACCAATCTGGTGTATAGCTTCTCATATCCACTTGTTGCCCCGTCACATTCTAAGCGTCGCGTAATTTCGTCTGTCACATTTATAATCTCTTGAATGTTCTGTACCATATCCCCATCATGATCTTCTTTATATATAATCACACAAGTCACCCCACAGATTCTAACTACAACTGTTTCTATTTAAGAATAATCAATTGTGGATTATATATCAACGGACTAAGAATGTTCCGAAAAAACCAGGGAGGGCTGCCGATGGGCAGCCCTCCCTTCTTGTGCCACAAACCGCTTTTAGTTCAAAAAGTCCTTCAGTTTCTTACTGCGGCTGGGGTGGCGGAGCTTCCGCAGGGCCTTAGCCTCGATCTGGCGGATACGCTCCCGCGTCACGTTGAACTCCTTGCCCACCTCTTCCAGGGTCCGGGTCCGGCCATCCTCCAGGCCAAAGCGGAGCTTGAGCACCTTCTCCTCCCTGGGGGTCAGGGTGTCCAGCACGTCGATAAGCTGCTCCTTCAGAAGGGTATAGCTGGCGGCCTCAGCAGGTTCGGAGGCGTCCTCGTCGGGAATGAAGTCCCCCAGGTGGGAATCCTCCTCCTCGCCGATGGGGGTCTCCAGGGAAACCGGCTCCTGGGCAATTTTCAGAATTTCCCGCACCTTGTCCACAGGCATGTTCATCTCCTCGGCGATCTCCTCGGGAGTGGGATCGTGGCCCAGCTCCTGGAGCAGCTGGCGGGAGACCCGAATGACCTTGTTGATGGTCTCCACCATATGGACGGGGATACGGATGGTCCGGGCCTGGTCGGCAATGGCACGGGTAATGGCCTGACGGATCCACCAGGTGGCGTAGGTAGAGAACTTGAAGCCCTTGACATAGTCAAACTTCTCCACCGCCTTGATAAGGCCCAGGTTGCCCTCCTGAATGAGGTCCAGGAACAGCATGCCCCGGCCCACGTACCGCTTGGCGATGGACACCACCAGACGGAGATTGGCCTCGGCCAGGCGCTGCTTGGCCTTTTCGCCCTTCTTCACAGCCTCCTCCAGCTCGGCGCGGGCGGCTTCGTCCAGCTCGTCCCCCGCTTCGGCCAGGGTAGCCGCGGCCTCGGCCCCCAGGCCCATGGCCTGGGCCAGGGCGATCTCCTCCTCGCTGGTGAGCAGGTCCACCTTGCCGATCTCCTTCAGGTACATCCGCACCGGGTCGTCCACGCCGAAGGAATCGGCCAGGGCGTTGGGGTCCACCACCTCTTCGGGGACGTTCTCCACGTCCTCCAGCTCCTCGGGCGGGGGAAGAAGGTCGGCGTCGTCCAGCGCGGGCAGCTCCTCCTCGTCTCCGGCGGCGTCGATGCCCATGTTCTCCATCACGTCGTAGAACTTGTCCATCTGCTCGCCGTCCAGGTTCAGCTCATCCAGCACGTCCATCATTTCCGCGGCGGACAGCTTCCCCTTCTTCTTGCCCTTGTCCAGCAGCTCGGCTACCTTTTCCGCACCGGGCACGCCCTCCAAAAAGCTCATCAGCTCCGCCTTGCTCTGCTCCACCTGCTCGGCGGAAAGGCTCACCGGAGACTGCTCTTTGCCGTTCTTGCCGTGCTTGTCAGCGGCCTTTTTCTTCTCGCTCATTGTCCATCCTCCATAGTTTTTTCTCTTTGTCTCCTCCGCAGCTCCAGCAGGGCCTCCCCGCTGTTGGGGTTCTCCCGCTGTCTGGCCTCGGTCTTGATGGTCTTTATGTAGTCGTCCATGGCCCATTCGGCGTTGGCAAGGGACTCAGGCTGGGACAGGACCTCCACCATGTGGCTCATCTCATCCCCCGTCAACTCCCCCGCCAGGGTGGATATCTGTACCGACAGCCCCTTGCTGTGCCGCTGGCGCAGCAGGGAGAATACCTTGCCCAGCACCGGCGCGGAGAATTCCTCCGGCTCCACCGCCATCCGCTCCAATAGCGCAGGGTCCAGGCTCGCCAGCCGGAGCAGCCCCTCCTCCGCCCTGGCGGAGCGGATATTGGTATACCGCAGCTCCCGGCTCTTGGGCTGGTGGGTCATGGCTGGAGCCAGGTTCTGCCGCTGCTCCTTTTTCTGGGCGATGCGCACCCGTCCCTTTCGCCACTGCTCCACCGTCTGGTGAAAGGCGTTGGCGGAGACCCCTCCGGCAGCGGCGGCCTTGGCGCCGTATATCTCCCGGTCAATGGGGCTTTGCAGACTGCCCACCGTCTCCACCGCCGCCTCCAAAAAGGCCCTGCGTCCGTCCTCGCTCTGGAGGTCGGCGCTCTGGAGTAGCACGTCCAGCCGGTAGTCGTTCTGTCCCGCCGAGCCGTTCAGGCACCGCTCAAAGGCGGCGGGGCCAAACTTCTTCACAAAGTCGTCCGGGTCCTGCTTCAGGGGCTTCCCCTCGGCGTCGGTGGCATTGGGAAGCTGAAGAACCCGGACGGTGAGGTCGGCGTCCTTCAGGATGCCCAGGGAACGCTGGGTGGCCTTCTTCCCCGCCTCGTCATTGTCGTAGCACAGCACCAGCTCCTTAGTGTACCGGGAGAGGATGCGGGCATGGTCGGCGGTGAGGGCGGTGCCCATGGTGGCCACCACATTGTCAAACCCCGCCTGATGCAGGGTGATGACGTCGATGTTGCCCTCCACCAGCACGATATTGGGCCGCTTGGTGGCCTTGACGAAGTTAAGTGCATAGAGAAGCTGGTTTTTCTTAAAGCACACCGTCTCCGGGCTGTTGAGGTACTTGGCCCCCTCCAGGCCGGGGAGGATGCGGCTGGTAAAGCCCACTACTTCCCCCCGGACGTCGATGACCGGGAGCATGAGCCGGGAGCGGAACTTATCGTAGACCCCGCCGTTCTTCCCCGCCACCGCCAGCCCCGCGTCCAGCAGCTCCATCTTGCTGAAGCCCCTGGCGGTGAGCGTCCGGGTCAGGGTATCCCACTCCCCCGGCGCGGCTCCCAAGCCGAAGCGTCCGGCAAACTTGGGGGTGATCTGCCGCTGGGCAATATAGTCCCGGACGGCCTCGCCGCCGGGTCCCTTCAGGTAGTCGTGATAAAACCGGGCGGCCTCCCGGTTGGCCTCCAGGACGCGGCGGTATTTCTTCCGCCCCTCGTCGCTGCCCCCGGTCTCCGGGACCTCCATCCCCACCCGCTTTGCCAGGTGGCGGACAGCGTCGGGAAAGCTGAGGTGCTCCATCTCCATCACAAAGGAAAAGACCCCGCCGCCCTTGCCGCAGCCAAAGCAGTGGTATATCTGCTTGTCACGGGAGACCGAGAAGGAGGGGGTCTTCTCCGTGTGGAAGGGACACAGCCCCCACAGGTTCCCGCCCTTGGGCGTTAAGTGGACGTACTCCCCCACCACCTCCGAAATTTCGCTGCGGTGGACCAGTTCGTCTATAAATTGTTCGGGAATGGGCATGCTTTCCCCTCCCTTCACTATAATTTCCAAGATATGACAAGGTTATTCCGTTTACAAGCAGATATTACTTTACCGTCCAGGACTTGGGGATAAAGATATCCTGATAGGCCTCCACGGCATAGGCGTCGGTCATTCCGGCGATGTAGTCACACACCGCCCGCTCCCGGCTCTCCTTCTGCCAGATGTCCCGGTACTCCTCGGGGAGCTTATCCGGGTGCTTGATGTAATACTGGAAGAGGTTATAGAGCATCTCCTGGGCCTTGCCCTCCTCCCCCTTGGCGATGGGATTGAGGTAGACCGAGGCAAACATAAACTGCTTGAGCTGCCCCATGGCCTCCCGCACCGGGGGAGACTGAAGGATGTTGCCCTTCCCCTGGCTCTCGGTAATGATGTCGGTGACAAGGGTATTGATACGCTCGGAATGACTGCTGCCCAACACCTGGACCAGGTCGGCGGGCAGGTCCAGGGGATAGATGACCTCCCCCCGGAGGGCGTCGTCGATGTCGGCGGAGAGGTAGGCGATCTTATCGGCAATGCGCACCACCCGCCCCTCCAGGGTCTCGGCGGTGTCAAAGCCGGAATGGCACACAATGCCCCGGCGCACCTCGTAGGTGAGGTTCAGCCCCTCGCCGCCATTCTCCAGCCGCTCCACCACCCGCAGGGATTGCTCGTTGTGGCGGAAGCCGTCGGGCATGATCTCGTTGAGCAGCCGCTCCCCGGCGTGGCCAAAGGGGGTGTGCCCCAGATCGTGGCCCAGGGCGGCGGCCTCAGCCAGGTCCTCGTTGAGGCCCAGCCCCCGGACGATGGTCCGGGCCACCCGTGCCACCTCTAAGGTGTGGGTCATCCGGGTGCGGTAGTGGTCCCCCTCAGGCTGCAAAAAGACCTGGGTCTTTTGCTTCAGACGGCGGAACGCCTTGCAGTGGACGATACGGTCTATGTCCCGCTGAAAGCAGGTCCGCACCGGGCAAGGCTCCTCCTCCCGCTCCCGTCCGGCAGAGTTCATAGACAGGCACGCGAAAGCGGACAGGTCCTTCTTTTCTCTGGCCTCCAGCTCCTCACGAACGGTCATGGCCCAGCCTCCTTTTTCTTCTTTCTATTCTCTTATACGCCGTAAAAAGCAAAAACCCTCTTTTTTTCTGAAATTTTTTATTCCGCGGCCTCCCGGGGCACCGCCTTCCACTGTGTCCCCGTCACCCGGGGGGCAAAGCCCCCGGCGGAAAGCTCCCTGAGACGCTGGGCAAAGGCCTCCTCGCTCCCCTGGGGCAGCAACGCCCGGAAGGTAATGTTCGCGCCAAACGCATGCTCGCCCTCCAAGCCATGGAGGGGTGGCAGCTCTAACTTCAGCCGCTCAAAGAAGGGGTAGGGACAGCCCACCTCCACCGCCGTCCAGGGCCGCACCACCGAGATCCCGGCGGCGTCCAGAGCGTCCTTGGCTGAGCGTCCATAGGCCCGTGTCAGCCCCCCGGCCCCCAGCAGCACCCCGCCGAAGTACCGGGTAACGACACAGCAGAAGTTCTCCACGCCCTCTTTTTGAAATACCCCCAGCATGGGCTGGCCCGCGGTGCCCTGGGGCTCGCCGTCGTCGGAATAACGCACGACGCCGCCGCTCCTGATGACATAGCACCAGCAGTTGTGGCGGGCGTCGTGGTATTTCTTCTTTGTCTGTTCAATGTATGCCCTGGCCTGGGCCTCCTCCTCCACCGGCCAGACATGGCCGATGAACCGGGAGCGCTTCTCGGTAAACTCGGTCTCGGCGGAGGCGGTGGGGATCAGGTACTCGCTCACTGGGTCTCCTCCTCATTGGGAAAAACCTGAATGTCCAGGGCTTCGCAAATGCGGAAAAACACTTCAATCGAAGGACTCTTCTTTCCGCTTTCGACCTCGTTCATAAATGACTGTGTCATATGAAGCTCTTTGGCTAAGCGATACTGGCTCCAGCCTTTCTTCTGTCGATATTTACGGATAATTTCACGGTAGTCTTTCACAACTATCACCCTCAGCTATTATAGCTCACAGCTATTGCTTGGGTAAATACATAGCTTTCAGCGATTGACTTGGATAATTCTTTATGCTATAATTCGCTAACAGCGATGTATTGGAGGTAATGATAATGTTCAACGTTCCGTCCATGTCAGAAAAAGAACTCCGCGAGGAACTGCTGCGCCTCGCGGAAGATCTGCAGGGGGATATTCTGTTGTTGGAGTGCCTGGCCCGGGCAGACCTTTCGGACTGCTGTGAGCCGTCCGACATGGAGCTGCTCTGCCGCCGCCTCCATGACTATATCGACCAGCACGCCCATGACATAGGCCATTTGGCCCAGACTCTGGTCAATCCTCCCAGAACTCCTTTTCCGGCTTCCAGCCACTGACGACGTACTCCCGCACCCGGCCCAGCACCTTGGGCGGGCACAGGGCGGTGACTTCGATGCTCCCGGCGTACTCCACCTTCTCCACCTTGGCCTCCCGGTGAAGAAGGTCTAAAAGACCGCCCTTATCATAGGGGATGGCCAGCTCCACCCGCACCGTTCCCTTGTCCAGGCGGGTGCGGAGCTTGTCCAGCAATGCGTCCAGCCCCTCCCCGGTCCTGGCGGAGATGGCGACGGTGTCCTCGCCGTGGGGCAATATCTCCCCGGCTACCAGATCGCATTTGTTGAACACGTCCAGCCGCGGGGTCTCCCAGGCACCCAACTCGGTAATGAGCCGCTCCACCACCGCCGCCCTCTCCTGCCAGAGCGGGTCGGAGGCGTCGATCACGTGGACGAGCAGGTCGGCGTACTCCAGCTCCTCCAGGGTGGCCTTGAAGGCCTCCACCAGCTGGTGGGGCAGCTTGGAGATAAAGCCCACGGTGTCGGAGATGAGGGCGGTGCAGGTGTCGCTGAGCTCCAGGGTGCGGGTGGTGGTGTCCAAAGTATCGAAAAGCCTGTTGTTGGCGGGGATGCCCGCCCCGGTAAGG
The DNA here is from genome assembly GCA_910577415.1 of uncultured Oscillospiraceae bacterium. GTDB lineage: Bacteria > Bacillota > Clostridia > Oscillospirales > Oscillospiraceae > Vermiculatibacterium. The sequence continues at coordinate 16,767 of CAJTLK010000008.1, forward strand.
GCGTTGAGGAGGGTGGATTTGCCCGCGTTGGTATAGCCCACGATGGCTACCACCGGCACCTCGTTCTTCTCCCGGCGGCTGCGCTGGGTGGCCCGGACCCGGCGGACCTCCTTCAGCTCGTCGGTGAGCTTGTCTATCTTCTTGCGAATGAGCCGCCGGTCTGTCTCCAGCTGGGTCTCGCCGGGGCCGCGGGTGCCGATGGCGCCCTCCTGCCGCTCCAGGTGGCTCCACATACTGGTCAGCCGGGGCAGCAGATATTTATATTGTGCCAGCTCCACCTGCAAGCGGCCCTCGCTGGTCCGCGCCCGCTGGGCAAAGATATCCAGGATGAGGGCGGGGCGGTCCAACACCTGGACGCCGATGCTCTCGGTAAGGGAGCGCTGCTGGGAGGGGGTGAGGTCGTTATCAAAGATGACCAGGTCGGCCCCCACCGCCTCCACAAGCTGCCTGACCTCCTCCACCTTGCCCTCCCCCAAAAAGGTCTTGGGGTCAGGGGTGGCTTTGTTCTGCAATACGGTACCCACGCATACGCCCCCGGCGGTCTCCAAAAGGGCTTCCAGCTCCTCTAAGGAATCCTCGGTGGCGTTCTCCTCCCGGCTGAGCACGGGGGAATTCAGCCCCGCCAGCACCGCCCGGTCTATCTTCTTTTCATCAAAGGTTTTTTCAAACATAGTTCTCCTTCGGCGGCTTTTCCGTCTGCCGCCCTCTTTGGGTCTTCAGGACTTTCCCGGCGTACGGGGGCTTTGGGCGGCTTACTCTCTTTGCAGCGCCGCCACGATCTCGCCAATATACATCCGGTGGTAGTCCTTGGTGGGATAGTTCTTTCCTTCCAGCTCCCGATCCACAAAGCAGACGGGGTCAAAGTCCTGGGCGTAGAGCTTCCGGCAGACGAACACCAGCTCGGCCTCGGCAAAATAGGGGGCCTCCCGGTCCTTCATCACTGTCAAGCCGCACTCCTTTACCTTGTCCACATCCCTGCCGCTTTTGGCGCCGCAGAACGCCGCCGCGTCGTGACGCTCCTCGGGGAGGAACGACAGGGAAAAATACTCTTCCTTCTCCATCAGTCCGTGGGTATAACGCTGGGGGCGAACATAGACGGTGACTACCGGCTTGCTCCACAAGATCCCCGCCCCGCCCCAGCTCACGGTCATAGGATTGCAGCCCTCGCCATCCGCGGCGGTGAGCAGCCCCCAACGGTCCGCAAGCAGGGAAAACAGGTTGGCGTCCAGCGCCTTGGGATCGACATTTCTCAGCATGGAAACGGCCTCCTTTATCATTCTTTATAGATTTTCCCCTCCCGGCGCTCCTCATCCGGCAGGTTTTCTATACTATGCAAAAAGGCCCGTACCGTAAACCGGTGCGGGCCCTTTGGGCATGGCAAAATTACTTCTGGTCGAGGCCGAATTTCTTGTTGAAACGGCTGACACGTCCACCGGTGTCCACCATCTTCTGCTTGCCGGTAAAGAAGGGGTGACACTTGGAACAAACTTCCACGCGGATGTTCTCCTTGGTGGAGCCGGTCTCGATCACGTTGCCGCAGGCACAGGTAATGGTAGTCTGCTTATAGTCGGGATGAATGCCCTCTCTCATGTTGTGTTCACCTCTTTCACGTTCGGGATGAAGCGGCGCAGCAAGCCTCCACGCCTTATAAACGCTATGATATGATAGCATACACGTTGGAAAAAAGCAAGTACTTTTTTCTCATATCTCCACTGTTTTTCCCTGGGAGAAGAAGTAAAGTACTCTCCGTTTGACCTTCTTTCCCGTGATCTCTTCCAGGGCCTTGGCGTAAGCCTCCAGCTGGGGGCGGTATTCCCCTGCCCTCTCCTCCAGGGCGGAGCCAAAGACGTGGTCGGTCTTGAAGTCGATGACGGTAATGCCGTCCCCGTCCTCAAAATAGCAGTCCACCACGCCCTGAAGGAGTACCCGCTCTCCCTCCCCCGCCTGGGGCCAATACGTCTGGGCCGGGACAAGGATGGAAAATTTAAACTCCCGGCGGAGCGTAGGGGCGGACAGGACCTCACGGCCCAGGGGGGAGGCAAAGAAGCCAAAGATCTTCTCCGCCTCCACCGCCTCCGCCTGCTGAGGGGTAATGAATCTCCTCTCCACCAGCCGCTCCAGCTCCCCTTTCACCCCCGCAAGGCTTTCGTAGACGGCAAAGTCGATGTACTGCATGACAAGGTGAAGGGCGGTGCCCTTCTGGGCGGGGGTAAGGCCCAGCCGTTCGGCGGCAAACCGGGGCCGCTCAAAGCGGACGGGCCGCTGGGGCTGTGGCGCTTCCTGGGCGGCCTCCTCGTCCAGGTCCCGGCCCTTGAGCTGGGTGGCGGTGATCTTGGAGGGCAGCTCCACATCCCCGGCGTGGGGATAGGCCCAGAAAAGCCGCCGGCGCAGCGTCTCCTCGCTCTCCTGCTCCTCCCTGTTCTCCCGCTCCCGCCGCCCCGCCCCGGCGGCGGGGGTAAGAAAGGCCCCGGCGTCGATCCAGTTGATGTCCCACCTGGGACCGAAGTCGGTGCCCGGACGCACCGGGGGCGGGAAATCCGGGTCCTGGAGCGCCCCGGCCTCGGGCCGGGCCAGGGCGGCCAGAAGCACCCATTTGGCCGGGGAGGTACAGTCCAGCAGGGCCTGTGGCTCCACCGGACTGCCCGTCTGGGGGCGGAGCCTTTCCACCGCGTCCATGCCCCTTGTGAGGGCGCAGGTCATAATGAGCTTTTCCTGGGCGCGGGTCATGGCTACATAGAGCAGCCGCAGCTCCTCGGCGCAGCGCTCCCGCAGCAGCTTTTTTGCCACTGCCTCACGGGCCAGGGTGGGATATTCCACCATCCGGGCAAGGTCCAGCCGCTTGGGGCCTATTCCCAGCTCCGGGTGGAAAAGCACCGGACGCTTCAGATCCTGGGTATTGAACTCACGGGCCAGACCGCACAGCAGCACCACGGGAAATTCCAGACCCTTGGAATTGTGGATACTCATCACCCGCACGCCGCCCCCCTGGCCGGTGGAGGGGGTCTTCAGCTTTTTCTCCGACTGCTCCAGCCGCCGCAGATAGCTCATAAACCCAAACAGGCCCTTATGGCCCGCGCTCTCAAAATCCCGTGAGAGCTGGGTCAGCATAAGAAGATTCGCCCGCCGGGCCTCGCCGTCGGGCATAGCGCCGTAGATACCCAGCAGATTGGTGGCGTCATAGAGCTGCCAGATGAGATGGTCGCAGCTCTCCTCCCCCGCCTGGGAGCGAAGGAGCGCCATCTCCTCCAAAAAGGCCCGCACGTCCTCGCCGTCATCCGCCATCAGGGCGGTATAGAAGTCCGCCCTGGGGGCTTTGGCCCGAATTTGAGCCAGCCTGTCGGCGGAGAAGCCGTAGACCGGGGAACGGAGGGCGGCAATGAGGGGCACATCCTGGCGGAGGTTGTCAATGATGCTCAGGAAGGCCAGGGCGATGACCACCTCCTCCTGGGCAAAGAAGCTCTCCCCGCCCTCGGTCTGACAGGCGATGCCCTGGCTCGTGAGCGCTGAAATATAGTGCCCCTGCACAGTTTTCAACGTCCGCAGGAGGATGACGATGTCCCCCTCCCGCACCGGCCTCAGCCCCCCCTCCCCGTCGGACACGGGGAAGCCCTCGTCTAAGAGCTGCCGGACCCTTTGGGCGGCAAAGCGGGCCTCCAGCAGGTCCCTGGGGACCTTGGGGCCTTCCTCCGCCTGGGCGGCGGATACGTCGCAGTCCAGCAGGTCCAGCTCCACCGCGTAAGCGTCCTCTCCTCCCTCGCGCACCGGGAAGCGCCCACCGGGGCGAAGGGCCTCGGCGTCGGTGTAGTCCATCTCGCCGAAGGGAACGCTCATAATGCTGCGGAAGAGGTAATTGCACCCCTGCAGCACCTGGGGCCGGGAGCGGAAATTCTGGGACAGGAGCACCTTGCGCTCCCGTTTTCCCTCCGCGCGGTCATACAGGGGATATTCCCGGTACTTTTTCAGGAAGATCGCCGGGTCGGCCAGACGGAAGCGGTAAATGGACTGCTTCACATCTCCCACGGTAAAGAGGCCCTCCCCATCGGCCAGGGCGGAGAAGATGGCGTTCTGGGTAGCGTTCACGTCCTGGAACTCGTCCACCATCACCTCGTCATACCGCGCGCCCCAACGCTTTGCCAGCTCGGTGGGCGCTCCGTCCTCTCCCACCAGCAGCTTTTCGGTCAGGTGCTCCAGATCGGAGAAGTCCAGCACACCCCGGCGGCGCTTCAGCCCGGCATAACGCGTCTCAAAGTCCCGCACCAGGGCAAACAGCCCCCGAATGGCGGGATACACCGCGCGCATATCCTCCAAAAGCCCCGCCGAGTCGTCGGCGAAGACGGCCTTCCATTTTTTCACCCGCTCGCCGCACCGCTTACGGATGTTCTGTATCCTGGCCGCGGCGCTCTTATCCTCGCACTTGGCCGAGGAGCCTACTCTCAGCAGCTCCACCATGTCTAATTTCCGGCAGGTCTCGTCCCAGCCCTGGCCCTCGCTCCGGCTGAGGGCAAGCAGGGCGTCGAGAGTGATCTGTACGCTGGGGGCATAGGCCCTGGCGAGCACAGCGTCCCCCTGACTTAGCTCCAGGGCCTCCCCCATCCGCCGCGACCAATATTCCGCCTGACGGCGCAGGTCGTCCAAAAGCTCCCTGCCCCAGGGGGTCTCCCCCACATCGGCAACGCCCTCCAAAGCAAAAGCCCGCTCCTGCTCCCTCAACCATCCGTCCGGGTCCGGATGGCTCTGGACCCGGCTGCGGATATCCTGCACGATCTTCACCAGCTCACTGTCGTCCCGGCCATCGGAGAGAGTATCCACCAGGCAGGTAAAGTCGCTCTCCCCCGTCACGGCGGCATAGCGCTCCTCCAACACCTGGTCCAGCGCCTCGTCCATCAGCACCTGGGCTTCATTGCCGTCACAGACCCGGAAGTCATGGTCCAGGTCCAGGCGGTGGCCCTCCTCCCGGAGAAATTGGGTACAAAAGGCGTCGATGGTGGAGATATCCGCCTTATAGAGCAGAGTGGCCTGCCGCCGAAGGCGGATATTCTGCGGCTGGAGCGCCATACGGTCCGCCAACTCTGCCGCCACACGGCTTTTCAGTTCAGCGGCGGCGGCCTTGGTAAAGGTGATGACCAGGAAGCGGTCAATATCCGCCCCTGCCTCCACCCGGGAGAGGAGCCGTTCCACCAGCACACGGGTCTTTCCCGAACCGGCGGCGGCAGAGACCAGGAGGCTGCCGCCGGTTTCCTCTACGGCAGCCCTCTGTTCAGTTGTAAGGGGAAAAGGCATGGCGCTCCCCACCTTTCTCACAAGGGACCAATGGCCCTCGTTTCTCTTTTGCGCTCTGCCCTGGGGCGGCTTGGCGCTGTATGCGGCCTACGGCGGGTCGGCCCCTCAGCCGCCCTGCTCTCTCTGAAATTCCACCACTCCGGCCATGGGATGGCGGCAGATGGGGTGGATGGTTATCCTGTCCTTGGGGCAACACTCCAGCGCTGCCTTGGTCCAGCCGGTGCTCCCATAGGGCTGGAGATACAGCGTCCGCTCCGCCACGTCATACATGATGAGATATTGAGTATAGCTCTCATGGCCGCCTATGGGACCTTCCTTCTCGTCAAAGCGGGTGTAGTGGTAAAGCCCCCCGTTATGCGGCTCGATGACCGAGCACATGAGCTGGGCGCCCAGGGGAAGCATGTCCTCATCGAAAAAATCCCTGCCGTTGTTGTTCAGGTGCTTCAGCATAGCCATGCGGACAAAGCGGTCACAGGAGGCATAGGAGGCTGGAAAGGTCCCGCTCATGCAGAAATGAGGGGCGTCGGCATTGGCGCAGAGCGTCATGCCGTTCATGCATAGCTCAGGGGGCCGGTCCTTCCCCCAGCACCACTCAGGGGACTGGGAGAGATACCAGCTCAGGTTCTCAAGCTGCTGCGGATACGGCGGGGAGTTGGTCATCATGCCCAGAGTCTTCGTATAGACCGTCAGCTCCCCGGGCTTGTCCTTGTCGGCAGCCTCCAAAATAATGCAGCGGCCCGACGGCTCCAAAAACATGCAGTGCATAGCAGCCTCCACCTTTTTCCCCTCCCCCAGTGGGACGTTGAGGAGCTGCTTCCCCTTTACCTCCTCTATGACCTCGTCAACGTCGGCGCATTTGGCGAGAAGGTAGGTGACGATCTCCATCCCTACGATCCCCTCCTTGCCCTCGTCGGCTTTGGGAACGCTGATCGTCTCATAGAGGGCCAGCAGCCCGCCGGTGAGTCCGGCGTCGTTGACCCCGTCCAGAAGCCAGGTGCTCTGTGTGTTGTACGCCATCCCCAGAATGGCGTGCCGGACGGTGAGCGGCTCCTCCCGCTCCGCCAGGGAGAGCTTCTCCCCCTTGGGAAAGGAGACCATATGGGCGCCGTCGGTCCAGATATCGCCGCCGATGTCACAGGTGCGGAACCAGTAAGGTTTTCCTGTCTTGGAGATGAGCTTTACCGCGGTACAGTTGGCACAAGGTGTGTTCATAGCAGAAGTTCCTTCCTATTGGATTGGGAGCAGGCGCCTCGCCCTGCATCCTATCCTATTCTGCCCCACCAGCTTCGGTTGACTCGGTCAAACACGCCCTTGTCGATCAAAGCTATCCAACCGTGACCAGAATTCCTCGGCCTTTACCCCGGAAAGCCAACGGCGGTGGTCGTCTCCGCTCCCCTCCCGGAACTGGCAGGCCGCGGCGTACTCGCACCATTTACAGGCGTTGCGGTCCTCCCCCTCCCAGAAGGGATCCGCCGCGATCTTTCCCGCGGCCAGCTCCTGGGCAATGCTTTCCAATATCTGGCGGGTATGCCTCTCCAGCTTTCCCAGACGCTCGGCAGAGACCAGGGCTTCCCCGGTGATCTCCCCCGAGGTCTTCACCCTCAGGGGCAGAAAGCGGAATCCCTCACCGCTGTGCTCCATGGCGGAGAGGACATCGGCGTTGTCCAGCACCAGCCCCTGCCGGGTGAGCTGCTTGTCCACCGCCTGCTGCCGCGCCTGGTCGGTCATGGAGCGGCTCCCCGCCACCGGCTCTTCCCTGGCGGGAAGATACAGCACTCCCGCGGGGACGATCTCCTTGTCTCCAAAAACACTCTTCCCCTTCTCCTGTAAGGTAAAGAGGTATAGCAGCATTTGTAATCCAAGGCCGTTCCACAAATCTGTAAAGTTAAAGGACTTGCGCCCCGTCTTATAGTCCACCACCCGAAGGTAGAGCTTGCCGTCCTTTTCCCAGCCGTCCACCCGGTCTACCAATCCAGTGACCGATACGGTGACGCCGTCCACCGTCAGCTCCACCGGCGGGAGGGGGGCGTCTTTGACGCCAAAGCCCAGCTCAAAGGCGATGGGCTTGAAGTCAGAGCGGTCCAGCTCCTCACAGACGTTTTTCACCACGGCGTAGACCGTCTTCTCCAGCCTGGCGAAGAGGTAACGGAACCGTGCGGTCTCCCCCTCCAGTCCCCCTAGCTTCTCCTCCACGTACCGCGCCACGATGGCGGACACCTCTGCCCTAGTGGGGGCCTGCCCCTCCTTTCGCTCCTGAAGGATGTGCTCCAAAACATAGTGGACAAAGGTGCCGTAGTCGGTGGCGGCAAACCCTGCCTTCTTCCGGGGTTTGGCGGCAAGTCCGTACTGCATGAAATAGGAAAAATGACAGGACTTGTATTTATCCATCCGGGAGGCGGACATGGGCACCCGCTTGCCGTAGAGCAGGTCTACCGCAGGCCGGGTCAGCCTCCCCCGCTCCAGGTGGGTGGAGCGCTCCATCCGTTCCAAAAGGGGGACATAGCCCGGTATTTCCCCCAGCACCCGGCCCACCTCGGGACGCTGGAGGGCAAACTCCAACGCGGGCCGGGGCGCGGAGAGGCGAAACCCTCCACCGCTTTCCTCCTCCCGAAGGGGCAGGTCGGGAAACAATGTCCGCAGCTTTTTCACAAGAAAGGATCCCCGCCGCTCCCCGCCGTCGGCGCCGCTGGCGGGATAGCTGACGATGAGCCTGTCCGACGGCAGGGCGCAGGTCTCATAAATGATGGTCATTTCCCGCCACAGCTTGTCGGTGAGCTTGGGCGCGCTCTCCAGGCCGTATTGGGCCAACACGATACGGTCCTCATCCTGAAGTAGGCCGGGAGATGGGGCCACAGCGGGGATCTGGCCGTCGTCGGCTCCCAAAATATACAGCACCTTACACCGCTTATGGGCCAGGCGGGGCATCTCCCCCGCCGTGATCCGGTCCAGGGATACGGGAATGACGCCCACCTCATATTGGGAGAGGACCAGCTTGAACAGCCGCCCGAACTCCTCCCATTCCATGGGCATCTCCCCCAGAAGGTCGGCGCACTGCTCCAGTCCGGCGCACAGTATCTCCCAGAGCTGCTGGTACTCGGCGGCAAGCCCGGCGTCTCCCCGCTCCCGCAGTTCGCCCGCCCGTGCGGTGAGCCGCTGGGGCAGTCCGATCTCCTCCAAAAAGGCGTAGAGGGCCAGGCTCAGTCCTTTTCCCGTCTTCTCTTCGGTCTTCCGCAGCTTCTCCAGCGGGGCGATCACCTTACGGCGAAGCCCATCCAGTTCCCGAACCTCCTCCCGGTCTTCTTCCTTCCAGTCTAGGCCGTAGCCCTGGGGGTGCATGGCCCAGTCGGCCTTTTGCGCCCAGCGTTGGCCCCGGATATCCCACTTGAGGGCATAATTTTCCAGCCGGTCTGTCTCGTCAGGAGTCAGCCCCGCCAGGGCGGTCTTCAGGTAGCGGAACATGTCCTCGTAGGCGTAGTCCTCTGCCACCGCGTCCAAGGCGGCTGTCACCAGGGTCAAAATGGGCTTTTGGAGCACGTCGTCCATCCGGGCCAGGAAGACGCTTAGCCCATAACGGGGAAAAATGAGGTCGATGAGGGGACCGTAGGTCTCCATGCTCCGGGCGGTGACGGCCACCTCCCGGCAGCGGATACCGCCCTCCCGGATCAGTTGGCGCAGCGCGGCGGCGCAGCGCTCCACCTCGGCAAAGGGACTGCTGGCCCGGTATAGCTCCACCCCTGCCGGAATTCCCTTTTGGACCGGGATGACAGGCGCAAACAGGTGCCTCTCTATCTCCCCGATGCCCTGGGCAACGGGAGCGGGCGGGGTGAGGCGGGTCTCCACCTCGGCGGTCACTCCCGCCTTTTTCGCCAGGGACAAAAGCCCCAGAGCGGTGCGGCGGGCGGGAGAGAATACGTCCTCCTCCCCCTCCGTCAGCTTGTCGCAGGTCAGGGCCACGGTGACGCTGTGGGCCTGCCGCAAAAGCTGCTCCAATACCTTTCTCTCCTGGGCGGTAAAGTCGGTAAAGCAGTCGATATAGATATCCCGGCCCTCCGCCCAGGGACATTCCTCCAGGGCGGCAGCCAGCTTGGTCAGCTTATCCCTGGGGTCGGCCCCCTGCCGGGCGCAAAGGGCGTCGTAGGCCCCGCAGATAAGAGCCAGATCGCCGAACTTGTCCGCCGCCTCTCCCTCCACCGTCTGGGAGACCTCATAGAGCTTTTCCGGGGTGATGGCGGCAGACTTGCACTCGTCCACCGTGGCGGCCAGTTGAGAAAGAAACTGCGGCTTCCGGGAGGGGCGGGCATAGACTTTCAGGTGCTCCTGCACCTGCTTCAAAGCCACATCCATCAGCAGCAAACGCCCCCCTGCGTCCATAGTAGGCTCCGCCAGCCCCCCGGCAACGGAAAACACCCGGCTTGCAAGCCGGGTGAAGGAGAGCACCTCAGTGTGCAGGCTGGCGGCGTTGCCCGCCAGGGCGCACAGCCGCCGCTCCGCGTCGTGGGAGTGCTGCTCGGGGACGATGAGGAGCTGGGGACGACGCTTTCCCTCCTCCGCCATAGCCTGAAACAGGGCGGTGGATTTTCCCGTCCCCGCCCGGCCCAGCAACAGCTTCAACATGAGGCGACCCTCCTTTCCTTTGAGTTGCTTTGTCAGGCTACGAACAGGTCAGGACGCCTCGGGATATAAGCCCCTCGACTGACCTGTTCTCCACCCTTCTTATCTCTCGCACTTCCAGAAAAACACGCTGTAAGGCGGCAGCTCGCTGCCCCCGCCGAAGTCGTGCTCAGCTCCCGTGATCAGGTCCACCGCCTTACCACAGCCCGCGTCAAAGTGGGCGGTAAAGGGCTGGGCGTCGGCGTTCACCGCCACCAGCACCCGCTCATGCTCGCTCCGGCGCTGGAAGATGGTCTGGCGGTTGGTGAGGATGACGTCGGTAAAGTCGCCCCAGCACAGGGCCTCGCTCCCCCGGTGGGCGCGGGCCATGGCGGCGATGGTATCGGTGAGGCTGTTCCACTCCGGCGCGTCAAAGCAGGGCCGCAGGGCGGCGTCCCCCTGGCCCTTGTCCCCCAAGGCTCCCCATTCGCTGCCATAGTAGACGCAGGGGACCCCCGGCATGCCGAAAAGCAGGCCGTAGATGAGGGGCAGATGCTCCGGGGTCTGGAGGATGCTGGCTGCCCGCGTCACGTCGTGGTTGTCGGCAAAGCACAAAAGGTGCTTGCCCTTGTAAAGGGTCCACTGCTCCGGGCCGAACTGCCGCTTCAGGGAGTGGACGATCTCGAAGAGGTTCATGGAGTTGAGGGCGGAGTAGAGGCCCTTATAGCACTCATAGTTGGTACAGGAGTGGAGCAGCCCCTCTCCCGTCCATTGGTTATAGTCGCCGTGGAGGGTCTCCCCCACCAGGAAAAATTCCGGCTTCAGACCGTCGCAGAACTGGCGCAGCCGATAGAGAAAATCCTTATCCAGGCAGTAGGCCACGTCCAGACGGAGGCCGTCCACATCGAACTCCTCCACCCAGAATTTGACGCACTCCAGCAGGTAGTCCACCACGGCAGGATTTCGGAGGTTCAGCTTCACCAACTCATAGTGACCTTCCCAGCCCTCGTACCAGAAGCCGTCGCCGTAATTGGAATCCCCGTCAAAATTGATATGGAACCAGTCCTTATAGGGCGAGTCCCATCTCTTCTCCTGCACGTCCCGGAAGGCCCAGAAGCCCCGGCCCACATGATTGAACACCCCGTCCAGCACCACCTTGATCCCGTGGCTGTGAAGGGTCCGGCACACCGCCTTGAAGTCCTCGTTTGTGCCCAGGCGGCAGTCCACCCTGCGGTAGTCCCGGGTATCGTAGCCGTGACGGTCACTTTCAAAAATGGGAGAGAGATAAAGGGCGTTGGCCCCCAGCTTTTCAATATGCCCGGCCCAATCAGCCACCTTTTGGATGCGGCTGACGGTAACACCGTCATTCTCCTCCGGCGCGCCGCAGAAGCCCAGGGGATAGATCTGATAAAACACGCTGTTTTCCGCCCACATGGTTCGGTTCCTTTCTTCGCACGTGATAATGTAGCTTCGGTTGACGAGGGCAATTATAACACAAAACGCCGCTGAGGAAAAGAGCCTTTCCCTACGTCGGGGCAGAAAAAAGGAGCCGCCGACAGCTGTCGGCGGCTCCGGGTATGCCTGAAATTACTGCTCGATGAAGGTCACGTTGACGTTGGCGCAGCCCAGCTTGTCGGGGGTCTCAGCGGCGTCGTCCTTCTTGGGGGCGATGGTGCCGTCGGAGAGCTTGGCAAACAGAGCGTCGTAGTCGGCCTGGGAGAAGCTGGCCCACTTGGAGGTAGCCATGGGCAGTTCCACAGCGCCCTCAGCGGCGCCCAGGGTCAGGTTCTGTCCGCCGGGGAAGCTGCCGGCCACATAGGCGTCCAGCATCTGCTGCACGGCGGAGGCCAGGCCCTTCATGGCGGAGGAAACGACAGTGGCGGACTCGCCGGACTGGTCCACATCCACGCCGATGACCTTGCCGTTGTTCTGCTCAGCAGCGGCCATGGCGGAGTTGCCCACGGAGCCGCCGCAGCCAAAGACGATCTCGGTACCAGACTGATACCAGCCGGCGGCCAGGGCCTGAGCCTCGGGAGTGGCGGCAAACCCGCCGGTGTAGTAGTACATCATGTCCACGGTCTTGCCAGCCTCGGCAGCGGCGTCATTGGCGCCCTGCACGTAGCCGTAGCCGTAACGGACGACGGCGGGGACGGCCTGGCCGCCCAGGAAGCCCAGCTTGGTGTTGCCGTCCTTGACGGCGGCGTAACCGGCCAGGTAGCCCACCTGCTCCTCGGAGAAGAGGATGCCCACGGTGTTGTCGGCGGTCTTGTAATCAGAGTAGTCGGCGCTGTGGGGGTTGCCGTCGATGAGGATGAACTTCACATCGGGGTACTTGTCCTGCACCAGGTAGATGGGCTCCTCAAACAGGAAGCCGGGGGTGACGACCACCTTGTTGCCGTCCTTGATGGCCTGCTCGATCATGGCCACGTAAGCGTCGGTGGTAGCCTCAACGGGCTTATAGTACTGGCACTTCTTGCTGTTCTTCTCGGACCAGGCCTGGATGCCCTCCCAGGTGCCCTGGTTAAAGGACTTGTCGTTGATGTCGCCCTTATCGGTGATCATGGCGATCTCGGACGCGGCGGCGTCATCCTTCTTGTCGCCGCCGCAGGCGGCCAGGCTCAGGACCATAACACCGGCCAGGAGCAGCGCAAGGATTCGACTGGATTTCTTCATTTCAGTACATACCTTCCTTTCATTTTTTCGTCCGGGGCGCAGCCCCTTTGGCTCTCGCTCCCGAACGCTCGTGTCCCATTATACCTTGTCCCTTCGGAAAACACAATACGTTTTTCGCCAGGAAATGAAAATTTTACAAAAGTGTTAACAAATCTCGCCCCCTCAACTGGGTTTTTAGAGGATATTGCATTCTGAAAAAAGAGCGGGGCAAATGCCCCGCTCCTTCTCTCTCCGCATTTCTCAATAGCCCTCGCCCTGCTGGCCCTTGGCCAGCTTTACGATCCGGGAGGTGCCCAGCCGGTCTGCCCCCAGGGCGATGAAGTCCTCGGCGTCCTTCAGGCTGGCGATGCCACCGGCGGCCTTGATCTTTACGCCGGGGACGACATGCTCCTTAAAGAGCTTCACGTCCTCCCGTGTGGCCCCGGCAGTGGAAAAGCCGGTGGAGGTTTTGATATAGTCCGCGCCGGAGGCGGAGACGATCTCGCACATCTTGATCTTCTCTTCCTCGGTAAGCAGACAGGTCTCCACGATGACCTTCAGGATACGCCCCGCACAGGCCAGTTTGACCTCTTTGATCTCCTCCAGAAGGCTGTCCCACTTTTGGTCCTTCACCCAGCCGATGTTGATGACCATGTCGATCTCGTCAGCGCCGTTGCGCACAGCGTTCTCCGCCTCAAAAGCCTTGACAGCAGTGGTGGAGTACCCGTTGGGGAAGCCGATGACGGTACACACCTTCAGCTTGCCGTCCAGATACTCATCGGCCTGTTTGACAAAGCTGGCGGGAATGCAGACGCTGGCGCAGCCATACTTCACGCCCTCGTCACACAGGGTCCTGATCTGCTCCCAGGTGCTCTCCTGCTTCAGGAGGGTGTGGTCGCAGCGGCTCAATATCTCTTTCAATTCCATAGTGGCGCTCCCCTTTCCTATTCTCTACTACGATATATTCCGGGGCGGTCAGACAGTAACAAGCTCATACTGCCTCGTACCAAGGCCGATCTTCTCAGCGTGCTCCAGGCAGGACTTCCACTCGCTTCCCTCGGTGCTGTTCTCAAAATGGTCGTGATGGTCTACGAAGTCCTTTGCCTTCATGCGCTTGGCAAGCTGGCTGCCGGGCAGCGGCTCCTGGGCCATACAGGCGTCGGCACAGGCTTGGTCCAACGCCACCGGGTCAAAGGAGGCAAACATACCGATATCCGGCAAGATGGGTATGTCGTTCTCACCGTGGCAATCGCAGTTGGGAGAGATGTCCCGCACCAGGCAGATGTGGAAGCAGGGGCGGCCATCGCACACCGCCTTGGCATACTCCGCCATCTTGCGGTTGAGCATCTGCACCGTGTCCCAGGTGGGATTCTCAATGGCGTCGAAGTTGCATACGCCGATGCAGCGGCCACAGCCCACACACTTCTGATGGTCAATGATGGCCTTGCCGTCCGGGCCATAGCTGATGGCGTCCTGGCCGCACTCCCTGGCGCAGCGGTGACAGGAGCGGCACATGTCCAGATGCACCACGGGCTTGCCAGCGTTGTGCTGCTCCATCTTGCCCCGGCGGGAGCCGCAGCCCATGCCGGTGTTTTTCACCGCGCCGCCAAAGCCCGCCTGCTCATGGCCTTTGAAATGGCTCAGGGAGATATACACATCGGCGTCCATGATGGCCCGTCCGATCTTGGCCGTTTCAATGTATTCTCCACCCACCACCGGGACCTCCACATCGTCGGTACCCTTCAGGCCGTCGCCGATGATGATCTGGCAGCCGGTGGAGAAGGGAGAAAAGCCGTTTTCATAGGCAGCGTCCATATGCTCCAGGGCATGCTTGCGGCGGCCTATGTAGAGGGTGTTACAGTCGGAGAGGAAGGGCATGCCCCCTCGCTCCTTGACAAAATCAGCCACCACCTTGGCGTAGTTGGGCCGCAGAAAGCTCAAATTCCCCGGCTCGCCGAAGTGGATCTTGATGCAGACAAATTTCTTTTCAAAATCAATACTGCCCATCCCCGCCTTTTCCATCAGGCGGTAGAGCTTGTCCAACTGACTGGTGCCTACTGGAACATGAAAATCGGTGAAATAAACCTTAGAAGGGGCCATGCCGATACTCCTTTCATCGTTGACGGTCTCGCCGCAGCGTGTAAAGTATTTTTACTTGCGCGCTTTAGAATCCCAAGCCCATACCGCCAGTAATGCTCTTCATAGAGC
>CAJTLK010000008.1:31506-33842 GCA_910577415.1 uncultured Oscillospiraceae bacterium
ACTGGCGGCGTCGGCGTCAGCGGTGCGCAGAGCCTCGTTGACGGCGGCCACGATCATGTCCTGAAGCATCTCCACGTCGTCGGGGTCCACCGCCTCCGGGGCGATGGTCAGAGAGAGGACCTGGTGCTGGCCGTTGACCTCAGCGGTGACTACGCCGCCGCCGGAGGCCGCGGAATAGGTCTTGGCGGCCAGCTCCTCTTGCATCTTCATCATGTCCTGTTGCATCTTCTGGGCCTGCTTGATCATGTTCATATTCATGCCGCCGCCCATACCGCCAAAGCCGCCGCGGCTGTTAAAGCCCTTTGCCATGTTGCTCAGTCCTCCTCAGTAATAATGTCGCCAAACTCGTCCCCCATAGCCAATAAGCTGTCCAGAGGGTCATCCTCCATCGCTTCCGCTGCAACTTCCGCTATGGCCGGAGCAGGGGGCGCCGCTGCCGGAACTGATGCAGCCGTGGAAGCCGGAGTGCGGGGCACAGGGGCCGCGGGGACCACGCCCACCACCACCGTCACCCGGTATGGTCCGCCGGGGAGCAGCTTGGCCTGTTCAGCCACCGCCGCCACGATCCCAGGCTTGTTTATCATGCTGCGGACAAAATCATTCTGCGCCCACAGCTTCAGGATGGGACCGTCAATAGCGCCCTGGACCATCTTCCCATTGGAGAGGAAGCTATATTCCCCCGCCGGGACCTTGCCGTGGAGGGCGTGGACCATGTCGGGCCAAAAGCCGCTGAGGCTTGCCGGGGCTGCCACAGCTACGCTCGGTGCGGCGGCTGTAACCTCCACATGCTGCGTCGGCGGAGGCGCAACGGGCCGGGAAACAGGCGGCTGCGGGGGTGCCGGCGCCGGGGTCTCCTGTGCCGGAACAGCTCGGGGAGCGGGAGGCTCTTCCGCCCAGGGTGGGGCCTCCTCTTCGGCAGTCGGTGGCTGTACTGCCTCTATTTTTTGTGGCTGGGCGGGGACTTGCGGCGCGGCTGCCGGGGGGATGCCCTTAGCCATCAGCTCCTCCAACCGGGAGAGCCGGGCGCTCAGCCCCGCGGCGGAACCGTCCAGGCTCTCGTCGCACAGGCGGATAACGCACAGCTCGGCGTCCACTCTGCGGTTCACGCTGCGGCCCAGGTCGGCGCACACGCTTTGGAGCTGGCCCAACATTTGGACCAGACGGGCGGTGGTCAATGTCTCGGAAAGATTTCGGATCGTGAGGTCGTCATAACCGCCGGTAAGCAAGCCGCCCCCCACTTGCGGGGCGGTCTTGCGGATGAGCAGGTCACGGGTCAGGGAGGACAGCTCCCCCAACAGGCTCCCCACGTCCTTCCCCGCATCATAGAGCCTCTTCAAGCGTTCCAAAGCCGCCCCGGTATTCCGGGCGGCCAGGTCCCCCATCAGCGCGGCGGTCTCCACATTGCCCGCCAGCCCCAGGGCGTCCAATATCTCCCTCTCCCCCAGTTCAGCACCGTCGGTCCCCGTGGCGCACTGGTCCAGCAGGGACAGTGCGTCCCGCATTCCGCCGTCGGCCAACCGGGCCAGAAGAGCGGCTCCCTCATTGGTCAGGGGGATACTCTCCTCCCCCGCCACATATTTCAGCCGCTGGGCAATGTCGGTGTGGGAGATACGCTTAAAGGCAAACTGCTGGCACCGGGACTTGATGGTGGGCAGCACCTTGTGGACTTCGGTGGTCGCCAAAATAAAAATGAGGTGCTCCGGCGGCTCTTCCAATATCTTTAGCAGGGCGTTAAACGCCTGGTTGGAGAGCATGTGGACCTCATCGATGATGTAGACGCGCTTGCGGACCGCCGCCGGAGAGTAGACTGCCTCGTCCCGGAGGGCACGGACCTGGTCCACGCCGTTATTGGAGGCGGCATCCAGCTCCAGCACGTCCATAACGGCTCCGCTCTCGATCCCCTGACAGGCGGCGCACTCATTGCAGGGATCGCCGTTCACCGGGTGCTCACAGTTCACCGCCCGTGCCAAAATTTTGGCGCAGGAGGTCTTGCCGGTACCTCTGGTCCCGGTGAAAAGATAGGCGTGGGAAAGACGGCCCTCCGCCACTTGGCGCTTCAGGGTCTCGGTAATGTGGCTCTGGCCCACCACGTCGTCAAACGTACGGGGCCGCCATTTACGGTAGAGGGCTTGGTACATAGGTATTTCACCTCATTATAGGGAATGCCTTTCCCTCCCATTCCGGTCCATGGCAAGACCGCGCACCGGCCTTTGAAGACCGCGCTATATCCGTTACCCAGGCAGCCGGCTCGGGAACGGCGCTCCCGCGGCACACGCTCGGATCCGCTTAGTGCTGCTCGGTTCCCCGCCTGACACGGTTCACGGGGGAGCGTTGCG
>CAJTLK010000009.1 GCA_910577415.1 uncultured Oscillospiraceae bacterium
TTAATAAGGATGACGAGATCATCGGCTACGAGTTCGTCAACCTGGGCAAGATGATGGATTCCATCAAGAACGGTGTGGACGCTGGCGAGGCGCTGGAGAAGGCCAAGGGCCGCTATGGCCAGTTTGACGCCGCCGCCAAGTACATCGACCCGCGTCACGAATAAGAAAGGGAGGAATTGACAATGGCTCTGTTTGAAAGCTACGAGAGACGGATCGACAAGATCAATTCCGTCCTGTCCCAGTATGGGATCAAAAGCGTGGAGGAGTGCCGGGACATTTGCAAGGCTGCCGGCTTCGACCCCTACGAGATCGTCAAGGGCATCCAGCCCATCTGCTTTGAGAACGCCTGCTGGGCCTACTGTGTGGGCGCCGCTATTGCCCTGAAGAAGGGCGTGAAGACCGCCGCCGAGGCCGCCGAGTGCATCGGCGAGGGCCTCCAGGCTTTCTGCATCAACGGCTCGGTGGCCGAAGACCGCAAGGTGGGCCTGGGCCACGGCAATCTGGGCGCCATGCTCCTGCGGGATGAGACCAAATGCTTTGCCTTCCTGGCCGGTCACGAGTCCTTTGCCGCCGCCGAGGGCGCCATCGGTATCGTCCGCAACGCCAACAAGGCCCGGAAGGAGCCTCTGCGGGTCATCCTTAATGGTCTTGGTAAGGACGCCGCCCAGATCATCAGCCGTATCAACGGTTTTACTTATGTTCAGACCAAGTTTGATTACTACACCGGCGAGCTGAAGGTGGTCAAGGAGACCGCCTACTCCGACGGTGAGCGTGCCAACGTCCGCTGCTTCGGCGCCGACGACGTCCGGGAGGGCGTGGCCATTATGTGGCACGAGGGCGTGGACGTGTCCATCACTGGCAACTCCACCAACCCCACCCGGTTCCAGCATCCCGTGGCGGGCACCTATAAGAAGGAGTGCGTGGAGAAGGGCAAGAAGTACTTCTCCGTGGCCTCCGGCGGCGGCACCGGCCGCACCCTGCACCCGGACAACATGGCCGCCGGCCCCGCCAGCTACGGCATGACCGACACCATGGGCCGGATGCACTCCGACGCCCAGTTCGCCGGCAGCTCCTCCGTCCCCGCTCACGTGGAGATGATGGGCTTCCTGGGCATGGGCAACAACCCCATGGTGGGTGCCACCGTGGCTGTGGCTGTTGCCGTGGCCGAAAGCCAGAAGTAAGCAATAAGGAAAAAGACCACTGGGGAGACCCAGTGGTCTTTTTTTGATACTGCCATACGTAAAGGGATAACCTTTTCGTGTACTCGGCAGTAAAAATTCAGGACTTATTTTCGTTGTTGTAGAGATCGCAATATGGACGGAGGGTGCACTTTTCGCAATAGGGGACCCTTGCTGTGCATACCGCTCTGCCATGGAGGACCAGCCGGTGGCAGAAGTCGTTGGACTCCTCGGGAGGTAGCACCTTGCGGAGCTGTACTTCCACCTTGCCGGGGTCCTTGGTGCCGTCGGTGAGGCCCAGCCGTCCGGCGATGCGGATACAGTGGGTATCGGCGATGACTACGCCGGGGGTGTTGTAAATATCCCCGAGAATGAGGTTGGCGGTCTTCCTCCCCACGCCGGGGAGCTTCAACAGCTCCTCCATGGTGTCGGGCACTTTGCCGCCGTAGTCCCGAAGAAGCATCTGGGCCGAGGCGACGATGTCGTGGGCCTTGGCCCGGAAGAAGCCGCAGGAGTGAATGTATTCCTCCACCTCATGCACATCGGCTTGGGCGAAGGCTTCCAGAGTGGGGAAGCGGGCGTAGAGCGTGGGGGTCACTTGATTGACCCGCTCATCGGTACACTGGGCGGAGAGCCGCACGGAAAAAAGCAGCTCATGGGGCTTGGGGTATTGGAGGGAACAGATGCCCTCCGGGTAGGCTTTTTTGAGTTCTTCCACAATGAGGGTGGCCCGGTCTTTCTTTTTCATGGCGGTTTCACCTCTTGACGAAATTGGTTTGAACATATAATATCATAGAGATAAAAAAAACGCGAGAAAAATCGCTTTGAGGAGGAAACTGATATGTTGAAGGAAGCCATGGGCCTTATCGCCAACCAGGACCCCGAGCTGGCCGACGCCATTCTGGCCGAGTACCAGCGTCAGCAGCGGAACATTGAATTGATCGCCTCGGAAAACTTTACCAGCCCCGTGGTCATGGCTGCCCAGGGCAGTGTGCTCACCAACAAATACGCCGAGGGCTACCCCGGCAAGCGCTACTACGGCGGGTGCCAGTGTGTGGACGTAGTGGAGGAGATGGCCCGGCAGCGGGCATGTAAGCTCTTCGGCGCCGATCACGCCAACGTTCAGCCCCATTCCGGCGCCCAGGCCAACTATGCCGTCTACGCCGCCCTTTGCACCCCCGGCGACACTGTGCTGGGTATGGATCTGAGTAATGGCGGCCACCTGACCCACGGCTCCCCGGTAAACTTCTCCGGCAAGAACTACCATATGGTGTTCTATGGCGTGGACGCCGATGGCCGCATCGACTACGACAAGGTCCGGGAGATCGCCCGGAAGGAGAAGCCCAGGATGATCATTGCCGGGGCCTCCGCCTATCCCCGGATCATTGATTTCGCTGCCTTTGCCGACATTGCCCACGAGGTGGGGGCCTATCTCTTTGTGGACATGGCCCACATCGCCGGACTGGTGGCGGCGGGGTGCCATCCCTCCCCGGTGCCCTATGCCGACGTGGTGAGCACCACCACCCACAAGACCCTCCGTGGCCCCCGGGGCGGCATGATCCTCTGCAAGGAGGAGTTTGCCAAGAAAATCGACTCCGCCATCTTCCCCGGTAGCCAGGGAGGCCCTCTGGAGCACGTCATCGCCGCCAAGGCCGCCGCCCTGGGGGAGGCCATGACGCCGGAATTCAAGGCATATCAGGAGCAGATCGTGAAGAACGCCGCCGTGCTGGCCCAGGCGTTGCTGGTCGAGGGGCTGGACCTGGTCTCCGGCGGCACTGATAACCACCTGATGCTCCTGGACCTGCGCCGACTGGGTCTCACCGGCAAGGAGTTGGAGCACCGGCTGGATGAGGTGAATATTACCGCCAACAAGAACGCCGTACCCAACGACCCGGAGAAGCCCTTTGTCACCAGCGGCGTTCGCATAGGGACTCCCGCCGTCACCACCCGGGGCTTCAAGGAGCCGGAGATGGAGAAGATCGCCCATTTCATCGCCCTTGCCGCCAAGGACTTTGACGCACAGGCCGAGAACATCCGGGCCGGAGTGGCGGAACTTACCAGCCGCTTCCCCCTCTACGAGGGCTGAGTTTGATTGCCTTTTCCCGGCAATCATGATATGATGGAGACAGCAAAAACGCTGTCTCCATCTTTTTTTGTCCCTCCGCCTACCGGGAAAGGAGCCGAAATGAAACACTTTACCGCTCTTGCCATAATGATGGCTATGGTTATAGGGCTGACGCCCGCCCGCGCCGCCGGGGAGGAGACCCGTTTGGAAGCCGTACAGATCCGGTGCTTGGAACTGGGGTTAAAGGTCAAGTGGTTCAGTGCGGAGACCCTGATCCGCCGCTATGGCACTGACCGAATGTTGCTGGTTTATGATGGCAAGAGCACCCTCTGTACGTTGGAGAACAACTGGGTGACCCTGGACGAGTTTGACGCCTTTGGCTATTTCAACGCCGACGGTCTGGCCCCTGCCTGCCTGAACGGCAAGTGGGGCGTGGTAGACATGGACGGCAAGAGTGTGGTGGACTTCCTCTACGACACCCAGGCCCAGGCCGAGGCGGCGGGGAACCTGGCTCCGGTCATCCCAGAGGCCGTGGACGAGGATGCCATTCACGAGGGCCTTCGCCGGGTGCAGAGCGAGGAAAGCGGCCTCTGGGGCTTTGTCAACGGGGCCGGAGAGCAGATGGTGCCCTGCCTCTTCGACGCGGTGGGCTACTTTGACCGTGGTTATGCCTCGATACTGGCAGACGGGGCCTTTGGTATTCTGGAGAACCCCATGGACAGCGAGAGCATCGCTGCTTTTCAGGAGGCCACCGGGGGAAAGTTCGATGTGACCTGGGTGCCCTGTGCTGAGGGATATTCCGTTTTTGGTCTCTCGACGGATCAACTCATTGGAGAGAGTAAGGTCATGGGCCGCTACGGCTTTCGGCCCACCGACCCTGTCTACTGCGACTATGGCCTACTGGATCTGGCGGGGCGGCGGTTGGTCCCCACCATTTACGGCACCACCAACCGTGATGGCGGGCCGATAGGCCAGAAGCGGTTTGGTTTTGATACCGGGAAGCGCGCCAACAACGGCAACGACGTGATATATGCCGACCTGTTGGGCAACGAGTTCACAGTCCGGGATGTGGATAGGAAGTTTGAATTTGATAAAGTTTTTGATTACGGCCTGGAACACCCCTACTGGTACGGCAACTACTGGTCAAAGGAGCGGCTCATCCCCGGCTATTTTGACAGGGTAGGATACTTTACAGACGGTGTGGGGGTGGTGTCCCTGGACGGCGTGGACTTCGTCATTGATAAAACAGGGGAGACTCTCTTCACCATTGACCCGGAGAAATACTCCGACCATGACGACGAGTTCCATGAGGGCTTTCTGAAGGTCAAGGACACCAACACCGGAAAGTGGGGGGCGGTGGACAAGACCGGGAAGCTGGTCATTCCCTGCCAGTGGGCGGCAATGAGCCGGTTCGGCGAGGGCCTGGCCTGCGTTCGGGAGACCAACAGCGGCAAGGAGGGGTACATCAACGCCGCCGGTGAGCTGGTCATGCCCTGTATTTTGAAGGGTAATAACGCCTCGAACAGCTATTATGAACCGGATATTCTCATCACAGTGAACTACCTGGGGTGGCAGGGGATCTGGCGCAACCCCACCCGGAAGGACAAGGTCTCCGACTGGGCCGCCGCCGAGGTCACCGCCGCCGCCCGGGCGGGGTATGTGACCGAGAGCTGTCGCCATTACCAGACCTATACTATCACCAGAGAGCAATTCGCCTCCCTGGCGGTGAACTACCTGGAAAAGAAGACCGGGCAGGCCATTGTTCCCGCCCCGCAGGATACCTTTACCGACACCGCTGACGAGGCGGTGCGGAAGGCCTACGCCGCGGGCATCGTCCAGGGCATGGGAGACGGCGTCTTCGGCCCCGGACGGCCTCTGAGCCGGGAACAGCTTGCCGCCATGCTGTGGCGGGCCATGAATAAGGCCGGGGTGACGGCAGTCCCCGCCGACCTCGGCAGCTATGCCGACAGTGACAAGGTCTCTGACTGGGCCAGAGAGAGCGTGGCCGCCCTGGCGGGGCTGAAGGTCATGGAGGGCACCGGCGGCGGGATGCTGTCACCCAAGAGCTCCTGCACTGTGGAACAGGCCATCCTGCTGGTCTACCGCGGGGCGAAATAGAAGGTAGAGAAACAGATCTGAAAAAGTCCCATGAAAGGAGCCGCTATGAAACGTCTTGTATCCATTGTCCTTACCCTCGCCGTCCTTTTAGGGACGCTTCCCGCCGTTTATGCCGCCGGGAGCTATGATGATGTGCAGGAGTACGAAAACGGCCTTGCCAGAGTGTGGAGGGACGGTAAGTGCGGGGCCATCGACGCTTCCGGCAGAGAGGTGGCGCCTCCCATTTACGACTGGGTGTGGCTCTACGAGGAAAACTACATCCATGTGGAGAAGAAGGTCTCGGAGGACGAGACCCTGCGCGGCCTCCTTGACCGGGAGGGCAATGTGCTGCTGCCTGTGGAGTATGAAGGGATCGGGGCACTGAACGATGGCCGCCGGCAGGTGGGGCTCAACGGGAAAGAGGGGTATATGGACGAAGACCAGCAATGGGTCATCCCGGCAATTTATGACCGGGCGTGGCCCTTTGTGGCCGGGCTTGCCTGGGTGGAGATGACCAAAGAGGACTGGGGCTACATCGGCGGCGTTATAGACCGGGAGGGCCGGGAGGTCTTGCCCTGCGTCTACGACGACGTCAATATCCATGATAACGGCGTGATCTCCGCGGGGCAGTACACCGGGGAGACGGGCCGTTTCGGTGGTAAGGTGAAGAAGTATGGCCTCTTCGACCAGGCGGGCAATATGCTCCTGCCCATGGAGTACGACTGGATCACTTGCTATAATGTGGCCTGGGGGGATGAGGATCACCGGCTCTACGACGACTATTTTGAGCTCCAGAAGGAGACCCCGGAGGGGGGCAGCCTCAGCGGCATCGCTGACCGAAAGGGAAACATCGTCCTGCCCGTGGAATACGGGTACATCCTGAGGCCGGACGCAGAGCGGTGGCTCGTGGAAAGAGACGACCTGTGGGGCGTGCTGGACAAGGCTTTCCAGGTGGTCATTCCCCTACAATACGAGTATATGTGGGACTATGAAGATTCCTATCTTGTGACCACCGGGGACGGCAAGTGGGGCGCCGTCGGCCTGGCCGGAGAGACGCTGATCCCCATGGAATATGATATGATCGAGTATTACGAAGGCAAGAGCCTCTGTGTCGTGGAAGAGAACGGCAAGCATGGTGTGCTTACCTATCCCCAGGGCGAGGTGGTCGTCCCCCTCATCTACGATGAGCTGACGCCGCAGTACAACAGCGATCTGGCCATCGTAATGAAGGACGGCCAATATGGAGTCATCGACTACACCACCGGGGCGGTGGTGGTGCCCATGGCCTTCGACGGGGTCGCCACCGACGTCTATAATCTGAATGACAGTATTCTGGTCATCAAAAACCAGCTATTCGGGGCCTATGACAAGCAGGGCAACGAGCTGTTTGTCTGCCAGTTCCCCACGGAAGAGCGGCTCCGGGGGGCCATCCTCTCCGGCTCTGCCGACCCCTCCATGGTGGAGGGCGGTTCCCAGAAGGCGGGAGTGGAGGTCACGTGGTATCCCGGCACGGCCTATATCATCCGCCGCTACGGTACTGACCGTATGCTGCTGGTGAAGGACAACAAAAGCGGGCTTTTCGGCCTGGACGGTACGCAGTACACCGACTACGTCTTCGATGCGGTGGAGGAGTTTGACGCAAACGGTCAGGCCATCGCCGCGCAAAATGGCAAGTGGGGCAAGATCGACCTTGACGGTAACACGGTGCTGGACTTCACCTGCGACAGCCAACAGGAGGCCGAGTTGGGGATCAAATTTGTGGGCCGCTGGGGGAAGAACGACCCGCCCTTCGCCCTCTTTACCAGCGCGGGGAAGCGGCTCACCGGGTATGATTTCTGGGCGGTAGGCGACTTTGTCAACGGCTTTGCCAGGGTCACTGACGGAAACGCTTATGCCTACCTGGATACCCAAGGCAGGCGCATCACCGACTTTGTTTATAGCTGGCTGAGCTGCGGCTTTGAGGAGGACGGTTACGCCAGTGTCCACACCTACGAGGATGGCTACAATGTCATCGACCGGGAGGGTAAGCCCTGCCTTCCGGTGTGGACGTCCCGGTTTGCCAGGAAGCCTTGGCGGGCGGGGTTTGGCATCTGGGGCTACGAAAGCAAAGACGGTCTTGGCTTTGTGGAGCTGTCCACCGGGCGAGTGGTGTCGGAGCCTCGGTTTGTGGACGCCTTTACCACCAAGGGCGGCACCACCGGCTACCGCTTCAACGCCAACGGCCTGATGTCGGTAGTCCTACGGGATGGGGACGAGCTGAAGTATTACCTGATGGATACCCAGGGCGAACTTACTGCCGTGGAGCGGGACGGAGAGGCCGGCCTGCCCATCGACCCCGCCACCGGGGAGACTTACCAGCCCTCCTCCGGGCCGAAGCCCTGGCTGGACGAGGAAACGAAAGAGCCGGTGCAGGTCTATTATGAGGGCCTGCGTAAAATGGGCCGCTGGGATGTGCTGCAGCCCTCCGGCGAAGGCCACTACGGCTTTGCCAGCGAGGCCGGGGAGGTAGTGGTGCCCCTGCTCTACGACGACGTGGGGGACTTCGACCACGGCTACGCCTCGGTGCGGCTGAACGGGGTTTACGGACTGCTGAAGAATCCCTTACTGAAGCACAAGACCTCTGAATGGGCAACGGAGGAGGTCAACGCCGCCACAGAGGCAGGGTATGTGACGGAGAGCTGTCAGGAGTACCAGACCTTTACCATCACCCGAAGTCAATTTGCCTCTCTGGCGGTGAACTACCTGGAGAAGCAGACCGGGGAAGCCATTGCCCCAGCCCCGGCGGATACCTTTACCGACACCGCCGATGAGGCGGTCTTGAAGGCCTATGCCGCAGGCATCGTTCAGGGCACCGGGGAGGGGAAATTCTCCCCCGGCGGGATTTTGACCCGTGAGCAGTTAGCGACTATGCTGTGGCGGGCCATGAGCAAGGCGGGGGTAAGGGCGTTTTCCACCGATCTCTCCGCCTATGCCGACGCCGACCAGGTCGACCACTGGGCTAGGGACAGCGTGACCGCCCTGGCGGGGCTGGGGGTCATGGAGGGCACCGGCGGCGGGCTGCTCTCACCCAAGGACTCCTGTACGGTGGAGCAGGCCATCCTCCTGGTCTACCGGGCGGCAAAATAGCCCCGGCGGCTGCCGCTGTTTGTATACAAAGTCCCTCTTTACAAACCAATCGAACATATGTTAGAATGGAGGGGAAATTTCCTCTCCATTCTTTTTTCTGGGGGCGGGTGTGTAATGACCGACCTGAAAACCATTCCCGGTGTGGGAGCCAATATGGCGAAGCACTTGAACGCTCTGGGCATCGCCTGGGTGGAGGACTTAAAAGGGAAGGACCCGGAGGAGCTGTACCGCAGGGAACAGGCCCTCTGTCCCGGTGAGAGCGTGGACCGCTGCTGTCTGTATGTTTACCGTTTGGCGGTGGCCTTTGCCGAGGGCCGGTGTGACAGCCCGGAAAAATTGAAATGGTGGAACTGGAGCGACGAAAAGGGAGGGAGCGCGCAATGACATACCGTCCCTTGGCCGACGAGATACGGCCCGAGAGCCTGGACGAAGTCGTAGGCCAAAAACATATTTTAGGGGAAAAGGGACTTCTCCGGCGAATCATCGAGACCGGGGAAATTCCCAACCTTATCTTTTATGGCCCTTCGGGCACCGGGAAGACCACCGTGGCCAATATTATCGCCAGGCGCACCAACCGTGCCCTGCGGCGGCTCAACGCCACCACCGCCTCCCTCAGTGATGTGAAGGAGGTCATTGCCCAGGCCGGGACCCTGTTGGCCCCGGAAGGGGTTTTGCTTTACCTTGATGAGATACAATACTTTAACAAGAAGCAGCAGCAATCCCTTCTGGAGGTCATCGAGAGCGGAGACGTGACTCTCATCGCCTCCACTACGGAGAACCCTTTCTTCTACGTCTACAACGCCATTCTCTCCCGCTCCAGTGTCTTTGAGTTCAAGCCCCTGGACGCAAAGGATCTGGAACCCGCCGTGGAGCGGGGCGTCGCTAAGATGGAGGCCCGGCTGGGAGCCAAGGCCAAGGTGGAGCCGGGAGTGGTAGAGCACATTGCCGCCACATGCGGCGGCGACTGCCGCAAAGCTATGAACGCGGTGGAGCTATTGATGAACGCCGCCCCCCGAAAAGGGAAAAGCCTTGTCATCATGTTGGAAGACGCCAAGGCGGTGGCCCAGCGCTCCGCCATGCGCTATGACCGGGAGGGGGACGACCACTACGACATTGCCTCGGCCCTGATGAAGTCCCTCCGGGGCAGCGACCCCGACGCCGCGCTCCACTATCTGGCGCGGCTATTGGAAGCGGGAGATATGATCACCGCTATCCGGCGCATCCTCTGCTCGGCCAGCGAAGATGTGGGCATGGCCTATCCCCAGGCCGCCCTCATTGTCCGCTCGTTGGTGGATAACGCTTTGCAGGTGGGACTTCCCGAGGCTCAGCTCATGCTGGGCCAGGCGGTCATCCTGTTGGCCACCGCCCCTAAGTCCAACTCGGTGGTGACAGCCATCAACGCAGCCTGGGCGGATGTGCGTGCTGGAAAGCTGGGGGACTATCCCCGGCATTTGCAGAATGTCCACGCTGATTCGGCGGGACAGGAGCGAGACCAGGGCTACCTGTATCCCCATAATTTTCCGGGGCATTGGGTCAAACAGCAGTATCTGCCTGACATTCTGGTTGGAACGCAGTATTACTTTTATGGGGACAATAAGAACGAGCAGGCGGCCAAGCAGTATTGGGACAAGCTCAAGGGGGAGGGGCGGGACTGATCGGCTCCTACCCGTGAAGAAACAAAACAAAAGCCGGTCAGAGGAAACGCCTCTGACCGGCTTGATATATCCGGCTTTATTGCACGTGCTCGTGGTCGTTGATATGCTCCATACAATAGCAATAATAGCCGTTGCATTTGGAGCAGTAGCGAAACTCCATATCGGGATAGTCGGTGTCGGTCTTGCCGCAGACGGCGCACTTGTGGATATAGCCTTTTTTCTCATAGGCGGTCTTGGTGGCCTTTTTAAAGTTTACCGTCTGGGCGGAATGCTGGTGCTCAAAGCGCCGCTTGCGGTAGCCCAGGGCCTCGGTGAAATCCCCCCAGAAGAAAAGCAGAAAGTTGAGGATGGCGACGATGGGTAACAGGGCGCCGATGAGGCTGCGGGCCAGTAGAGCCATGATGATGTCCCAGGCGAAAAGGGCGGCGTCCAGCCAAGCCAGCCATTTGACCTTGACGGGGAGAAGGAAGAACAGCAGTACCTGAAGATCGGGGAAGAGAACAGCAAAGGAAAAGAAGAGGGAAAGGTTTACATAATACATAGAGGCGTAGCCCGCCACAAAACCGAAGATGATGTTGAAGACCACGCCGCCGATGTAGAACAGGGTGAATCGGCCCGTGCCCCACTCTCGCTCCAGAAGAGAGCCGATCCAGTAGTAGAAGTAAGCGGTGATGACAGCGAAGAAACCGCCGCTCTCAGGGACGAGGACAAAGGTGAAGATGCGCCAGACCTGGCCTTTCAGAATGGCCTCCCGGCTGAAGAAGAGCAGGGAGGACAGGGAGGGGCCGTTGAGGGCAAACATATCCATCAGCGCGACGGCTACGTTGGCCAGGGCGATATAGAGCATCAGGTTGGGGACGCCAAACCGGGGGTGGTTCCGGCAGAACCGATCGATCCAGTTATCAAAGGCGTGCAAGGCCAGGACCTCCTTTTGCGTGGGATGGAATGAACTATATGGGAAATTGTACCCGCTTTTGGAAAAAAAGTAAAGGAAGAAAGTGTGAACATTTTCCAGCGGGGCTTGACAATTTTCGCCCGACGTGTATAATGACGTTACAATTCAATAGCGCCTTATCAAGAGTGGTGGAGGGAACGGCCCGATGAAGCCCGGCAACCTGCGCAAGCAAGGTGCCAAATCCGGCGAGATAATCGAAAGATGAGGACGGGTCTATCCTGTGCTCTGTCGGTTATGACAGGGCGCTTTTGTTTATAAAAACAAAAGGAGAAGAAAAATATGGCAAAGCGGCTCTTTACCTCCGAATCGGTCACTGAGGGGCACCCCGATAAGGTCTGTGACCAGATCTCCGACGCCATCCTGGACGACATTCTCTCCAGCGATCCCACGGCCCATGTGGCTTGTGAGACCTTTACCACTACCGGCATGGTGGTGGTGATGGGGGAGATCACCACCTCTCACTACACTGACATCCCCGCCATTGTCCGGCGGACCATCCAGCGCATTGGATACACTGACCCGGAGTATGGCTTCGATTACCGCTCCTGCGCGGTGATGAGTTCCATCGACGAGCAGTCCCCCGACATCGCCATGGGGGTGAACCAGTCTTATGAGCACCAGAACGGCGATACCGACGAAGCGGACCTCATCGGCGCGGGAGATCAGGGCATGATGTTTGGCTATGCCTGCGACGAGACCCCAGAGCTGATGCCCGCACCCATTGCCATGGCCCACCAGCTTTCCCGGCGGCTGGCCCAGCTTCGCAAGAGCGGGGAGCTATCTTGGCTGCGGCCCGACGGAAAGAGCCAGGTAACGGTGGAGTATGGCGAGGACGGCAAGGTCCTCCGCTGTCCCGCCATCGTCGTTTCCACCCAGCATGACCCCGACGTGGCGCTCAAGGAGCTGCGGGAGGCGGTGGTGGAAACCGTCATTAAGCCCATTATTCCTGTAAAGTATATTGATAAGGACACCAAATTCTACGTTAATCCCACGGGACGCTTTGTGGTGGGCGGCCCGGTGGGGGACACCGGACTTACCGGGCGGAAGATCATTGTGGATACCTATGGCGGCAGCGCCGCCCATGGCGGCGGCTGTTTCTCCGGCAAGGACCCCACCAAGGTGGACCGCAGCGCGGCCTATATGGCCCGGTACGTGGCCAAGAACATTGTGGCGGCGGGCCTGGCCCGGAAGTGCCAGATCGAGGTGGCCTACGCCATCGGTGTGGCCCATCCCGTCAGCGTGCTGGTGGACACCTACGGCACCGCCGCGGTGGACGAGGAAAAGCTCTCCGCGGCAGTACAGCGGGTCTTTGATCTGCGCCCGGCCAAGATCATCGAGACCCTGGACCTCCGCCGGCCCATTTACGAGCAGACGGCGGCTTACGGCCACTTTGGCCGCACCGACATCGACCTGCCCTGGGAAAAGACCGACAAGGCGGAGGCACTGAAGGCGGCGCTGGCATAAGAAAAGCGGGAGGGGTAGACTGTTGTGCCCCTCCCGTTTTCCTTGCGCCAAAGGTACAAGACGCTTTTTCTCTGGCGAGCGGCCCTTTTTGGGCATGCCAGAAAAGTAGGTTGATTTCCAACGGGATTTCCTGTAAAATGGAAACAGTATACAAAAAGGAGGCGCTCTGGGATGAAAGTGTTGTATCTGCTCAATTTTGCCGGAAAGGCGGGCACCGAGCGTTATGTGGAGACCTTGATCAAGTATCTCTCCGCCGATGGCCGGGTGGAGCCATATTTTGCCTACAACGAGGGCGGACTGCTGGTAGAGCGTCTGGAGGCTATGGCCGTGCCCTGCCGCCAGCTCACCATGGATAGCCGCTTTGACCTGAAGGCCGCCAAGGCTCTGGCGAAGCTTTGTGAGGAGTGGGACATTGACCTCATCCACTGCCATTACCTCCGGGAGAACTACATTGCCATGCTGGCAAAGCGGTATAATAAGAAAATACGAGTGGTCTACACCAACCACTTTGTCATCCCTAACGACGCCGTTACCCGGCTCAGTAACCGGCTGCTGGACAAGAAACAGGACCAGATGATCGCCGTGTGCAACCGGGGTAAGGAGCAGCTCATGACCACTGGCTGGAACGGAGAGCATATCCAGGTCATCTTCAACGCCGTGGATCTGGACGCCTGGGCGGGGGAGCGGAGCGAGTCCACCCTCCGCACGGAGCTGGGCATTCCTGAGGACCGCTTTGTGATGCTCTGCGCCTCCCGCTTTGCCGACGATAAGGGCCACAAGTACCTCATCGACTCCGTCAAGCGGCTCACAGAGCTTTCCGCCGTGCCCTTTACCCTGGTGCTGGCGGGGGATGGCCCGCTGCTGGAGCCGGCAAAGGAACAGGTCAAGGAGCTGGGGCTGAGCAAAGAGCAGGTAAAGTTCATCGGTTTCCGCAAGGACATCAAGAATCTCTATAAAGGCTCTGACCTTTATGTCAATTCCTCCCGGCACGAGGCCCTCAGCTTCCTCATCATCGAGGCCATGGCCGCCGGACTGCCCGTCATCGCCACCGACATGGGGGGCAACTCCGACATTGTCAATGACGACGCGGGCTGCGGGTTGCTGGTAGAGTATGACAATCCCGATTCCATGGCGGGAGCCATGAAGGTGATGATGGAGGAGCCGGACTTCCTGGCCCAGTGCCGGGAGGGGGCCAGAAGGACCATTGAGGAGAAGTTTGAGGTCAACAAGATGGCCGCCGCCACCTTCCGGGTCTACGAAAAAGCCGTCAACGGCTGAGTTTGGAGCGCGAAGCTATGACAATTGTGGAAAACAGTTTGATATGCCGGTTTTTCCTCTTCCTGTGGGCCGCTGTTTTGGGCGCCTGGGAGGAAAGCCGTGTCAGCCACGCGCTCCGGGCCTTTGGCCGGGGGATAGCGGATACCGTTCAAAACAGCGTGGTCTGCCAATGGCTCTGGCGGGAGGGCATTTTGCCCAGAAGCTGGCCCGACAGCCTGGTGTGCATACTGCTGAGCTTTCTTTTCAATCTGCCGGGAACGGTGTGTAAGTTTATTTATCGGATCGGGAAAAGCGTGTGGGACGGCAGCCTCTTCGCCCGGACCCTGGGCTGGGTCTGTGGACAGCCCTACTTTTTCCTGGGCGGTTTTGTGGCGCTGATGCTCATTGTGCCCCACGCCAGTTGGAATAACCTATACGGTCTTTTCGGCGCTGTGGCGGTGACCGGTATTTTCTACCTGGGCGCGGCCTCCCGGCCCAGCCGGGAGCTGGAGATCAAAGATCTGGGCCCCTATTATATCTTCTTCATGGCCTTTGTTGCCTATGCTTTTCTGGGATCTTTGGACTGGGGCATGTCCATCCGCTTTGTGGGCTTCCATTTGGCGGCCTTTCTGTTGTGTCTGCTGGCGGTAAGCTCGGTGCGGAAATATGGGCAGGTGGAGCTGGTGGTGGCTCTGGCGGTGGCGGGGCTGACCATTGCCTCCCTCTACGGCTGCTATCAGGGCGTTATCGGCGTGTCTGTGGTAGCTAATCAGCAGGACCTGCTGCTCAACAAGGGGATGCCGGGGCGGGTGTATTCTTTCTTCGATAATCCCAATAACTTTGCCGAGCTGCTGGTGATGCTGACGCCCTTTACCTATGCCCTCTTCCTCAACGCCAGGACCTGGCGGGGGAAGCTGGCGGCGCTCTTTTCTCTGGGCGTCTGCGGGGTGGCCCTTGGCCTTACTTTTTCCCGCTCGGGCTGGCTGGGTTTCGCTTTGGCCACGGTGGTCTTTGTGGCGTTCTGGAACTGGAAGGCCATTCCGCTGCTCCTGGCGCTGGGGGTCTGCGCCATTCCGCTGCTGCCCGAGACCATTTACAACCGCATATTGACCATCGGCAATACCGAGGACAGCTCCACGGCTTACCGCTTTGCCATCTATAAGGCCAGCGGGGTATTGATGGAGGACTATTGGCTCCGAGGCGTGGGCCTGGGCAGCGACATTCTCACCAAGACCTTTCGGGGCTACCCGCCCATGTTTGACGGCAATTTCCCCATCCACACCCACAACAACTATCTCCAGGTCTGGGCGGAGATGGGCCTGGGGGCCATTATCGCCTTCCTCACCGCCATAGTTTATCAGCTCAAACGGGGACTGCGGAGCTTTGTCCACTGCGAGGATAAACGACTAAAGAACCTGCTCGCCGCCGCCATCGCCGGCTTCTGCGGTATTCTGCTTATCTCGGTGGCGGAGTACACCTGGTTCTATGCCCGGAATATGTTCATCTACTTTTTCCTTTTTGGCGTCATTGCCGCCTGTGGAAAGCTGTGTAAGGACCGGGCAGGGGCCTGAATATAAAAGGCTTGACGAAAAATTTATATTCCAGTATACTAAGCTTCGACTGAATGGGGAGTTGGTCCCTGAAACCGTAGCTTAGCTGAAAGTGCCAGGGGCCGCAACGGTTGTTGCGGCCCCTTTTACACAAGAACAAGGAGGATATCCATGTCCGAGCAGATCAGAGAAAACAAGATGGGCGTTATGCCGGTAGGGAAGCTGTTGCTGACCATGTCGGTGCCGATGATGATATCTATGCTGGTCCAGGCCCTTTACAATGTGGTGGACAGCTTCTTCGTGGCCAAGCTGAGCCAGGACGCACTCAACGCCGTCAGTCTGGCCTTCCCGATACAGAACATCATTATCGGCGTGGCGGTGGGCACCGGCGTAGGCGTCAACGCCCTCCTTTCCCGGAATCTGGGGGAGAAGGATATTGAGGGGGCCAACCGGGCGGCGGGCAACGGCTTGCTGCTGGCTATCCTCAGCGGCCTGGTGGCTGTGGTGGTGGGGCGGTTCCTGCCCCGGCCCTTCTTTGAAGTGCAGACCGACATCCCCGGCATTGTGGAGCAGGGGACGCAGTACCTCACCATCTGCACCACCCTCTCCGGCGGCGTGATGTTGGGGATCATGTTTGAGCGGCTGCTTCAGTCCACCGGAAAGTCGGTCCACACCATGATCGCCCAGACTGTGGGCGCCGTCACCAACATCATTTTGGACCCGATACTCATCTTTGGACATGGGATCATTTGGGAGGGAGAGAACCCCATTGCCCGGTTCTGCTCTGAGTATGGGCTGGGGCTGGGGGTAGCCGGTGCCGCCTGGGCCACCGTGGTGGGACAGATCTTAGGCGCGGTGGCGGGGCTTATCTTTAATCTGGCGGTCAACAAGGAGCTGACCTTCCGGCTGCGGTATCTGAAGCCCAAGGCCAGGGCCATCAAGCAGATCTACGGCGTGGGCGTACCGAGCATGGTGATGAACTGCATCGGCTCGGTGATGGTCTTCGGCCTCAACCAGATCCTCATTGCCTTTACCGATACGGCCACCGCCGTTTTCGGCATCTACTTCAAACTCCAGTCCTTCATCTTTATGCCGGTGTTCGGACTCAATAACGGCATCGTACCCATCGTGGCCTACAACTATGGCGCCCGGAAGAGCCAGCGCATTTTGGACACCCGGCGGCTGGGGTGGATCATCGCAACGATCTTTATGCTGCTGGGCCTCAGCGTGGCGGAGCTGTTCCCCGCCCAGCTGCTGGGCATCTTTGAGGCGTCGGAGGAGATGCTGGAGATCGGCGTGCCCGCCCTGCGCATCATCTGTACCAGCTTCATTTTCGCCGGGTTCGGCATTGTCTCCGGCTCGGTATATCAGGCGTTGGGCCACGGCGTGCTGGGGATGATGGTGTCCATTATCCGGCAGCTGGTGGTGCTGCTGCCCGCCGCGTTCCTGTTGTCCCTCACCGGGCGGCTGGAGCTTGTGTGGCTGGCTTTCCCCATTGCCGAGATATTCTCCATGCTCACCTGTATCTATTTCAACCGTAAGATCACCAGAGAGGTCATCGCACCTCTGGCCCAGCCGGTGGAAGGATAAAAGCCCAAGGGAGGCGGCGGTATGAACGACTACTTTGATCTTCATGCGGACAAGACCATTCTGGACACGGTCAGTGCCTTAGGCCTTGCCCACCTGGGCGACGCCGTCTATGAGCTGATGGCCCGCTCCTATGTCTGCCTCCGCGGCAAGGCCACCGCAAAGGGCCTGCACAAGGCGGCGGTGGGTTATGTCGCCGCCCCGGCCCAGGCCAGGATGGCGGAGGCGATCAAGCCCCTGTTCACTGAGGCGGAGGCCGATGTGTTCCGCCGGGGCCGCAACGCCTCTCCCCACAGTATCCCCCAGCATGCCAGTCGGGAGGAGTACGCCGCGGCCACCGCCCTTGAGGCCCTCTTCGGCTGGCTGTGGCTCCGGGGGGAGAAGAGTAGGCTCAATGAGCTTTTTGAGAAGATGATGGAGGCCCACGATGGCACTTGACGCGCTCTGTCTTGCCGCCGCCCTCCGGGAGGTGCGGGAGGCGGTGCTGGGTGGGCGGATTGACAAGATCGCCCAGCCCGGCCCCCACGATGTGGTGCTTTCCGTGCGGGGAAACACCGGGAACGTAAAGGTGTTTCTCTCTGCCGATCCGGCCCACCCCAGGTTGCACCTGACTACGTTGGAGCGGGAAAATCCAGCCAGTCCGCCCCTGTTCTGTATCCTGCTGCGAAAGCACCTGTCTGGCGCCCGTATCTTGAGTATAGAGCAGCCTTATATGGAGCGGACAGTGACCATTGCTCTGGAGGCTACCAACGAGCTGGGGGATAAGGTTTCCCGGACGCTGGTGCTGGAGGCCATGGGCCGCCATGCCGACCTGCTCCTCCTGGACGGGGAGGGGCGGATCATCGACTGTACCCGTAAGGTGGAGGGGGACCTTGCCTCTGGGACCCGGCAGCTTTTACCGGGGCTTTTCTACCGCGCCCCGGAGCCGCGATTTGGAATTCCCCCTCTTTTGGAGCGAGAGCTGCGCTTTCGCGGCGAGGAAGGGGAGCTGTCCGGCGCCATCCAGACCATGTGGGACGCTGTAAAGGAGTATCCCTCCACACCTGTGATGCTGGTGCGGGACGGCAAGCCGGTAGACTTTTCCTTCCTGCCCATTCTCCAGTATGGTCCCCAGACCGAAAGCCGGGAGTACCCCTCCTTCGGCGCGCTGCTGGATGAGTTCTATGCAGCCAAAGAGCAGACGGAGCGGGTCCGCCGCCGGGGAGACGACCTGCTGCGGACGGTGCGGAGCGCCCGGGAGCGCACCGCCCGAAAGCTGGAGAATCAGCGTCTGGAGCTGATGGCGACCCAGGACCGGGAGCGGTTGCGGGAGTTGGGGGATATTTTGACCACCAACCTTCATCTGCTGGAGCGGGGCCGCTCCACAGTGAAGCTCCAGGACTATTATGATCCCGATATGTGCGAGGTGGAGATACGCCTGGACCCGTTGCTGTCTCCGCAGCAGAACGCGGCCAGGTATTATAAGGACTACAACAAGGCCAAGAACGCCGAGGCCGCCCTTACAGTGCAGATCGAAAAGGGGGAGGGGGACCTGGCCTATCTGGACAGCGTGCTGGAGGCCCTGACCCTGGCCGAGGGAGAGCGGGATATCCAGGAGATCCGCCAGGAGCTTACCGATAGCGGCTACCTGAAGAAAAAGGGCGGCAAGGGGAAGGAAAAGCGGGTCGCCGGCAAAACAATGGAGTTTCGCACCGACGGCGGGCTGCGGGTCAGCGTAGGGAAGAACAACACCCAGAACGACCAGCTTACCGCCAAAAGAGCGGGAAAGTGGGACTGGTGGTTCCACACCCAGAAGATACACGGCTCCCACGTGATCCTGTGGACTGAGGGGGGCGAACCGGACGAGGTAAGCGTAGCCCAGGCCGCCGTCCTGGCCGCCTGGTTCTCCCAGGGGCGGGAGGCGGGCAAGGTGCCGGTGGACTACACCCAGGTGCGGTATGTGAAAAAGCCCGCCGGGGCCAAACCGGGTATGGTGGTCTATACCACCTACCAGACCATGATGGCCGAACCGGACGAGGACCTGGTCAAGCGGCTGCGGGTCAAATAGGGTCCGAAAGAAAAAACTTTAGAGAAATTTAAGACCATCTCCCCCAATATGTGATATATTGGGGGAGAAGTTTTATGGAACGCTTTAGGGAGGATTTGCCATGGAAGCCATACACATCCTGGTAGTAGAGGACGACAGCGCCATCAACGCACTGCTGTGCCGTGTTGTCAGCGACGCGGGCTACGATTGCCGCGGCGCCTTTTCCGGCAGTGAGGCCGCTCTGCTGGCAGAGAAATATGACTATGACCTGATCCTCCTGGACCTGATGCTTCCCGGCCTCTCCGGGGAGGAGTTTATTCGCCAGGTCAGAAAGGGAAAGACCATGCCGGTCATCGTCCTGTCTGCCAAGGCGGGGCTGGAGGACCGGGTCAACGTGCTGCGACTGGGGGCGGACGACTTTATTCCAAAGCCCTTTGACAACGCCGAGGGGCTGGCCCGGATCGAGGCCCAGCTGCGACGGTATAAGAAATTCTCCGGCCTGAGCGGCGGCACCGTTCTCCGCTGGGGGGAGCTGACGCTGGACCGGGAGCGCATCATCGTATCGGTAGCGGGGCAAGAGCTTACTCTGACCGCCCGGGAGTTTGAGATATTGGCCCTGCTGATGGAGGACCCTAAGAAGGTCTACACCCGGGAGCAAATTTACGAGCGGGTCTGGGGAGAGGAGTACATGGGGGACGACAACACGGTGAACGTCCATATCTCCAACCTCCGCGCCAAGCTCTCCAAGGCCAGCGAGAGGGAATATATCAAAACGGTGTGGGGCATTGGCTTTAAGATGGCGGAGGAAGCGCGGGCGTGAGCCGGCGGACCCGGATGGACCGGAGCGGGACCAACTTTATTTTTTCTTCACTCTCTCTTTGAGCTTCCTTGTTGACTTTTCGATATCCTTAGGCCAAGCTCAAAGAAAGCGAGGTCATGCAAATGTCAGAAAATGTATTGGTCGCCCGTTCCCTCACCAAGCGCTACGGCGGGGTGACGGTGGTGGACCAGGTAGACCTGACCCTGCCGAAAGGCGAGATTTACGGTCTGGTGGGGAGAAACGGGGCGGGCAAGACCACCATTATCCGCATGGTCTGTGCCCAGACCCTCCCCTCCGGCGGTGAGATCGAGCTTTTCGGCGTCACCGGAGAGGGGGAACTGCAAAAGGCCCGCTCCCGGACGGGGGCCATGGTGGAGATCCCCAGCTTCTATCCCTATCTGACGGCCAGAGAAAATCTGGAGTACTACCGCCGCCAGCGGGGGATCGCCGGAAGGGACGTGGTGGAGGATGCCTTACAGCAGGTGGGACTTGCCAATACCGGGCGGAAGAAGTTCAAGACCTTCTCTCTGGGTATGAAGCAGCGGCTGGGACTGGCCCTGGCCCTGATGGACCGGCCCGAACTTCTGCTGCTGGACGAGCCTATCAACGGTCTCGACCCGGAGGGGATCGTAGAGTTTCGAAACCTGCTCCTGGAGCTGAACCGGCAGTACCACACCACCATCCTCATCTCCAGCCATATCCTTTCCGAGCTTCAGAATTTAGCCACCCGTTACGGCTTTCTCGACAAGGGAAAGATGCTGGAGGAGGTCTCGGCAGTCACTTTAGCGGAAAAGTGCCGGGATTGCCTGGAACTGAAGGTGGACGACGCGCCCCGGGCCGCCGCCCTCTTGGAGCGGCAGCTGGGCTACCGGGATTTTGAGGTAGTGGCCGGTGGAGCCATCTGGCTTTACGAGGGCCTGGGTGAGCCGGAGAAAGTCACCCGTCTGCTCATTGAGCAGGGCGTTTCCCTGGCGGGGATGGAGCACCGGGGGGCCAATCTGGAGGACTACTTCCTGAACCTGATCGGAGGTGTTCGCCATGGGTAAGTATTTGAGCGCGGAGCTTTATAAGATGACCCACCGCAGGAGCTATACCTTTGGAATGCTGGGCCTGGTTCTGGGCGGCGAGGCACTGATGCTGTTTCTGCTGAAGACCGCTCGCTTTTCCAACGCCACTACCTATGACGACGTCATTGGAGTGTTGCCGCTGACTCTGACTGTGGGGATATACCTGGTGCCGGCCATCTGCGACATCATTTTCTCCGACCAGTATAAGCTGAATACCCTGAAAAACGAGATGGCCTATGGTACACCCAGGCTGCGGGTCTATTTTGGTAAGCTACTGGCGTCGGTCATTACGGCTGTGGCCTTCTGCGCTATCTTCGCCCTCTTTTATATGGGCGCGGCGGCCCTGCTCTTTCCTGTGAAGGACGCTGCCTCCACCGCCGCGGCAGTGGAGAAGATCGGCAAGTCCCTGGCAGTGGCCCTGCCGGTGTGGCTGGGGGCCTTAAGCTTTGTTCATATGCTTTTGTTTGTGATGAAAGGCTCGGTATCGGCGGTGGTGCTCTACCTGCTTACCCTGTCTCTGGGGGATATCCTGGAGCTGATGAGCCTGTTTCTGCCCAAGCTTCAGGAGTTTTGCGGGCTGGTCCAGCGCTGCCTCATCGGCGCGCCCATGGACACGGTGATGAACGGCTCCTTCAATATTCCGTACGCATGGACGGTAGGGACAGTCTGGTTCGTTGTTTGCGCTATTGTGGGCGCTATCTGCTTTCAGAAACGGGAGATCAGTTAAATGCTCAACTACCTTTCCGCCGAGCTCTATAAGCTGCGGCGCAAGAAAAGTCTGTATATCGGCATTGCCGCGCTGCTGGTGTTAGAGAGCCTGCTTTTCACGCCCTCTCTGTGGATAGATGAAATGCCGCTGGCGGAGATACTGATGGGCTTTTTCACCACTGCGCTGCCCTGTGGCCTTTTTCTGGCCCCGGTATTCGCCGTTCTGGCCTTTGATAACCAGCACGGCTATGCCACCCTCAAAAATGAGGTGGTCTTCGGCATCCCCAGGAGCCGGGTCTACCTGGGCAAGCTGCTGGCCGGGATGACCGCAGGAACGGTGGCCGCGGCGGTGGTCATTGGTTGGTATCTGCTGCTGTGTATGCTGACGGCGGGACCCATTGCGGAGAGTCCATTCTGGACGGAGCTTCTGATCGACATCATCAGTGCTTGGCTCACGTGGCTTGCCGCCCTCTCCTTCGCCATGTTTCTCCTTTTCAGCATGGGGAGCAGCGCCGGAGCCATGGTCGTTACATACCTCATTGCCTTTATCGGCGTCCCCGTGGGCATGATCGGCGCGGGGGAGGGGGCGGCGCCCTGGATCAGACTGTTGGTGAATCTGTTCTACTCCGCGCCTTATAAGAGGTTCTGGTACGATTTGGGCGGAAACGTGAACGATACCTCGCCCCTGCACTGGGATGCGCTGTCCTATGCCGTGCTGGTGTGCGCTGTCTGGGTGGGTATTTTTACAGCCCTGGGCCTGCTCCGCCTTCGGAGGCGGGAGATCAAATAGGGAAAGGGAGGCGGGCCTATGCCGCTGGCCGTTGGGCTGCTGATCGTCCTCTGCGCTATCCTGCTTTTTCGGCTCGCTATGCTGGAAAAGGACCTGCGTTCCGGGGCGGGACAATTGAAAGATCGCCGGGAGACCGCCAGTGGCGCGCCCCTCCGGTTGGCTGCCCCCAATGCCTCGGCGGAGGCGCTGCTGGCCCAGGTCAACGCCCTGCTCCGTCAGGGGGAGGACGAGCGAGCCGCTTTTCGGGAGCGGGAGAAGGTGCTTCGGCAGCAGATCGCCAACGTCTCCCATGACCTGAGAACGCCCCTGACCTCCATCCGGGGCTATTTGCAGCTCATGGAGGATGAGTCCCTCAGCGAGGAAGAGCGAAAGCGGTGCCTTGCCGTAGTAGAGGAGCGCTCCAGGGTGCTCCAGGACCTGATCGCGGCTTTTTATGATCTGAGCCGGTTGGAGGCGGGGGAGTATGCCATCACCCGGGAGAAGGTAGACCTCCGGGAGGTCCTCTCCGAGCTGCTGGCCGCCTTTTACAGCGACCTGGAGGCGAAATTCCGGGTGGAGGTGGACCTGCCCGAGGGCCTGAGCCCGGTCTGGGGAGACCGGGCGGCGCTGACAAGGGTATACGCAAACCTTATCCGCAACGCTCTGGATCATGGCGAGGGGATCCTTACCGTCGCCGCGGGGGAGACGGCGGAGGGAGTGGAGACCCGCTTTGAAAATGGCGGGGAGGTGGGAGAGGAAGACCTGCCCCACGTTTTTGACCGCTTTTATACCTCAGACCAGACCCGCTCCGGCAGAAATACCGGCCTGGGGCTGGCTATCGTAAAGGCCCTTACAGAACAGATGGGAGGCCGGGTCCGGGCGGAGCGTTCCAGCGGCGGCTTTGCCGTGGTCATAATCTGGAAAAAGTGAGAAAAGAACTCCGACATGGGGAGAAGACCCTATGCCGGAGTTCTTTGTATCTTGACAAAAAGGGCGAAAACTGTTACATTTTCTTTTGGTTATAAAGCCTGAAATGAAAGAGGTTTTACATATGGTAAAAATCGTACGGAAAAAGGAATTGAATCCCACCGTTACCCTTATGGAGGTGGAGGCTCCCCTCGTGGCCGCCAAGGCTCAGGCGGGACAGTTCATTATCCTCCGGGTGGATGAGGAGGGGGAGCGGATCCCCCTGACCGTGGCTGGCTATGACCGGGAGAAGGGAACTGTCGCCATTATCTTCCAGATCGTGGGGGCTACCACTGAGAAGCTCAACCACTTGAAGGAAGGGGAGTACATCCACGACTTCGTAGGACCTTTGGGCGTGCCCACCCACACCGAGGGGCTGAAGAAGGTCTGCGTGGTAGGCGGCGGCGTGGGCTGTGCCATCGCACTCCCCGTTGCCCAGAAGCTCCATGAGCAGGGCTGCCAGGTGACTTCGGTCATCGGCTTCCGCTCCAAGGACCTGCTGATCCTGGAGGAGGAGTTCAAGGCGGTCTCCGATACGCTCTACGTCATGACCGACGACGGCTCCTATGGCCGCCACGGTAACGTGTGCGTTCCCCTCAACGAGATGTTTGCCGCTGGGGAGACCTTTGACGAGGTCATCACCATTGGCCCGCTCATTATGATGAAGTTTGTGGTAGAGGCCACCCGGCCTACCGGCATCCCCTGTATGGTGTCCATGAACCCCATTATGATCGACGGCACCGGCATGTGCGGCGGCTGCCGCCTCACCCTCCACCAGGATGGCAAGGCGGTGACTAAGTTCGCCTGTGTGGACGGCCCCGACTTCAACGGTTACGAGGTGGACTTTGACGAGGCCATGTCCCGGGGCGCCATGTACTTTGGCTTTGAGCGTCACGCCCACGAGGAGACCTGCAATCTCTTTAAGAAGGAGGCCGAAAATCATGGCTAATCTTCCCAATATGGACCCGAAAAAGAATCCTATGCCCACCCAGGAGCCCCAGGTCCGGGCCCACAACTTCAGCGAGGTAGCACTGGGCTACTCCGAGGAGATCGCGATTCAGGAGGCGCTTCGGTGCCTGAACTGCAAGAACTATCCCTGTGTGTCCGGCTGCCCGGTGAACATCCACATCCCCGAGTTTATTGCCAGGATCAAGGAGGGGGATTTTGAGGGAGCTTATCAGGTCATCCAGCAGTCCTCCTCGCTCCCCGCCGTCTGCGGACGGGTCTGCCCCCAGGAGACCCAGTGCGAGAGCAAGTGCGTCCGGGGTATCAAGGGCGAGAGCGTGGGTATCGGACGTCTGGAGCGGTTCGTGGCCGACTGGCACAACGCCCACGCTGACAAGCTGCCTGACAAGGTGCCCTTCAACGGCCACAAGGTGGCTGTGGTGGGGTCCGGTCCCAGCGGGCTGACCTGCGCCGGAGACCTGGCAAAGAAGGGCTATCAGGTTACAGTCTACGAGGCCCTCCATACCGCCGGCGGCGTGCTGGTCTACGGCATCCCCGAGTTCCGTCTGCCCAAAGCCATCGTCCAGAAGGAAGTGGATAACCTGACGGCCATGGGGGTGGATATGGAGACCAACGTGGTCATTGGCAAGACCCTCACCATCGACGAGCTTTTCGGCATGGGCTTTGAGGCGGTGTTCGTGGGTTCCGGCGCGGGTCTGCCCAACTTTATGGGCATCCCCGGCGAGAGCCTGAAGGGCGTATACTCCGCCAATGAATTCCTCACCCGCTCTAACCTGATGAAGGCTTACAAGGACGACCCCGTGACCCCCATTATGAAGGGGGGCAAGGTGGCCGTGGTGGGCGGCGGCAACGTGGCCATGGACGCCGCCCGTACCGCTCTCCGTCTGGGGGCCGAGAAGGTCTACATCGTCTATCGCCGCTCCCTGGAGGAGCTCCCGGCCCGGAAGGAGGAGGTGGAGCACGCCATGGAGGAGGGCATCGACTTCCGTGTGCTCAATAACCCTGTGGAGATCCTGGGCTATCAGAACCCCGATGACCGCCGGGACCCCAAGAACGGCTTTGTTACCGGGATACGGTGTATCAAGATGGAGCTGGGCGAGCCTGACGAGAAGGGCCGCCGCCGTCCCATCCCCGTCCCCGGCAGCGAGTTTGAGCTGGAGGTGGACACGGTGGTCATGTCCATCGGTACCTCTCCCAACCCCCTCATCAAGTCCACCACCGAGGGCCTGGAGGTCAACCGCCACGGCGGCATCATCGTGGAGGAACAGACCGGCGCCACCACCAAGCAGGGCGTCTACGCCGGCGGCGACGCTGTCACTGGGGCCGCCACCGTCATTTCGGCAATGGGGGCCGGCAAGGTGGCTGCCAAGGCCATCGACGAGTACCTGTCCCAGAAATAAAACGGCGCCCCGGCATCTTTAAGATGCCGGGGCGTTATTATCGGAGGTCCGCAGCGCCAGCAGGGCCAGATTGTCGCCCAGCACCGTAAAAAAAGCCGCCAGCAGTTCAAGTTGGGTATCCGTCAAGCCCTGGGACATCTGAATGGAGACCAGGGCGGCCAACAGTAAAAGTCCATCCAATTGTCCCCCGGACATGAGATCACCCCCATCAATAGCATTTTATGGTCATTTGGGGAGAACGGTGAACTTCAAAATGGCAAAAACTGTATAAATCGGCGGGAAATGAAGAAAATGCCGGGGGAAAATAGTTATATTTTCCCCTATCTTTTCTCTTAAATTTTGATAA
Source organism: uncultured Oscillospiraceae bacterium (assembly GCA_910577415.1). Taxonomy (GTDB): domain Bacteria; phylum Bacillota; class Clostridia; order Oscillospirales; family Oscillospiraceae; genus Vermiculatibacterium. Next base: position 26,003 of record CAJTLK010000009.1, read on the forward strand.
AATACTATACGTTGATATTTGGCCTGATAGCTTTGGCCGTAATTAAAGGAGTGCATCATCATGGCGAAAACCACCCCCAAGAAGGCGGACACCGTGGCCGCCAAGGAAGTTAAGGAGAGCAAGCCCGTGGAGACCAAGGCCGTTGTGGCTAAGGCCGAAAAGCCCGCCGCTAAGCCTGTGGCCGCCAAGGCCCCCAAGGCGGAGAAGAAGCCCGCCGCCAAGAAGGCTGCCACCCCCAAGAAGGCCGCCGCGAAGAAGTCTGCCGCTGCCAAGAAGCCCGCTGCTGTGAAGGGTCCCAAGGCCGCCGCTGCTGTGAAGGTGGTCCTGGAGTACCGCGGCGTGCAGGTCGCCCAGGATGACATCGTCGCCGCCGTCAAGGCCGACTGGAAGGGCGCTGCTATCAAGACCCTGGAGATCTACGTGAAGCCCGAGGACGCCGCTGCCTACTACGTGGTCAACGGCAAAGAGGGCGGCAAGGTAACGCTGTAAGCAGACAGAGCAAAAAACCGCTCTGAGGGAGAATCCCTCAGAGCGGTTTTTATATCTTTTCCGGAAAGGCACCTTGGGAAGGCTCAGTCTGTAAAACCGGCAACCAGTTCCGCCAGGGCTTCCACAGCCTCCTTTTCGTCCTCGCCCTCAGCGGAGAGGACAGCTTGTTCCCCCTGCTCCAGGCCCAGGGACATGAGCATGATGATGGACTTGGCATTGTAGGCGTCATCCTCACCGGCGCGTCCGATCTCGATCTTGGACTGAAAGGTCTTGGCCAGTCCCACAAAGTCGGAGGCGGGGCGGGCATGGAGGCCGGACGGATTTACAACATGGATCTGCTTGGTATACATATCAATTCCTCCTGTCTGTTTCGTGCCGCTGAGAAAAATCGGTCAGGCACGCGCGGATCTCTTCATCGGTCTTCATGGTCTGCACCTGTGCGGCCAGGGCTTTTGCCTCGGCCATATCCAGGTTTCGGATCACACGCTTGGCGCCGGGAATGGAGGCAAGGCCCATGGAGAGCTTGTGGATGCCCAGTCCGGCCAGCACTGGAATGGCCAGGGGGTCGCCGCCCAGCTCACCGCATACGCTGACGCTCTTTCCGGCTGCTGAAAAGGCTTTTGCCAGATATCCCAGGGCGCGGAATACGGCGGGATGATACTCCTGGTAATAGCTCTTCACGGCCTGGTTCATCCGGTCAGCGGCGCAGAGGTATTGGGTCAGGTCATTAGTGCCCACACTGGCAAAATCCACCTCATCGACGACCAGATCGGCGATCAGGGCGATGGAGGGGACCTCGATCATAACTCCGACCTGAATGTCGCGGTCCCAGGGGATCCCCATTTCCTCAAGGGCCGCGCCCTCCTGGGCAAGCACCGCCTTGGCCTTGCGGATATCTTCCAGCCCCCCCACCATGGGAAACATGATCTGGAGTCTTCCGTGGACAGAGGCGCGCAGGGCGGCGCGCAGCTGGGTGCGAAAGAGTTCCATCCGGGCCAGAGAGAGGCGCAGTCCCCGAATGCCAAGGAAGGGGTTGCTCTCCTTTTCCAGCTCCAAAAGGGGGAGCTGCTTGTCTCCGCCAATGTCCATGGTGCGGAGGATGACCGGTTTATCGTCAAAAGCCTTCAGCACCTTGGTATAGGCCTGATACTGTTCCTCCTCGTTGGGAAGATGGTCGCCGTTAAGATAAAGGAATTCCGTACGGAACAGCCCGCAGCCGTCGGCATATCCGGCTCCGGCCAGCTCGGCGTCCGCAGCGGCGGCCACATTGAGACGTACCTCCAGGCGGCTGCCGTCCCGGGTGGTGGGTTCGGCGTCCAGAAACTGCCTGGTCTCGGCCCGCTGTTGGGCAAATCGATCCGCTTTGGAGGTATAGGCGGAGACCTCCGCCGGGGTGGGATCGGTGAGGAGCTTTCCCTCCACCGCGTCCAGAACGATCTCCTGGCCGTCCCGCAGAGCGTCCATGGCCCCGGGGACGCCTAATACGGCGGGGATCTCATAGCTGCGGGCAATGATGGCGGTATGGGATGTGGCGCCGCCTACCTGGGTGACGATGCCCAGCACGTTCTCCCGGTCCAGGGAGACGGTATCCGAGGGATAGAGATCGTCGGCCACAATGATGGACGGTCCGGGGAGGGAGGAGAGGGACCGCTCCGGCACCCCGGCCCAGCAGCGGAGGAAACGGCCCTTTACATCCTTGAGGTCGGAGGCACGCTCCCGCATCATGGCGTTTCTCGATTTTTCCAAAACGGCGGCATAGGTGTCGTAGACCTGGGCCGCCGCCGCGTCAGGGCTTATCAGCTCCTCCGAAATGAGCTGACGGATCTCCTCATCCATGGCGGGGTCTTCAAGAATGTCCCGGTGTGCGGCCATGATCTTGGCCTTATCCGGATCATCCTTCGCGACGCGGGCTTCCAGCGTGTCCAGCTCATCCCGGGTCCGGGCCAGGGCCGTTTCGTAAGCGGAGAGGGCGCCGGGCACGTCGTCGGGGGAGAGCGGAGCTGTATTCAGTTGTGGGACGAAGGGAGTATAGCGCAGGACCTTTCCGAGGACAATGCCCTGAGAGACCGCTTTTCCGGTCAATTCCATTCTGCTCACCTCAAATCACAGATTACCGGCCTCCAGAGTGCCGGAGGTCAGTATCATTTCCAGTTCCTGGGCGGAGTGGGCGACGGCGGCGGCCCCAGCCTGGGTAAGCTCATTTGGCTCGGCATAGCCGCAGAGCTCCAGCCCAATACAGGAAAGGCCGCAGGCTTTGGCGCCCAAAACATCTGCGCTTCGGTCTCCGATCATGACCGCCTCCTCCGGCGGGCAGGCCAGCAGCCGGAGGGCCTCACGGATCACGGCGGACTTTTCCTCGGGCACTCCGTTGTGGTAGCTGCCCGCCACCGCGTCAAAGCAGTCGGAAAACCCGCAGGTCTCCAGGGTGGGAGCGCAGAGCTCCCACGGCTTGCAGGTGGCGATGCCGAGGCGGAAGCCCCGTTCCCGCAGCCGGGCGGTCAGCGCTACCATGCCGGGGGCCGGGATGGTCTCGTAAAGTCCCTTTTCCCGGTAATGGCGCAGATAGACCTCATGTATCCTGGAGATGAGCGCAGGCTTAAAGCCGTAGCGCTGGGAGAGCACATCGTCCAGCGCGCTGCCCAGAAAGTGGCGGATCTCATCGCACCGGATGGGGGTGACGCCCACGCTCTCCATGGCGTGGCGGAGGGAGGTATATACCCCGGCGGCAGAGTCAATTAGGGTGCCGTCCATGTCAAACAGAAGCGTAGAGTACATGAAAAACCCTCCCTTACAGTGTGGCGTAGAGATACTCGTCGATCCAGTCTCCAATGTGGTCTATAAGCAGATCGGCGGCCCGGTCAGGCAGGGTGCCCGAACGCACCCGCTCATACTGCCGGGGGAGATACTGGCTTAACAGAGCCAGGGGGATATGCTCCCGGTCCAGATTGGAGAGCAGCTGTTTGAGAGCCTGGTCGACCTGAGGGACGGGGAGATAGTATCTGGCGCGGTCAGAGAAGCTAAAGGCCCTGGCGTAAGCTTTCTGAGCCGCACTGCCGGGGTAGTAGGCCGCCCAATACCGGTCATCGTTCAGCATGGCGCTGTCCAGGACGGAACGGAATTGGCTCAGAGGGAAGGGGCGGAGCAGACTAAGCTCTTTTTCGATGGCCTCCAGAGCGAAAAGTCCTTCCCGCAGGGCAAAGGTCAGGGCGGGGCCGACCTTGAGGATGGCGATGCCGTCGTCTACCATCGCCCGCAGACAGCCCTTGGGCTGATAGTCGGTGGAGTGCCCCTCAAAGACCAGCTCCGGCCAGTCCGCCAGAACATTGGTAAGGGACCTGGCCGCAAGAGAATTATACTCTATTACGCTCTCGTCTGCAAACTCGACTCCCGGTTGGACCACGAGAGCAATGACCCGGGCCCATGCCTCGGCTAGCTCCAGGGCGGCGAAAGCGGCGCGGAAGGCCTCCAGTGTAGCCTGACAGTCGGCGGGGGTAGTGATGGCTACGGTATCCTCATTTTCCATAGCTCCGCCGGGGATCGGGACCTCGCTGCCGATAACGTAGGCCGGAGCCGGAGCCTCCGGGTGGCGCTCACGGTAGGAGGCAAAGGCTCGCTCAGCGACGGCGCAGAGCCGCGCCCCACGCCGGGCGATGACCTGGTCGGGGAGGCGGGCGCCGGGATCGTCGTCGGCAAGGCGCATACTGGTGTCCAGGTGGATCTTGGAGAATCCGGCCAGCACATAGCTTTCTACCAGTTTTTCCGCGTTGGCCATAGCCTCGGCCTCGGGCAGATGACGCCAGGTCAGCGGACCCAGATGGTCGCCGCCGCAGAGGACCCGGTGGGGGGGCATGCCCTCCTCCGCGGCCAGCCGGTCCAGAAAGGCCCGGAAGTCCACAGGGGTCATGCCGGTATAGCCGCCGTCCTGGTTGACCTGATTGGCGGTGGCCTCCACCAGCACTACGGTGTCACGCTCCCTGGCCCGCCGCAGGGCGGCGCGGATGACATATTCATTGGCGCTGCAACAGGAGTAGACGCCCCGCTGCGTGTCTTTGCCGCGGTTTCGCAGCAGCGCGGCTACCGGGTTGGCGATCACAGCTTGATCCATGCGTCCAATCCCTCCGGTTTGTCGGGGTCCACGCCGCGGCTCAGGGCGTGGTGGTAGCAGAGAAGCTGGATGCAGTAAAGGGCGAAAATAGCTTTCACGTCGTCCTCACCGCAGTCGGGCAGGGCAATGCGGGTCCCGGGCAGCGCCTCTCCGGCGGGGGAGAGGTCCAGGACCAGCAGGTGGGAGGTCTTTTTGGCAATATCAGAGAGTAGGGCGGATTGCAGCTCGCGGTCTCCCGAGGAGACCCAGGCAATGACCAGGGTGTCGGGGCCGATCTGCACCATGGGACCGTGGCGCACGTCCAGTACATGGTAGTGGTTGGAGTCCCGGCGGCAGATCTCCTTGAAGGCCAGCGCACCCTCCTCCGCAAGGCCGGCATACCCGCCGTCGGCCAGCACCACCGCCCGGTCCCAGCCGGAGGTGGCAAGCTGGGAAAGAACGGCCTCTTGCTCGTTGCAGAACGTGGGGGCAAAGTGGCTCAGAGCCTCCAGCCGGGCAAGACCGTCTTCATTTCCGGCGGCGACGTATATAAGGGCCAGCGCCGCCGCGTAGAGGTTGGATACGGTGCGGGTCTGGCAGACAGCCTCGTCAAAGGCCCAGGGGATGAGGAGGCTCCAGTCGGCGACGGCCTCCATGGGTGAGCCTTCCCTGGCGCAGATGGAAAGCACCTTGCAGCCAAACTCCTCTTTGCAGCGCGAGGCCGCCCGGACCGCTTCACTGGTGGAGCCGGAGCGGGAGAGGACCAGCAGGGTAGAGCCGCGAAGAAGCTTTTCGTAGGTCGTAAAGTTCACCAGAAGGTCCCCGGCGGCCAGTGCCCAGGCGGGCTTCCCCGTGTGCTGGGAATACTGGGTCGCGGCGGACTTGGCCAGGCTGAAGCTGGAGCCGCAGCCAAGAACACAGAGAGTCTTCACATTGGCCAGCGCCGCGGCGGCTTCCGCCCGGTGGACCTTCACGGTCTTTATGGTGTGCGCAAGGGCGTCAAACTGCCCCCGCAGTTCTTTTTCGGTCAGAAACATCGATGTCAGTCCTTTCATACCTTGGATGAAAAGGCGGAGGGTGGACCCACCCTCCGCCTTTCGTTTGCTGTATTGGGAATCAGTGCGTAGCGGCGGCCTTCTTCTGGTAACTGACCTCCAGCACACAGGCCAGGACGAAGACGGCCACAATGATGATGATGCCGACGATGGGCTGCTTCATAACGGTCATCAGAGCCATGGCGTCGATGCAGTCATGGCCGGTGCCCTCGGCACCCACGGCGGCGAAGTGGCCAAACAGGTTATAGGTGAAAGCGGAGAAGAGGATCAGCTCCAGGCCATAGACGAAGCCGGCGACCATGGCGCCGATCCGGCCACCCTTGGCATTGCCGAAGATGCCGGCGACGCCGCCGGTGAAGAAGGCGCCGATGATGGAAACCAGGGGCACCACGCCGAAGATGGCGGAGGAGAGAAACATGGCGACGATCATGCCGATAGTGGCAAAGATGAAGCCCAGCATCAGGGAGTTAGGAGCAAAGCCGAACAGAGCGGGAACGTCCAGCGCGGGGACCGCATTGGGGACCAGCTTGTCGGAGATGCCCTTGAAGGCGGGGACCAGCTCGCCCAGCAGCAGACGGACGCCATAGAGCAGCACCAGCACACCGGCGGTGAAGCCCAGGGCCTTCAACAGACCGAAGATAATGAAGTTGGTGCCTCCGGCGTAAGCGGCGGTGCCCTCGGGACCGGCGATGATGACAAGGGCCATGTAGAACACGAGCATCACGATGGAGATGGACATGGAGGTATCCTTGAAGAACTTTAGGCCTTCAGGCAGCTTCATATCCTCGGCGCTCTTGCTGTTGCGGCCCACCAGGCCGCCGATGTACGCGGAGGACACGGTGCCCAGGCAGGTCAGGTGAGCCACGGCAAAGTCGTTGGAGCCGGTGAGCTTACGGACCATGGGCTGAGCAATGGCGGGCATCAGGGTCAGGAACAGGCCCTGAAGCAGAGAGCCGATGACGATGGTCATGATCTCATTGAAGCCGGCCTCATACATGCAGAAGGCGATGGTCACGGAGCTGATCCACATCATATGGCCGGTGAGGAAGATGTACTTGAGGGGAGTGAACCGGGCCAGCAGAATGTTGACCAGGAAGCCCACGCCCATAATAATGGCCGAGCTGGAGGCAATGGCCACCACGGAGTTCTGGATGGCGCCCACGATAGCCTCGGAGCCGGTGGCGAAACCGGCCAGACCGGTGACGTCGCCGAACAGACCCACGAAAGGCAGGATCTCGGTGACGATCAGGCTGGAGCCAGCGGACAGGACCAGATAGCCAAGGGCGGTCTTCACAGTGCCGGAGATAACGTCGGGGAATTTCTTACCCTGCGCGATCAGGCCGATGAGAGCCACCAGGGCCAGGACGATGGTGGGAGTTTTCAATAGCTCCAGGAAAAAGTTCAGTACCGACATGAATAATCAATCCTTTCTCTGTTGGGAATTCTCTGCGGAAAATACACCGGGGTCATAGCAGTCCGTTCGCTTCAAGGTAAGCCTTGAGCGTTTCTTTCACCTCCTCCGTATTGACTACGTTTTTCACAAAGACAACATTTTTCCGGCCAGCAAAGCGGCTTTCAAAATCTTGAGAAGTGACGATGAGATCGGCTTGCTTGCTGTCTACTGTTCCCGCGTCCCAGTGCTCGATGTTATGGCCGGTGGAGCCGAGCTGGGAAAGCGCTTTGTCCACCGTCATTTTCAGGATCAGGCTGGAGCCGAGTCCCATTCCGCACACACAGACGATATGCATATGTGACCTTCCTTTCTGCCGCCCTTTCGGCGGCGGACCAAATTTACGCGCTGTTTAAAGATTTGTGATGAGCTTGCTGTACTTTTTAATGTGCTCTTCGTTGATGGCGTCTCCCTTGTCCAGATTGGAGCTGACATAGATGGGGGGGATGTGCCCCGATTTGACGCAGTTTTCAATGGTCTGGGCGATAATGGATTCCATCATCGCCATGACCAGAACAGTGGAGGTACCGCAGAACCGGGGTTCCAGCCCCTCTATCTCCAGAGCGGCGTCGCCGCTGACGCATTTGACGTCAATGACCACATCGGCTACATCGCTCAGGTGCTTGCCGCTGGAATGACGGGAGGTGGTGCTGGTGGAAAAGTCCCGGGAG
>CAJTLK010000010.1 GCA_910577415.1 uncultured Oscillospiraceae bacterium
GACCCCCTCCACCACGTTGCCATGGATCATAAAGGGGGGGATGCAGTAGGTAAAGCCCTTGCCAATCATGAAGTCCCGGCCATAGGCCAGCACTGCCTCGTGGAGCCGAGCAATGTCCCCCAGCAGGTAGTAGAAGCCGTTGCCAGAGACCCGGCCCGCGGCGTCCAGGTCGATGCCGTCGAAGCTCTCCATGATCTCGGTGTGGTAGGGAATGGGGAAGTCGGGCACCAGAGGTTCCCCGAACCGCTCCACCTCCACGTTGGCGGAGTCGTCGGGGCCGATGGGCACGGAGGGGTCAATGATGTTGGGAATCTGGAGCATAATGTGGCGGATCTTCTCCTCCACAGCGCCCACGGCCTTGTCCAGCCGCGCCAGCTCCTCCTCGTCGGCCTTCACCGCCGCCATGTTCTGGTCGATCTGGGCCTGGATGGCTGCCTTTTCGACGTCATCCGCAGCCTTCTTCAGCTGTCCAAACAGGGGGCCGTTGGCCTTGCTCAGCTTATTTCTTTGGGCCTTCAGTTCGTCCACCTTGCCGATGGTTTCCCGCCGCTGGGCATCCAGAGCGATGACCTCGTCCACCAAGGGGAGCTTGGCGTCCTGAAACTTCTTCTTGATATTTTCCTTGACTGCGTCGGGATTCTCCCGCACAAATTTGATGTCCAGCATACAGATCACCTCATTAGAAAAATTAAATTGGAGCCCCCACAAAAGCGGTCCTCATCTTTTGCAGGGAAAGGAAGAAGGAACTCGCGGATATGGAATTTTCGCCAACGGCGAAAAATGGAATGGAACGGGTTTCTTCTGACGTGTTTCACGTGAAACATTAGTATAGCGCGTTGTAAATTTCCATGTACCGATCCAGGGGGCAGAAGCGGTCATTGTCAGTAGCCTTGGTGGTAGGCAGCGCTCCCTCATAGCCCATGGCCTTCATCTCCTGAATGAGCTGTTTGCAGAGCGTGTATTTTTGGCGGACGTAGGCTTCGTCGATCTGCCAGAAATAGTCCATGGCAGCGACTGCGGCGTCTTGCTGACTGCGGGCGGCGGACTCAGTCTCGTACATCTCTGTCATCGAATCCATAGAATCCCTCAGGCCGTCTATCTGTGCTTTCAGCGCTTCGTTTTCCTCTCGGAGTTTGGCGCTTTCGTCCATCAGGTTTTGTATGGACTGCACTGCCGAGGAGGACTGCTTTAGCGCGTCGGTGGCGGCCTGGTCGCTCAGCCGCTGCTGCTGAAAATAGGCCAACAGGAGCAAAAGGAAGGCGACGGCAAAAAGAACGATCAAATACCCACCCAAATTGGAACGGCGGGGACGGGCATGTTCAGCTTGATGCTGGAGGTTGGGCCGCTCCCGCTGCTGCAACCTGCGGCCATTGCGTTCGCTCAAGCCTTGTTCCCTCCCTTGGTTCCCTTCGCCTTGGCGGAGACCTTCACCTGCTCCAGCAAATCAAGCAAGTCGTTGAGGTCGTCGTCGTTGTAATACTCAAAGCTCAAGGAACCCCGCTTTGCTCCGTGTATAATGGAGACCTTTCGGCCAAAGCGGGCGGTCAGCTCTTTGGCAGCGGCATCCCGATAGATCCTGTTCGGGTCAGCGGGTTTGCCTTTGCGCTCCTGAGATTTTTGCCCGTCTTGAAGCAGGGACTTTACCAGAGCTTCGGTCTGGCGAACGGAAAGTCCTTCATTCACCACGCGCTGGGCTGCCTCCCGCTGTTGGGAACCGGAGGTGAGGGGGAGAAGGGACCGGGCGTGCCCGGCGGAGAGCTTGCCCTCCTCCAACAGCTGAAGCACCGGGTCGGGTAAGTCCAAAAGACGCACGGCATTGGCAACCACTGGACGGGATTTTCCTACCCGCTGGGCTACCTCCTCCTGGGTGAGGCCATGCTCATTCATCAGCACCTCATAACCCTTAGCCTCCTCCACCGGGTTCAGGTCTTCCCGCTGAAGATTTTCAATAAGGCCCAGCTCCATGACCTTCTGCTCGTCGGCTTCAATGATGACGGCTGGGACTTCGGTAAGTCCGGCCAGCTTTGCCGCCCGCCAGCGCCGCTCTCCGGCGATGATCTGGTAATACCCGGAGCTGAGCCGCCGAACGGTAAGAGGCTGAATAATTCCGTGGACTCGAACGGAGTCGGCCAAGTCCTGTAAAGCGCCATCCTCAAAGCGCTTTCGGGGCTGGTTCAGTCCCGGTTGGACCTGAGAAATGGGGAGGGAGAGGGAACCGGAAAGCTCCGGCTGAAGGGCGGCGTCACCCATGAGGGCGCCCAGGCCCTTGCCCAAGCCTTTTGCCATAGGTCTACCTTCTTTCTAATAGTAAATAATGCTTCACATAAAACATTCAGGCGTTCTTCGCAATGAGTTCGTCGGCCAGGGCGGCATAGGCTTCGGTGCCCCGGGAATAGCTGTCGTAGGCGTCGATGGGTTTGCCGTGGCTGGGCGCTTCCGAAAGCCGGACAGTGCGGGGAATAACGGTGGCGTACACCTGGCCGGGGAAATGCCGCTTGACCTCCTCTGCCACCTGCATGGAAAGGTTGGTGCGGCTGCTATACATGGTGAGCAAAACACCTTCCATGCCGATCCTGGGATTGAGGGAACGCTTGACGATCCGCACGGTGCCCAACAAGTCGCTGAGTCCTTCCAGGGCATAATACTCACACTGGACCGGCACCAGCACCGAATCGGCGGCGCACAGGGCATTGAGGGTGAGCAGCTCCAAAGAGGGGGGGCAGTCGATGAGGATGAAGTCGTAATTTTTATCCACTGCATCCAAGGCGTTTTTCAACAGGTGCTCCCGGTCCGGGATGGCGATCATCTCGACGCCAGCGCCCGCCAAATTTTTGTTGGAGGGGAGGACGTCACAGTAACGAGTAGAGACAATGGCCTTTTGACAATCCACACTGTTGATAAGCACGTCATAAATGCTGGGAGAAACGGTGGTCTTGTCCACCCCCAAACCGGAGGTGGCGTTGGCCTGGGGGTCAAAGTCGCACATGAGCACTCGCTTGCCCTTAGCGCGCAGGGCGGAGGCCAAATTGACGCAGGTGGTGGTTTTTCCCACGCCGCCCTTCTGGTTGACGATGGCGATCCGTTTTGCCAATGGACGCACATCCTTTCTATATGTAAATTGAGGTAGCGAAATCTATTATAACCAGCCGCTGGGAGTTTTTCAATAGAGGAAGCAAAAAAGAATGGAAAAAATAAGTGTTTCACGTGAAACATCCCACGTCGATCAAACCAAAAGACGTGAGATTGTTTCACGTGAAACACACGGTGAGAGAATAGAACCAGGATGGCTACCTTGGAATGCGGATAGTAAGTAAAATGGCGTCGTCGGTATCCTGACGCTGGCAGTCGGCGGCAACCCCTGCAGACTGCATCATGCTGAGACCCCGCTTTACCGAGTTGAGAAAGAGACGAACGTCCTTCAAAATAAAAAGGGGTTTTGCTCTGGGTTTAACAGGTCGGGGTGGGGAAGGGGAGAGCAGGGCGTCTATGTATGCCTCGGTCTGGGCCACGGTAAGCGCGTTTGCTACTACATAGTGGGCGGCGTCCGTCTGAGAGAAAGCGTCGGGAAGGCGAAGCAGGCTGCGGGCGTGGCGTTCTGTAAAGCCGCTTTGTCGCAAGAGCTGGAGAGCATCGGGGGGGAGGCGCAGCAGCCGCAGTTTATTGGCTACGGCGGATTGGGATTTGCCAATCTGCTTTGCCAAAGCCTCTTGGGAAAGGCCGGTCTCATCCAAAAGGGCTTGAAGGGCTTGGGCCTCCTCCAAAAAGTCAAGGTCTCGCCGCTGGAGATTTTCAATCAGGGCTAAAAGGGAAGATTCCTCCGCATCGGCGGAGACCACAAGACAGGGGACCTGGGAAAGCCCCGCAAGAGCGGCGGCCCGCAGCCGGCGTTCCCCGGAGATCAGCTCATACCCGCTCTCCGCGCGGCGGACAGAAAGGGGTTGAAGTATGCCGTGGACAGCAATGCTTTGAGCCAGTTCCTCCAGACCATCCTGGGAAAAGCGCTGCCGGGGCTGGGCAGGGTTTGGAGCAATGGCGGACAGGGGGAGGTATAGGACGCGGGAGGTCTCAAAAAGACCTTTCTTACGGAGAAACGGCATAAAAAGCCCCTCCTTCTCGGTGATAAGTGGGAATGGTAGCTATATTCCATATTTTACCATATTTTTCCGAGAAAAGAGGGGAACTTTGTCGTGGGGAAATATTTTGGAAATTACACCTGGAGAAAGCCCTTACCAAAGATCTCGCTGGAGTTGGTGATGAGCATAAAGGCGTGGGGTTCCATCTTTTTCAGGTAGTTGCGCAGCAACACCGCCTGATGGCGGGAAAGAGCGGTGAGCACCACATATTGGTCGTGGTGGGTATAGGCCCCCTGGGCCTGCCACACTGTAGCACCCCGGTGAAGTTCCTCGTTGATATACCGGCACACCAGCTCTTTGTCATGAGTTACCACGGTAAAGGATTTCCGGCGGTTGAGGGACTCAATGGTGGTGTCCACCAGGACCGACTTCAGCATCAGGCCCATCAGGGAAAAGAGGCCCGCCTCCACATCAAAGACCCAGAGGGCAGCTGCGGCAATGGCCACATCGGACAACAGCAGGGCGGAGCCGACATTTAGACCGGTGTATTTTTTCATGATCATGGCGACGATCTCGCTGCCGCCGGTGGAGGCGTCCATATTAAAAAGGACGGCGGAACCCAGGGAGGGGAGAAGCACGGCAAAAAACAGCTCCAGCATTTTTTGCCCGGTGAAGGGAGCGGACATGGGAAAGGCCCATTCCAGGACCTGAATAAGAACGGAGTAAAGAATGGAGCAGTAGACCGTTTTCAGATTGAAGCGCCAATCCAAAAAGATAAGGCCCAAGACCAGAAAGGCCAGGGTCAAGATGGTGTTGATAGCGCCGGGGGTGAGAAGTTCCGACGGAATGATCTTGCCCAAAACAATGGAAAGGCCGGAGACCCCTCCGATGGAAAAGTGATTGGGAAAACGGAAAAAGTAAATGCCCAAGGCCACCAGGGCGGTGGCAAAGGTCATCACGGTAAACTGCTTCAAATTCTCACGGGTAAAAAAGCGTTTCATAAAAGGGCCTCCTGAGCTTTGGTAGCGGGGGTCAGCGCTGGGTAAGGTAGGACGCCACGTTATAATAGGGTAGTTCCGCCCGGTCAGGGATGGTGCCCAGCCGCCACACGGAAACGCCGGTGATCCCAAACATCCGGGCAAGCTGAAGCTTGGCCGCCACGCTTTGGGTATCCTCGTACCATAGCTTATAGTGTCTGCCGTCGTCCACGGTATATTCGATGTAGGGGTTAAAACTCTCCGCATCCCAGGTGCGACGGGTGTCCTTCTGTCCCAAGCGCAGGGCAATGGTATCCTTGGCCGGGTGGTAGATGGTGGTGCTTTGGAGAAGACCCTTTTCGTCCACGTGGAACCCAGCGGTACCAAAGGAGATCTGCAAGGCCAGCTTGCTCCGATCCTGGACTCCGGTGTCAGTATCGGTAATATGCCGGAGGGCGGTATAGACCTGGGGAAGAGGTGTTACTGGACTATATGTATTGTCAGTGCCCAGGTAGTAGTGGGGGACCTCGGTCCACTGATAGTCATGGGCCATCAGGATCACTTTATCGCACAACTCTCCCAGGGCGCGGTAGTCGTAGCCGCCGTACCAGGTATCGGGTTGGACGCAGACATAGAGGGTCTTATCCTTGGGCAGGGCGGCGCGAAGGGCGGTCATAAAGGCGGTGTAGCTGTCCCGGCTGTCACTGCGCAGGCCCTCAAAATCAATGGTAAGACCGGCGTAAGGCTGGGCGGCGGCGACCAGCTTGGCGACCAGCTCGGTCTGGACGTTGGCGGCCACAGCTGCGTTAAAGGCGGAGGCATTGGCAAAAACGTTCAAATTGCAGGGTAACTCGTGCCGGTAAAAGAAGTCGGTGGCGGTGGGATATGCCTCGGGTTTGACCCAGTCGTTGTTGTGATCGGCGGTATCATTGACGATGGGGACGCCGTCGATGAGCTGAAACTGGGCCCAGCCTACGCTGACGCCGTCCATGTCAGCGGCAAGTCCAATTTGGGGATAGGAGGAAAAGGCATAAAAGCCATGGAGCCAGTCGGTCTTGGCGGCGTAACGCTCGTACAGGCGCACCAGCATGGCGGCACACTGCTCCCGGGGAGCGGAGAAGTCGGGAAGAAAACGGAGCTGGCCCAGCTCCTCCACGCCGTTGAGAATGCCCAGATCATAGGCCACCGCTACCACGCCCCGATCCTCGGCGACGTCGGGGAAGGGAAGCGCGGCGTCTTCAAGACCCTGGGAGAGCTGACCGTAGCCCAGGGCGCGGACCGCCATGCGGGCCATTTCCAGACGGCTGATGGGGTCATCGGGGCGGAAGGCTCCGGCAGAGTCGATAGCCCCGTGGGCCGCGGCGGCGTAAATGTAGCCCCTGGCCCAGTGGTGGGACACATCGGAGAGGGTCTCACCGGGGACGGCAATAGGCTCCCAGCCAAAGATACGACACAGGACGGTGACAAAAGCGGCCCGGGTCATATCCTCGCCTACGCCGAAACGGCCATCGGGATAGCCCTCCATGAGACCGTAGACGCGGGCCTGTTCCACAATGGCGGCGGCCCAGGAATTTTCGGTGTCTGTATAGCCATGGGCCATAGGAGAGAGGGTGGCCGCCAAAAGGGAGGCCATGAGCAGGGAGACAAGACGGCGTTTGAGGTGCATGTCACAGCCTTCTTTCATCAAATCGAGGATGGAGCGGACTTTAGCCACAGTATAGCAGAAAAGAAATCGAAAAACAATGACAAGCCTTGCTTTTTGGCGAAGGGTCCTGTAAAATGTCAAAAAAAGGAGGCGAGGGCATGAAGCTGCTGGAGGAGCGTATCCGCCGGGATGGCGAGGTCCGGGAGGAGGGAGCGGTGCTGAAGCTGGACAGTTTCCTCAACCACCAGATGGACGTAGAGCTGTTCAATGAGATGGGAAAAGAATTTTTTCGTCTCTTTGGCGACGAGGGAGTGACCAAGCTGCTGACCATTGAGGCCAGCGGCATCGGCATTGCCTGTATCGCCGGACAGTATTTTAACGTGCCCGTACTTTTTGCCAAGAAGAGCCGGAGCAAAAACATTGATCCCGACGTATACTCCGCCCCGGTGGTTTCCTTTACCCACGGCGGAGTCAACGAGGTCATGGTGTCCAAGCGGTTTTTGGAGAGGGGGGACCGGGTCCTCCTCATCGACGACTTTCTGGCCAACGGCGCGGCGCTGGACGGGCTGATCTCCATTGTGGAGCAAGCGGGGGCCACCGTAGTGGGGGCCGGAGTGTGCGTGGAGAAGGCGTTCCAAAGCGGCGGAGTGAGGCTCCGGGGAAGGGGCGTTCGGGTGGAGGCCCTGGCCCGTATCGCTGCCATGAACGAAACCGGGATCCAGTTCTGTTGAGGGTTCGGGCTTGACCTTGCCGCCGGGATAGAAAAGATAAAGTAAGGCCGCCGGGAGTTTTCCCGGCGGCCTTTTCACATATGGTTTCGGTATTTCTTACGCCTTGGGGGTGCGGGCCTTGATTAGGAAAAGGGTGCCGATCATCAGCGCCACAGCGATGGGCAGGGCAATAAAGACGTTGGGAACAAAGCCCGCCACGATAAAGCTGACAAAGCTCACCGCGGCCACGGTAATGGCATAGGGCAGCTGGGTGGACACGTGGGTCACGTGGTCGCACTGAGCGCCGGCGGAGGCCATAATGGTGGTGTCGGAAATGGGGGAGCAGTGGTCGCCGCAGACGGCGCCGGCCAGACAGGCGGAAATGCCTACGGTGAGCAGGGCCGAGCCGGTGGGGAAGATGGCTGTGACAATGGGAATGAGGATGCCGAAGGTACCCCAGCTGGTGCCGGAGGCAAAGGCCAGCAGACAGGCAACCACAAAAATAACGGCGGGCAGCAAGCTGTAAAGGCTCTGGGAGGCGCCCTTCATAGCGGCCTCCACAAACTCGGCGGCGCCGAGATAGCCGGTCATGGTCTTCAGGCTCACCGCCAGGGTCAAAATGGTGATGGGAGGCACCATGGCGATAAAGCCCTTGGGCACACAGGCCATGGCTTCTTTAAAGGTCATCAGGCGGCGGCCTACCACATAGGCGATGGTGAGTACCAGGGCGATCAAAGCGCCCCAGGGCAGGGAGATAAAGGCGTCGGTGTTGCCGAAGGCGCCAATGAAATCGCCGGCGCAGTCGGTGCCGCCCCAAGCGTCTACACCGAAGAAGCCGCCCACATAGATCATACCCACCACGCAGAAGGCGATCAGGACCACTACGGGAAGGACCAGGTCCATGACCTTGCCCTTCGGGTTGCCATCGTCCGTACTTTCGGTCTCAAGCGCGCCCAGCTCACCGGTCTGAAGGGCCAGCTCCTCGTGCTTTTTTATAGGACCGTAGTCCAGCTGCATCAAGGCCATACCGATAATGAACACAAAGGTCAACAGGGAGTAGAAGTTAAAGGGAATGGCCTGGACAAAGAGCTGGATCCCGCTGACGCCGGTGTCCAGGTCGGCGGCCACGCCGGAGACGGCGGCGGCCCAAGAGGAGACCGGGGCGATCATACACACCGGGGCGGCGGTGGCGTCGATGAGGTAGGCCAGCTTGGCCCGGGAGATCTTGTGGCCGTCGGTGACGGGACGCATGACGGAACCTACGGTGAGGCAGTTGAAGTAGTCGTCAATAAAAATGAGAACACCCAGAACAAAGGTGGCCAGCATAGCCCCCACCCGGGTCTTAATGTTCTTTTCGGCCCAGCGGCCAAAGGCGGCGGAGCCGCCGGCGGCGTTGACCAGGGCCACGATGGTGCCCAGGATCACCAGGAAAAGGAAAATACCCGCGTTGTCGGCAATGGCGGTAATGAGGCCGTCATTGATGACGGCGTCCAGGGTTGCCACCGGGGCAAACTCACAGTGGAGCACTGCGCCGACCACAATGCCAATAAAGAGGGAGGAGTATGCCTCTTTGGTGATAAGGGCCAGCACGATGGCAATGACGGGGGGGAGGAAGGCCCAGGCGGTGTTATAGAACCGGCTTACCGCCGCCACATCTTCGCCCGCCGCCAGCACGGGGACGATCAGGGTGGCGAGGAGCATCACGCTCACCACCAGGATGGCTTTCAATCTTTTTCTCAGCTGCATTTTGATCCATTCCTTTCTCTCAAGCGCACACACAAAAATTGGGCGCCTTTCTTATGAAAAGCGCCCAAGTCAAATACCCGGAAAAACTCCCCGGCAAGACCACGATAGCGCTTCACATACTGTGACAGTCCGGCGGGTATTCCCCGACGGCCCAGGTAAAACACGGACAGACACCCGCATTCCCTTCGGCGACGTTCCCTTTCCCTCCCGGCGGCTGTCTGGCCTTGCGGGGGAGGTACTGATGAGCACCGCGCCTCTATCATGTTAGATTTGGCTCGTATATTATCACTGAAAAGCGGTACTGTCAAGGGGAAAAACAAAAACAAGCGGTATATTTCGTGCGAAATATACCGCTTGTTTTGAAAATCAACCCCCAAAAAGATGTTCCATCAAAATTTTTGCCCCAATGAAAACCAACACCACCCCGCCCAGCAAAGTGGCCCGACGCTGAAAGAGGCAACCCAGACGATGGCCAAGCAGACCGCCTAAGGTTGCCAGGACAAAGGCCACTACGCCGATAACGGCGGCGGAAAGGAGAACCGGCACATCCATAAAGACCATGGTGATTCCCACGGCCAGGGCGTCAATACTGGTAGCCAGGGCCAGGAGAAAAAGCCGCCGGGCGGACAGGTCGGCTGCGGCCTCCTCCTCCGCGCCGAAAAGGGCCTCCCGGATCATATTACCGCCGATGAGGGCAAGCAAACCAAAGGCGATCCAATGATCTATGGCCTCTATGTAGACTTGGACGCTGGAACCCAACAGGTAGCCGAGCAAGGGCATAAAAAACTGAAAGGCTCCGCACCAAAGGCCGATGCGGGCGGCCTGCCGGGGACCAAAGCCGGGCATGGCGATGCCGGTGGATACGGATACGGCAAAGGCATCCATGGCAAGGCTGACGGCGATCAAAAAAATTTGAAGCATGACAGCGCCCCCGAAAATCATCAAAGTGTGGTGGAAAACCACCGCATGCGGCTATCTTAGCATAAAAGCGGGGAAGAAGCAAGCGCCGCGGGATGGCACGGCCCCTTCTTGGTATATGAGGGGCAAAGGGCAAAAAGAACGCAAAACAGCCCGGACGCCTGCTCAAACGTCCGGGCTGTTTTGCAAGGAAAGAGGATAGAATGAAATGAAAAAGTTGCTCCTGCAAGGAGTATGATACGAAAGATTTGTGAACGAACCAAACAAAAGATGTTACAAAAGGATTAAATCAAAAAAATTTTTTGTCGTAATTCTGTAATATGGACGGGGAGGACGTTTTTGTGTGTGGGGCTAAGGGCATGGGGAGCTTTGGGTCCCCCTGCGCCGGGCGGCAAAAAAATTCGTAAGGAGTTGGGCGCACTCGGCCTCCAAAGGGCCGCGGTAGAGCCGGGGGCGGTGGCCAAAGCTCTCCTCAAAAAGGTTGAGCACCGAACCGCAGGCGCCCATGGTCTCGTCCTTGGCGGCATAATGAAGCTCTGAAACGCGGGCGTTGAGGATGGCGCCGGCGCACATGGGGCAAGGCTCCAGAGTGACGTAAAGCCTGGCCTTGTGAAGCCGCCAGCCCCCCAAAGTCTGACATGCCTGGCGAATGGCCATGATCTCGGCGTGGCCCAGGGCGTCGCCGTCAGTCTCCCGGCGATTGTAGCCCTCACCTACGATGGAGCCGTCGTCCCAGACGATCACACAGCCCACTGGGACCTCCCCAAGCTCCAGGGCCTTTTGGGCCAATGCTAAGGCGCGGGACATATAAAATTCGTGGGTCATGGGGAGACCTCCTTATCGATTGGGATTTTGCAGAGCGGGCGGATGATATCCGCCCCCCCGCGGGGCATTGGCGGGGGCAGACGCACAATGCGCGCCCCTACGGGGCCTCGTCAATCAGCTTTTCATAGCTTTCCACCAAGGACCGGGCGAATTTCAGAGGGTCCTCCCCCTTTTTAAGCCGGAGGGTGAGGGCGGGCTTTTCTCCGGCGGAGAAGAGTACCCGGCCCCGCCAGCGTTCCTCGGCGCAGAGGGTGGACATCGCCCGCAGCTCGAAGCGGTCCAGGGCAAAGACAAGGTTGGTGCCCTTCTGGGTCAGCTCCTTAATGCCGCAGCGGGCGCACTGGGAGCGAAGAAGGGCTACGGCGATAAGGTTGTTGACCTGCCGGGGCGGATCGCCATAGCGGTCTATCAGCTCGTCGGTAACGTCGTCGGCGTCATTTTCGGTACGGATGAGGGCAATGCGGCGGTAGAGGTCCATCCTCTGCTCAGCGGAGGGAACATAGCGGTCAGGGATGGAGGCGGCCACCGTCAGGTCCGCGGAGCACTCGGCGGGGATCTCTGCTGTCTCCCCCCGCTCGGTAAGGACGGCCTCCTCCAAAAGCTTCAAATACATATCGTAGCCTACGCTGAGCATAAACCCGGACTGCTCCGGCCCCAAAACGTTGCCCGCGCCGCGAATTTCCAGGTCACGCATGGCGATATTAAAGCCGGAACCAAACTCGGCAAACTCCCGGATGGCGGCCAGACGCTTGGAGGCCACGTCGGAAAGGACCTTCCCCAGGCGGAAGGTAAGGTAGGCAAAGGCCCGCCGGGAGGATCGGCCCACCCGGCCCCGAATCTGATGGAGCTGGGCCAGACCCATATGGTCGGCGTCCTCAATGATAAGGGTGTTTACGTTGGGAATATCAATGCCGGTCTCAATAATGGTGGTGCACACCAGTACTCCGATCTCTCCCTGGCTCATTCGGGACATGGTGTCGTTCAGCTCGTCCTGGGTCATTTTTCCGTGGGCAATGGCAACCACGGCGTCCTCCCCCAGCATCTCCTGAATACGCCCGGCTGTCCGGGCGATGGTTTCCACCCGGTTGTGGAGGTAGTAGACCTGGCCGCCCCGCTCCAGCTCCCGGCGCATGGCGTCGGCAAGCACTGACCAGTCATGCTCCATTACATAGGTCTGCACCGGCTGGCGGTCCAGGGGCGGCTCCTCAAGGGTGGACATGTCCCGGATGCCGGAGAGGGCCATATTCAGGGTGCGGGGGATGGGGGTGGCTGAGAGGGTGAGCACGTCCACCTGCCGGGAAAGCTCCTTCAGCTTTTCCTTGTGAGTGACGCCGAAGCGCTGCTCCTCGTCCACCACCAGCAGACCCAGGTTTTTGAACTGGACGTCCTTCTGGAGCAGACGATGGGTACCGATAAGCAGGTCTACCCCGCCGTCTTTCAGCTTGCGGAGGGTCTCCTTCATCTGGGCGCTTGTGCGGAAACGGGAGATGACCTCGATGTCCACCGGGTACTTGGCAAAACGGTGTTTGGCCGAAAGGTAGTGCTGCCGGGCCAGGACGGTGGTAGGAACCAGAATGGCGGCCTGCTTGCCGTCCAAAACACACTTCATAATGGCACGGAAGGCCACCTCGGTCTTGCCGTAGCCCACATCGCCGCAGAGAAGACGGTCCATGGGTTTATTTTGCTCCATGTCCCGCTTGATCTCGGTGATGCAGCGCAGCTGGTCCTCGGTCTCGGTGTACTCAAACTCCTCCTCAAACTCCTTTTGCCAGGGGGAGTCAGGGGAGAAGGCAAAGCCGGGCTGGCGCTGCCGCTGGGCGTAGAGCTGGATGAGGCCCTTTGCCAGGTCCTGGACTGCCTTTTTGGCCCGGGACTTCTGCCGCTCCCAGTCGCCGCCCCCCAGCCGGGAGAGCTTTTTGGTCTCATTGGCGTCCTCGCCGCCGCCGATGTACTTGCTCACCATGTCCAACTGAGTGGCGGGGACATAGAGCACATCAGCTCCAGCGTAGGCGATCTTTACATAGTCCTTGTCCACCCCGTCCACCGGCATCTTTACCATGCCCTGGTACCGGCCAACGCCATACTGGCGGTGGACTACCAGATCGCCGGGGGAGAGGTCGGCATAGGAGTGGAGCTTTTCCCGGTTGGTGGGGGCCTTCGTCCGCTTCTTCTTTACCGGGGCGGCCTGGCCCTCGGTAAGAATGGCAAAGGAAGAGTTGGGGAACTCCATGCCGGAGGATAGCCCGCCGCAGCAGATCACCGCCTGTCCGGGCGGGGGAAGGGCGGAGAGGTTAAAGTCCACCGCCGAGCGGACCTTTTGTTCCCGGAGAAGGGTCTGGAGATTCAGGCACCGCTGCTCGGTGCCGGAGAGGACGATGACGGAAAACCCGGCGGAAATATAGTGGTTCAGATCGGAGACGGCGGTCTCCAGGCTAACGCCGTAAGAGGGCAGCTGTTTGGCGGTGACTGTCATCAGCGCCCGGGGCCGAGCGGGATATTGGGAAGAAGTAAAGGAGTCCAGATAGGCTATGGGCCAGTCCTCCAGCAGGGAAATAAGCTCTTCCGGCGTACGGCAAAGCCGCCCCAGCTCAGAAAGCATAAGGCCGCTTTCGGCCAGAGCGGTAACGTCCTCATTGAGCTGCCAGAGGTAGTTTTTGCACCGCTCCATAAAACGGGGGGACTCGCTGATAAGCACCGCGGCGTCAGCGGGGAGGTAATCGGCGGCGGTAGCCAGCTTAGGGTAAATAAGGCTCAGGTAACGGTCAATGGCAGGGAAGGAGAGCCCGTTTTCCAGGAGTTCCCGGTCTTGGGCCAGGGTGGTCAACAGCTGGTCGGAGGCCCCGCCTTTTTTTGCCGCGTCGGCGCGGCGCGCTTCCAGGGCTTGGGCAAGACCCGGCATGCCACCGGGAGCAAGCTGGGGCAGAGCCTCAGCGGCGGGAAGGATGACGGCCTTGTCCAGTTGCTCTGCCCGACGCTGGGAGGAGACGTCGAAAAGGCCCATGGAGTCCACATCGTCGCCAAAAAATTCTATCCGCACCGGCAGAGGATGGGCGGGGGAAAAGAAATCCAAAATGCCGCCCCGAAGGGAAAACTGGCCGGCGCCCTCCACCTGGTCGCAGCGGGAATAGCCCGCGGCAGCCAAAAATTCCGCCAATTCGTTGAGATCATACCGCTGCCCCATTTGAATGGTGCGGCTGGCGTGACGAAAGGCAGCGGGTGGAATGGTGCGCTGAAGCAGGGCTTCGGCAGAGACCACAAGAAAGGGAGCGTCCCCTTGCTCCAAGGCCCAAAAGACCTCCAGCCGCTTTTGCTCCCACTGACGGGAGACTACTGCGGCATTGTGAAAGGTAAACTCCCGGGCTGGGAGAGTGAGTACCCGCTTCCCGGTGAGGGAGGTCAGATCGGCGGCAAAGCGTTGGCAGTCGGCGTCGTCGGCGCAGAGCAGGACCACCGGGCGGCTGGTCTCAACGTGAAGACCGGCGGCAAAAAAGGCCCGGTGGGTGGGGGACAGGCCGGAAAGGGCCGCCGGGGAGCGGCCTGAGTCCAGAGCGGTAAGGAGGTCATTAAATTCCGGGATGGAGCGGAGAAGGGAGAGAAGCTGCCTCATAAAAACCTCCAAAAAACATTTGTGGCGGAAACGCCAAATGCCCCCATCCCGGAGGGGAGGGGGGTGTCGGGGGAACTATTGCCCCGGCCCAAAGGGGCGGGGGCGATGGTTCAGTATATCATTTGGATGGGACACGGTCAAGGGAAAAAGAGAGAGCCGCCCCAGGGACGACTCTCTCAAAAAGTTCGGACAGAGGAATATGAAACTTACCCAAAGGCCCGGTAGAGCAGACAGGCCATCTCAGCCCGGGTAATGGGAGAGAGAGGGTCCAGATTCCCAGTGCCGTCGCCCAGGACAATGCCCCTGGCGGCCAGAAGGGTGACGGCTTCCTGGGCATAAGGGGCCACGTCCCCGGCGTCAGAAAAGGCGGAGAGGTCTCCGTAGAGGGGAAGAAGTTTGGAACGGTCTGCCATGGCCCGGTAGAGGATGACCAGAGCGTCCTGCCGGGTAATGTGCTCATCTGGAAGGAAGAGGCCCTCCCCATTGCCCAGCACCAGTCCCCGGTCCGCAAGGGCCGCTACGGACTGGACCAGCTCCGGATCGTCGGGCAGATCGGAAAAGGCGGGCGTGGGGAACATGTTCCGGCGAAAATTGGAGTAGGTCGTCAAGGCCAGGGCGTGGATCAGGTCCATACGCTTGGCCTCTCCACCGGGATCGAAGGCGGTCTCATTGGAGAAATAGCCGCTCTTACCCAGAAATTCGGCGGCAGGCACAGCCCATTCCCATCCGGCCATGTCCTGAAAATGAATGACAGGAGAAACAATGCCGGCGGGGGGAATATCGGGTCCAGGCCGAACAGGCTCTTTGTCTTCTTTGAAGTTGAGGGTCAGGCAGACATTAAAATCCTTCTTTTCGGAGGAAATGGTGTGGACAAGCCGGACCTCGGTCTCTTCCCGGCTTGTGGGGACAAAGGTGAGGTTATAATAATTTGGGGCCTTGTCGGGGAACAGGACCTCATCCGGGAGGAGCTTCCGGGCAATTTCGGGATGATCGTAGTCCAGCCATAAGCTGCCCTGACTGGAAGAGGGGAGCTGGAAGGTGGCGGAGGTGATGGCTTCTCCAATATAGATAGTGGTCCCTTTTTTGTATCTGACGGTGGAGGGAAGATGATCGAATAGATCCACCGGTTTTCCTGCTTTGACCGTAAGTGCCTTGTCCATAAGAGACGGTTCCTCGGCCTGGGTGGGCGTCTCGGGGACATAGAGGATCAGCGTACCGGAAACGGTCTCCTCCTTATCGCTGGTCATGGTAAAGGCCATTTCCGCCTGCCCGACAAACCGGGAGGCGGAAGAGTAGGCATAAGGGGTAAAGCAAACGTCGGAGATGGCGGGGCTGCGGTACATATAATAGGCGTCCGCAGCCGTTACCCCCTCTCCACGGCAGGTGAGCTTTCCCACTCCGGCGGAAAGAGAGGAGAAGGCAACGCTTTCCAGGTCGTGGCCGGTGGCCTGACGGCAGAGAAGCTGAAACTCCTTCTCGTCCAGAAAGACGCTCTGTCCAGGCTTCGCCACGCACAGGGCGGTAAAGGAGGAGACGGCCTCCTCGTCTTCGGCGGAGACGGCGGGCAAGAGAGAGCACAGCAGCCCCAGAGTCAGCAACAGGGAAAATACGCGGCGCTTCATAGGAAAACCCTCCTCTTCGTTTATAAAAATCATTATATCAGAGATAAAAATATAACGCAATAAGTAAAAACACCCCGCCCAAATTTGGGGCGGGGTGAAAAGGTCCGGGCCAGGCGGGGTCAGTTGAATTTGTTCATGGCGGGGCCGGGGCCTTCCTTAATAATGACCTCCACTGCCTGAGCGGCACGGGAGACGGCGTCGTTCAGGGCCTTTCGGTCTTCTCCCTGGGGGTGGCCCAGTACCCAGTCGGCCATGTCATAGTCCGGGTGGGGCTTGCCCCCCACGCCCAGGCGGAGCCGGGGAAAATTCTCCGAATGAAGATGGGCAATGATGTTTTTCAGGCCATTGTGCCCACCGGCGGAGCCGGAGGGACGGATGCGGAGCTTGCCGGGTGGGAGGGCGACTTCATCGGAAATGACCAGCACCCGCTCCGGGGGGAGCTTGTAAAAAGCCGCCGCCTGTTCCACCGCCTCGCCGGAGAGATTCATGTAAGTCACCGGCTTCATCAACAGCACCTTTTCCCCGCCCAATGTGGCGGTGTTGGTGAGGGCCTTGAATTTCAGCCGCTGGACGGGGATATCCAGCTTGTCGGCAATGGCGTCGATGACCTCGAAGCCCACGTTGTGGCGGGTATTCTCATACGCTTCGCCCACGTTGCCCAGCCCCACCACCAGCCAGGTGATATTGGAAGGCTTCTTAAAAAACATAGGGGTGATCCCTCCCTTGCCGCAGTGTTTTAGCCAAGCCAGCCGCCATAATAAGCAAGAACGCCAAAGGCGGCGCCGACCGCTGTCGCTATGAGGGTAGTGGCAAATAAAATCGGATTTTCCCAATATAATTTCCACAGCTCTTTTAAATCTTTCATTATACTTGCCTCCATTGTTGAGGAGCACAGAAAGGATGATCTCTGCTAAATAAAAAGCGGGGCGGGAGTGCTCCCGCCCCGCGCTTCTCAGTTAAAGAGTTTTGAGACAGATACCTCTTGATAGATGCGTTCAATGGCCTCGGCAAAGATGTCGGCCACGGAGAGGTATTTGATCTTTTCGCTGTTGGTCTCCCGGGGCGGGATGGTGTCCAGGAACATGAGCTCCTTGATGGGGCTTTTCTCAATGAGGTCATAGGCCGGGCCGGAGAGAACGCCGTGGCTGGCGCAGGCGTAGACCTCGGTGGCCCCGCCGATGTCCACCAGGGCCTGGGCGGCGTGGCAGAGGCTGCCGGCGGTATCCACCATATCGTCCAGGAGGACCACCTGCTTGCCACGGACGTCACCGATGATGTTCATGACCTCGGAGGAGTTGGCCTTCTGGCGGCGCTTGTCCACAATGGCCAGCGGCATACCCAGCTTTTGAGCAAAGGAACGGGCACGGGAGACGCTGCCCACGTCGGGGGAGACCACCACAGTGGAATCCTCCTGACCCACAAAGCGGTCATGGTAGTAGTGGGCGAAGATGGGAGCGCCCAGCAGATTGTCTACAGGGATATCAAAAAAGCCCTGGATCTGGGAGGCGTGGAGGTCCATAGTCAGCACACGGTCAGCCCCCGCGGCGGTGATCATATTGGCCACCAGCTTGGCGGAGATGGGGTCCCGGGGCTTGGCCTTTCGATCCTGACGGGCATAGCCAAAATAGGGGACCACGGCGGTAATACGCCCGGCGGAGGCCCGCTTCAGGGCGTCGATCATAATGAGCAGCTCCATAAGGTTGTCGTTCACCGGGGAGCAGGTGGGCTGGACGACGAACACGTCGGAGCCGCGGACGGTCTCGTAAATCGAGCAAAAGGTCTCGCCATCAGAAAACCGCCCGGTCTCCGCCGCGCCTAAGTCGGTACCCAGATGCTTGCAGATGGCCTGGGCCAGAGCGCGGTTAGAGTTGCCCGAAAAGATCTTGATGTCCTTGCCGTGGGCTATCATGTCACTCCACATCCTCTCTCATTTGTATCTCTCGTTTATTTTTACCCCCCTGGGGATAGAGCATAAGATCAGCCCTTGCGGCGGCGTTTGACCCAGTTCTTTTTCACCGTCTGCCGCTCCCGGGCAATGGCCAGGGAGTCTCCGGGCACGTCCTCGGTAATGGTGCTGCCTGCGGCGGTGTAGGCGCCTTCTCCCACAGTGACGGGGGCCACCAGGTTGGTGTTGCAGCCGATAAAGGCATGGTCGCCAATAACGGTGCGGAACTTCTTGGTCCCGTCGTAGTTCACCGTTACGGTGCCGCAGCCAAAGTTGATGTGCGCTCCGGCGTCGGTGTCACCTACATAAGTAAGATGGGAGATCTTGGTGCCATCTCCGATGGTGGAGTTTTTCAGCTCCACAAAGTCTCCCACCTTGACCCCCTTGCCCACATGGGTGTGGGGGCGGACATAGGCAAAGGGACCCACGGCAGTATCGTCGTCTACGGTGGATTCATTGAGCTGGGAGGCGTTCACCGTGACCCGTGCGCCGATGGTACAGTCCCGGATCATGGTGTTTGGCCCGATCTCACAGCCCGGACCAATAGAGGTCTTGCCCCGGAGAATGACGCCGGGAAGGAGAGTAGTTCCCTCGGCCACTGTGACCTGGGGACCTACGTAGACGCTCTCGGTGTCCAGGATACGGACGCCGGCGTTAATCAGCCGCTCCACACCCAGAATACGGGCCATAGGCTCCATGGTAGTGGCCCGGTAGCCCAGGTCGGACTTCAAAAGCAAAAACCGGCCCTGCCAGGGCTTGGAGTCGCCCAGAGCGGTAAGGGCGGTATCAAAATCCTGCCCGTCCCGGAGGGCGGAGGACAGGGCGGCGCCACGGATGGTAAAAATACAGTCGGCGGGAGGCTTGCCGCCCAGATCGAAGGAACCACCCTCAGAGGCCAAAAGGACAGGGCGGGTGATCACAGCCACCGCTCCGGGGACCTCGGCCAAAAAATCGCTCAGCTTTTGGGAGGCGTCCTTGGCCCCGGTGGTGATAAAGCGGGTATTTTCGGGGAAGCACTCCGCTGCCGCATCCCGGTCAGCGTCATCACAGACCACCAAAAACTTGCCGGCTCCCTCACGCTGCAGGGCACAGGAGAGCCAAAGCGCAGCGGGGTCAAAGAGGACGTGCTCCAGCATGACGGAGCGGCGATCACCCTCCCGAGGCAGAAATACGATGGCACCGGCAAGGTCCATAGGAATGCCTCCCAAAATCAAATTTTAAAATGGGGCAAATTGACAACGCCACTATTATATCAGAGCGCGCTGGGAAATGTAAAGGGAAATACAAAGGAAAACAAAGAAAAAGACCCGCGAATTTGCGGGCCTTTTGTGGACAATATGACAGAAAATTCAGGCGGCCAGGATACAGCGCATCTTCAGCCGCCTCCACACCCCCAGCACCTCGGCGGTGGCGCAGAGCTTGTCGGCCAGGGAGACCACCCAGGCTTCTTTGGAGCGGGGGAGGTGGAGAGCCAGGGGCCACATATGGGCCAGAATGATGTTGCGCTCCTTGTCGGTGAGGGAAGTGAGGGCGGAGGCGTTACGAAGGGCGAAGACCGGGTGGTCAAAGCACTGAAGACCCGGATGGGCGCTCTGGTCATTCCAGCGGTAAAGGTAGAGGTCGTGGAGCAGCCCGCAGCGGGCACAGGAACGCTCATCCAGCCCCCAGCGGCGGGAGAGACGAAAGGCTACGTAGGAGACAAAGATAGAGTGCTCAAAGCAGTTCACCCCCGGATGGTGGGGCAGGGAGCGCATGGACTGGACCTGGGGGGTCACCAGCAGGTCGGCGACGCACGCCACATAGGCGGCGCGGTTGGCGGGGTCGATAAGAGGCGTCAGCGGCATAAAAGGACTCCTTTCTTATGCTGCGCAAAGGGAGCACGGTTCACCCTGCGGTCAAAGATCTCTTTCCATGGGGCCATTATACAGGATGATCACGGCCTTGTCACTGGAAAAAAGAGAAAACTACGAAAAACGTAAGGCTTTCGTAAGGATTTGCTACTTGTTTTGTAAGGTCCTTTCCGGGTATACTGACTGTACCAAGAAACGCCATACAGTTTTTCCGAAGTTTTGGAGTTTCTGAAAGGAGGGAGGCCATGATAAGCCTCAATTACCGGGACGCCCGGCCTATTTATGAGCAGGTGCGGGACGGCCTTCGGCGGCTGGTGGTCACCGGGGCCATCGCCCAGGGGGAAAAGCTGCCGTCGGTGCGCTCCCTGGCCGCCAGTTTGGCCATCAACCCCAACACCATCCAGCGGGCCTACGCCGCGCTGGAGGCAGAGGGCTACCTTACCGCCGAACCGGGGAAGGGCAACTACGCCGCCAAGGCCGGGGGAGGGGACAACGTCAGAAAAGACGCCCTGCTGGACCAGTTCGATTCCACCACGGCGGAGCTGGTCTTTCTGGGAATGAGCGTGGAAGAGCTGGCCCAACGGGTCAGAAGGACCAGAGAAGGCGGCGCGAGAGGAGGGGATGAGGTATGATCCAGGTGGAAAATGTGGTAAAGAGCTTTGACGGCTTCCGTGCCCTGGATGGGCTGACCATGACGGTGCCCACCGGGGCCATCTACGGTCTGGTAGGACCCAACGGCGCGGGCAAGTCCACCATTCTGCGCCATATCACCGGCGTGTACCAGCAAGACAGCGGCGTGGTGCTCTGCGATGGGGAGACCATCTATGAAAACCCAGCGGTGAAGGAGAAGATCGCCTGCATTCCCGACGAGCTTTACTATTTTGAGTCCGCCAGCGTCCGGGATATGGCCCGGTTCTATAAGGGGGTCTACCCCAAATTTGACTCCGAACGCTATCAAAAGCTGAAGGAGATCTTCCACACTGTAGACGAAAAGCGGCCCATTCGGCGGTTGAGCAAAGGAATGCAGAAGCAGGCAGCCTTCTGGCTGGCCATGTGCTGCCGCCCCGAAATTTTGGTGCTGGACGAGCCGGTGGACGGGCTGGACCCGGTGATGCGCCGCCAGGTTTGGTCCCTGCTTATGGGGGATGTGGAGCAAGAGGGTACCACCGTGCTGGTCTCCTCCCACAACCTGCGGGAGCTGGAGGATGTATGCGATCATGTGGGCATCCTATCCCGGGGCAAGGTGCTGGTGGAGCGGAGCCTCAGCGACCTACAGGAAAATGTGGTAAAGATGCAGGTGGTCTTTCAGACCAATGAAGCGCCCAAGCTCCCCGACGACATGGAGGTGCTCCATGTGTCCCAGGTGGGGCGGATACACACCCTCATCATTCGGGGCAAGGCCCATGAGGTCAAGAATCGGCTGGCCACCTTCCAGCCCATCCTTATGGACGCGCTGCCCCTGACGCTGGAGGAGATCTTCATTTATGAGCTGGGAGGTGAGGACTATGCCGTCCGTGACGCGATCCTCTGAAAAGCAGGGCTGGTTCAGCATGGCCCTCTTCCGCAAAAACGCCGTTCGCTTCTGGCCCTTGTGGGTGGGCTACGGCGTACTGCAATTTTTCATTTTGGATATGTACCTGATCCAGGGCTGGGGCTTTCGGCGGATGGACGCTGCCGCCCGGGCTGAGACCATGCGCGATTGGGTCATGGGCTGCACCGATTCCGCCGCCACCCTGGGGGCCTTCTTCGGATTGCTCTTCGCCATGGCTCTGTTTTCCTATTTAATGAATAGTAAAGCCGTGGGCTTTATGCACTCCCTGCCCATCCGCCGGGAGGGGCTGTTCCTCACCAACTTTGCCCTGGGTCTCGGATTTTTCCTAGTCCCCGGTCTTGCGGTGGCGGTCATTGCCGCACTGGCGGGAGCCTTCTGGGGAGTTAACCTGCTGGGCGTCACGGCAGCCTGGCTGGTCAGTCAGGTCCTGGTGGGGCTGTTCTTCTTTTCCTTTGCCGTGTGCTGTGCCATGTTCACCGGCCACATTTTGGCCCTGCCGGTATTTTACGGCATCCTAAACGTGCTGGTGGCGGGGCTGTCGGTACTCACCGACGTCACTCTGGACGCCCTGCTCATCGGATATGACGGCAACGGGTTTTTCAGCTCCGACCTCACCCGCTGGTGTACCCCAGTGTGGCATTTGACCGGGAAGCTCTCTCCCCGGCCAGTCTATAACGACCTGGGGCGGTACAGCCAGATGGAGATTCCCGGCCTCACCGCGGGATTGGCCTACGCCTTTGTGCTGTGCGCCGTGTTTACCTCCATCGCTCTGTGGGTCTACCGGGCCAGGGAACTGGAGCGGGCGGGGGACGTTGTCACCGTGGGCTGGATGCGCCCGGTGTTCCAGTACGGCCTGGGGTTCTGCCTGGGCCTGGCCGGGGGCGTCGCTGTCTACCAGGCGTTTTTCAGCCGTACCGGGCAGAACTGGATCTTCATTGGCCTGGTAGCTCTCTGGGCCGTGGTGGGTGCCTTCATCGGGCGGATGTTCCTGAAAAAGTCCCTCAAGGTCTTCACCGATGGCTGGAAGGGCCCGGCAGCCTTGGGGGCGTGCATGTTTTTGCTGTTGGCGGGGGTGCGGATGGATCTCACCGGCTACCAGCGCTGGACCCCTGACGCGGGGAAGGTAAAAAGCATTTCCATCAGCGGCATTGGCTCTGCCCCCTGGGACCGGGCGGACCACGCTTACCTGAGTATCACCGATCCCGATGACATTCAGGCCTTTCTGGACTTCCAGAAGACTTTGCTGTCTGACCTGAACGTACTTCGGGGGGAAGAGGACTACAACTACTATGACCGTATAGATGAGGACGGCTACAACACCTATGCGGAAAAATATCTGAGCGTGACCTATGAAATGACCGACGGCACCTTTAAGGGCCGGGACTGGGACAGTATCCCCATTACCGCCGAAAACTTGAACGTCATCACCAGCTATGACTACAAGCTCCAGGCATTTCTCA
Organism: uncultured Oscillospiraceae bacterium; assembly: GCA_910577415.1. Classification (GTDB taxonomy): domain Bacteria; phylum Bacillota; class Clostridia; order Oscillospirales; family Oscillospiraceae; genus Vermiculatibacterium. The sequence goes on from CAJTLK010000010.1 coordinate 22,931, forward strand.
ACCGACCCAGTGTGGTAAAAAAGCTCTATCGGGCCGACTTTATGGATGACCCGGAGATCAGCTTTGAGGTGGTGGGCGGCTGGCTGAACAATGTCAGGGAGGGTTTCTACGACCTGGATGAGACCTACGGCGTGGGTATTCCCCTTGATCCGGCCACTGGGGAACCCATCGCGGAGCAGTACCCAGACAGGGAAAAAGGAGGCGACCAGATAGACTTGGACGCCGACCAGGCCAAAGTCCTCTGGGAGGCGGTACAGAAGGACATGGAAGCCGGGAACCTGGGCCGCCGTTACCTTTTGGATAATAAGGAACGGTATGAGAACTGCTATCAGACCGACCTGTGCCTCCAGTTCCTCTATACCTTTACTGACCGCGACGGCGAGCGGGACAGCTCTACCTGGACCATGGACATCGCCCTCCAGAAGTCGGGCGCCGAGACCATGAGCGTTCTGGACGGCATGGGATACGGCCTGACGCTGGTCCCCTGGGATACGGCGGAGAACTAAAAAAAGAAGACAGAGCCGGAGGTCGCCTCCGGCTCTGCCTCTATTTTGTTGCCGCCCCTGGGACGTAGGACTGTCAGCCTCTCTTTGTCACATTGGAAAGGGACTAAAAAATGTTAAAGATTTAACAAATTACTGTTGCTTTTTTCAAGTCGGACGCATATAATAGAAGCTACGCAAGCTTGGGACGATCCCAATCTACTTTTTGGAGGGAACATATTATGAAAGAAGTTTATGTTGTCAACTGCTGTCGTACCGCCGTCGGCTCCTTTGGCGGCAGCCTGAAGAACACCCCCGCCGCCGACCTGGGCGCCGTAGTGGTGAAGGAAGTCCTTGCCCGTTCCGGCGTGAAGCCCGAGCAGGTGGACGAGCTGATGTTCGGCTGTATCCTCACCGCCGCCCAGGGCCAGAACGTGGCCCGTCAGGTGGAGCTGAAGGCCGGCATCCCCTATGCCGTGCCCGCCTACACCGTGGGCATGGTCTGCGGTTCCGGCATGAAGAGCGTCATCGAGGGCGCCCGGGCCATTCTCGCCGGGGACGCCGACGTCATCGTCTGCGGCGGCACCGAGAATATGTCCGCCGCCCCCTTCGCCTCCATGGATGCCCGCTGGGGCGCCCGCATGGGCGACAAGAAGCTGGTGGACACCATGATCAAGGACGGATTGTGGGACGCCTTCAATAACTACCACATGGGTACCACCGCCGAGAACATCTGCGACAAGTGGGGCATCACCCGGGAGGAGCTGGACGAGTTCGCCGCCTCCTCCCAGCAGAAGACCGAGGCCGCCCAGGCTGCCGGCAAGTTCGACGACGAGATCGTCCCGGTGATGGTCAAGGTGAAGAAGGACATGGTGGAGTTCAAAAAGGACGAGTTCCCCCGTGCCGGCGTCACCGCCGAGTCCATTGCCAAGCTGAAGGGCGCTTTCCCTGTGGGCCCCGACGGCGTGGAGGATGAGATCGTGGACACCTTTACTCCCACCCAGATCCATGACCACGATGCCCACAAGCACGTCCAGCGGGTCACTGCCGCCAATGCCTCTGGCATCAACGACGGCGCTGCCGCTATTCTCCTGGCCTCCAAGGAGGCTGTAGAGAAGTACGGGCTGAAGCCCATGGCTAAGCTGGTGAGCTGGGGCCAGGGCGGCGTGGACCCCAAGATCATGGGCGTGGGTCCCGTGCCCGCCTCCCGTCAGGCCATGGACAAGGCCGGTCTGAAGATCGGGGACATCGACCTGGTGGAGGCCAACGAGGCCTTTGCCGCTCAGTCCATCGCCGTGGCCCGGGAGCTGGGCTTCGACATGAGCAAGGTCAATGTCAACGGCGGCGCCATCTCCATCGGCCACCCGGTGGGCGCCTCCGGCGCGCGGATCATCGTCACCCTGCTCCACGAAATGCAGAAGCGGCCCGAGGCCAAGAAGGGCCTTGCCACCCTGTGTATCGGCGGCGGCCAGGGTGTGGCGACTATTTTTGAGAAGTGCTGAAAGAAGCGCGGAAAGTCGGCCTGCTGAGAGGCTAACGACGAAGCGAAATGAAATCCCTCCGGGGGCAAAAGCCCCGGAGGGATTTTGTGTAGTCGGAGGAGTTAGAACTCGAAGCGATCAGGGCGACTTGCAGCGTGACAGCCCCAATGTGACACCCAATTTGTAAACAATTCTTGACCATCGGCGATTTTCGTTGTTTTGACAGAAAAAAGGTGGTACAATAGCTTCCAACGCACAAAGCGCAAGGAGGATGTACATGAAAAAGAACAGATTGATCGCCGGGGCGCTGGCCCTGGCTTTGCTGGCGGGCTGCTCCGGCGGGGGCGGCAAGCTGATGGCCGACGCCGATGACATCGCCTATCAGGCCGCAGATATTCGCCGGGACGCCGAGCTGTTTACCGTCAACGGCGCAGCCATTCCGGCGGAAGAGTATCTTTTTCTGCTGGTATATGCCATTCAGGTTGCCCAACAATACGGTCAAATTACCGATGACGCGTCCTGGAATGAGAAGCTGGGCGATGGTACGACCATGACAGAGGCGTTGAAAGCCGACGCCCTGGAGAGTGCCAAGCTCTACCAGGTGGTGGAGGATAAGGCGGAGGAACTGGGGGTTACCATTACTGCTGAGCAGCAGGAAGGAATGGACCAGCAGCTTCAGCAATTTATTGAGCAGCTGGGCGGTGAGGAGGAATTCCAGGCGTATCTGGACGCTATGTGCATTAGCCGGGAAAGCTTTATCAACATGAACCGGGTCTACTTTCTCAATCAGGGCATCAAAGAGAAGCTGGAGGCTGATGGCGCGCTGGCTGTGACCCAGGCTGACCGGGATCAGGTGGCAGCGGAGATCAAAGAGCAGGCAGGGCTTTACGCTGCCAAGCATATCCTTCTCTCCACCCGGAGGATCAACGCCGACGGCTCCTATGAGGATTACACCGAGGAGGAACGCGCAGCGGTGGAGGAGCGGGCCAAGACCATGCGGCAGCGTATTCGGGAAAATGGAGACAGCGAGGAATTCTTCGATGAGCTGATGAACGAGTTCAGCGAGGATGGCCGGGACGGGGAGGGCAACCTTTACTACCCCGACGGCTATGGCCTGGTCTATGCCGGACAGATGGTGCCCGAGTTTGAAAACGGGGCCCTGGCCCTGAAAGAGGGGGAGATCAGCGAGCCTGTCGCCACTGCCTACGGCTACCATATTATTATGCGGATCCCGCTGGATGCCGAACAGCTGGATGAGTTGGTGGAGATGAGCTGCACCCCGGATCACAAGCTCCAGCAGCTCAATGAGCAGTGGGTCAAAGAGGCCCAGGTGACGACCACTGCGGCCTACGAGGCGCTGGACCCCAAGGCTTTCTATGACCGACTCACCGCCATCAATGAGGCGCGGGAGGCCGCCCGGAAAGCAACTGAGAGTGCGGCGCCGCAGGAAAGCCCGGCGGAGAGCAAGGTCCCCACAGAGAGCGCTCCGGCGGAAAGCCCCGCAAAGTAAAATAAAAGAAAAAGCCTCGAGGAACGGCGGCGTTCCCCGAGACTTTTTTTACCAGTGTTGTTTTGCACTGGAACAGGGGTTTAGGCTGCGGCGTTTCCGCGGCGAAGGGCCTTTTCGATCTCGCAGATGACCAGCGGAGCAATGGCCAGGGCCAGTACCACCGTCCATTCCATGGGACTCAGGGGGACGGTCTGAAAGACCCGCTGGAGGGGCGGCAGGATCAGCACCGAGAGCTGCATGACGAGGCCCACCAAAAACGCCTTGTTCATGGCCCGGTTGGAGAAAAAGCCGATGTGGAACAGGGACCAATGCTCGCTGCGAACGTCAAAGGCGTGGAAAAGCTGGCAAAAGGTGAGGGTGGCAAAGGCCATGGTATTTGCGGCCTGGTAAGCCTCTCCGGGGTCGGAGAGGACGTACTCGCCAAGAAAGTAGGCCAGGAGGGTAAGGGCGCCCACCATGATCCCCTGCCAAATGAGACGGAGGGAAAACTGACGGTCAAAGAGGGGGGCAGCGGCGTCCCGGGGACGGTGTTTCATCACGTCCTCCTCCGCCGGCTCCATCCCCAGAGCCAGGGCGGGGAGAGAATCTGTTACCAGATTGAGCCAGAGCAGCTGCACCGGGACCAGGGGCATTTGGTGAAAGCCAAGAACGGTGGCCGCAAAGATGGTAAGGATCTCTCCGATGTTGCAGGAAAGTAAGTAGTGAATGGCCTTTTTGATATTGGCGTAAATGCCCCGGCCCTGAGCCACCGCGGAGACAATAGTGGCGAAGTTGTCGTCGGTGAGGATCATATTGGCGGCTTCCTTGGCCACGTCGGTGCCAGCCTTGCCCATAGCGCAGCCGATGTGGGCGGCTTTCAGGGCAGGGGCGTCGTTGACCCCATCCCCGGTCATGGCGACTACCTCGCCCTTTTTCCTCCATGCCGCTACGATTCGGGTCTTGTGTTCGGGGGAGACCCGAGCGTAGACGGTAAATTTTTCGATGTCCCGCTCCAGCAGATCCTGGGGCATAAAATCCACCTCGGCCCCGGTGAGGGCCAGGTCGCCGTCCCGGAAAATGCCCAGCTCCCGGGCAACGGCCACGGCGGTGAGCTTGTGGTCGCCGGTGATCATGATAGGGCGTATTCCCGCTGCTCTGCAGTGGTCTACCGCCGTCTTGGCCTCTGGGCGGGGCGGGTCCATCATCCCCACCAGCCCCAGGAAGGTAAGGCCCTTTTCCAGAGCTTCTGAGGTGAGGTGAGCGGGAAGAGCGTCCAACTCCTTTGACGCAACCGCCAGTACCCGAAGAGCTTTGGCGGCCATGGAGTCGTTTTCACGAAGGGCAGCCTGCCTTTGAGCAGGGGGGAGGGTACAGCGGACAAGAAGCACGTCGGGGGCCCCTTTAACGCAGAGAAGGTAGCCTCCGCCCGGTTTTTGGTGAATGGTGGACATGAGCTTGCGCTCAGGATCAAAGGGCAGCTCCTCTCGTCGGGGCAGGGCGCGGTCCAGATCGGATTTATTGACGCCAAAGCGGAGGGCGTACTCCACGATAGCGGTCTCGGTAGGGTCGCCAACGGCCTGGGCGCGGTCCAGAACGGCGTCACAGCACAACGCTCCGGCGGTAAGCAGTTCCTCCTCCGACTGGCCGGGGAAGGTGAAAAGCTGACGAACGGTCATTTTATTTTGTGTCAGGGTGCCGGTCTTGTCTGAGCAAATGACCCCGGCGCAGCCCAGGGTCTCCACCGCGGGGAGCTTTTTCACGATGGCGCCCTGCTTGGCAAGGCGTTGAACGCCAAGGGCCAGAACAATGGTGACAATGGCGGGCAGACCCTCTGGGATGGCGGCTACCGCCAGGGAGACGGCGGTCATCAGCATATCCAGAAGATTTCGCCCCTCCAAAAGTCCTACCCCAAACATGACGGCGCAAACGCACAGACAAATAAAAGAAAGAGTCTTTGAAATTTCCCCCATCTTTTGCTGGAGCGGGGTCTCGGCCTCCTCCTGACTGAGGAGTAGCCCAGCCACCTTACCAACCTCTGAATCCATGCCGGTGGCGGTGACCACTGCCGTGGCCCGGCCTGCGGTGATAACGGTGGAACCAATGACCGCATTTTTGCGGTCACCCAGGGCGGTCTCCGGGGGAAGGGAGACAGAGGGATCCTTTTCTACCGGCACCGATTCCCCTGTCATGGCGGATTCATCGGCTTTGAGGGAAGCGGACTCCAGCAGCCGTGCGTCTGCGGGCACCAGGTCACCTGCCTCCAGACGAATGAGGTCGCCGGGCACCAACTCGCCGGAATTGATCCGCTGCTCTTTGCCGTCCCGCACCACCCGGGCCAGGGGGGCGGACAGCTCCCGAAGGGCGGCAAGGGCTTTTTGGGCGTTGTTCTCCTGGGAGATGGAAATGGCGGCATTGACCACCACGATAAGTAGGATGATGACGCTATCCAGCCAGTCCTCCCCGCCCGAGGAAAAAAGGCTCAACCCTGCCGCCGCCAGCAGTACCAGGATCATGGGGTCCTTAAGTTGGTCCAGCAGGCGCAGAAGGAGGTTTCGGGGCGGCGCTTCGGAGAGCCGATTGGGCCCGTACTTTGCCAGCCGCCGCTCCGCCTCCGCCGCCGACAGGCCCCGGCGGCGGTCAGTATTCAGGGCGGAGAGGGTCTCCGCCAGACTTTTACTGTGCCAAGGCTCCATAAAAACAAGTCCTTTCTTTGTCATGGGTTATCTCCATGATAAAGAAAGGACTTGTCCGATTACAAGGGAATCCTGACGGCTGAAAAGAAAGGAGTTACTCTTTTACTTCCCGGATGAGGACGAAGGGAGTGAGCTGGCGGTCCTGGCCTGCCGGGTTGTCCCGGATGAGGCCCAGGAGCTGATCCTTGGTATAGCCTTTGAGCTGTTGCCCTTTGCCCAAAAGCTCCACGTTCAGGTCGTTGGCGTCTACGATCATCATGACCACGCCGGTTTTTTCATAGACCTCGTCACAGACCTTGTCCGGGTCTCGGGGCACCCGGACGCCCATGTGCTCATACTCCGGGATATCCTCGCCGTAAAAGCCATCCAGGCCGGAGACCTCCTCACCCAGCATTTCGTAAAAGACGCCGTGCTTGCCGAAAATTTTGCCTACCCCGGCGCAGACGGCGGCCCAAATGACCTTTCCCAGACCGCAAACATTGATGGCGAACTGCATTTTGATGGGTAGGCCCATCCCCGGACCGGCGGAGGTCTGATGAACAAACCGGGATAGGAGGGTGGCCCAGAAGCCGGGTTTGCATTCATCCTCGGTGACCACCCGGCCCTGACACAGGGCGATGACCTTCTCGCTGGAGGAGAGAATGTCGCCGGGCTGGTATAGGGGCTTGACATATTTTTCAATCAGGTCGATGTAGCTCTCGCCCACCTGAACAAAGTGGGTCTCAACGGCGTGGCGGGCGTAGGTCTTGCCTCCGGCCTCAATGGTGACGGCCTTGCCCTCGTTGGCGTAAAAGTCCATAGGCTGGACTCCTTTCTGAATAACACATTTAACAGCTATCCTATTATACCACGGAAAGGCCGGGGCGCAACCCGGCAGGGCATAAAATTTTCCAAAAGGGGAGACACTGTGGGGGAATAGGAGGGGGACCCTATGGGCCTTTTTACAAAAAAGCCGGTCTACGACCCTCCCCACCCGCGGAAGGAGCCTCGCCTGGATGGCCCTCTGACCCCGGAGCGGCTGGGGGAGGTTTTTGAAAATTGTGTGGACTTCAACTGCCGGAGCGTGGCGGTGGGGGGCAATGAGGCATTGCGCCTGAGCCTTGTTTTTATCGCCGGAATGGTACGGATGGAGCGGGTCAGCGACTATGTCCTCCGTCCCCTGGCCCAGGATAAGACCCTGGGGGAGGCGGGGGAGAGCGTGGCCTGGGAAAAAATGCGCTCGGGCACACTGTATTCTCTGTCGGTCACCGAGCGGGATGAGCTGACCGACGCGGTAAACGACCTTATTGACGGCAACTGCCTGCTCATTTTTCCAGGGAAAAAACGGGCCTTGTCCTTTAATGTAGGCACCGAGGAAAAGCGCTCCATTGGAGACCCGGAGGACGAGGTGTCGGTCAAAGGCTCCAAGGACTCCTTTGTGGAAAATCTGCGAACCAACACGTCTCTGACCCGGCGGCATGTCAAGGCCCCGGAACTGAGGATCACCGAGCAGATCGTGGGCCGGCAGACCCTTACGCCGGTGGATATCCTGTGGCTGGAGGGGATCGCCGACCCGGAGGTCGTGAAGGCAATGGAAGAGCGCATTGAAAATATTGATATTGACGCTCTTCTCTCTACCGGAGACCTGGAAGAATATATCGCAGGGGAACTGGATACCCCATTTCCCCTGATGCAGTACACCCAACGACCTGACCGTTTTTGTCACGGCCTTTGCCAAGGCCGGATAGGCATCCTTTTGGAGGGTATCCCACTGGGGTATTTGGCTCCGGCGGTTTTGGGCGACCACCTCCGCGCGCCGGAGGACCGTTCGGAGAATTGGATGGTGGCCTCGTCCCTGGCGGTGCTGCGCTGGCTGTGCCTGTTGGGGACGCTTTACCTGCCGGCGGTCTATGTGGCTGTAGTGAACTTCCATCCTGAGATGATCCCCCTGCGGCTGGCCCTCTCCATCACGGCGGCCCGGCGGGATGTGCCTTTTTCCGCGCTTTTTGAAACAGTGCTTCTTCTGGTGGCCTTTGAAATATTGCAAGAGGCCGGTTTGCGCCTGCCTCAGTCCATTGGCCAGACTGTGTCCATTCTAGGCGGCCTGGTGGTCGGCTCGGCAGCAGTAGAGGCGCGGCTCATTTCCCCGGCAGTACTGGTGGTGGTGGCCGCGGCGGGGATCGCCGGGTATACGATGCCGTCTCAGGACCTTGCGGGGGCGCTGCGGATCTGGCGGCTGCTGTTTACCCTGTTGGCGGGGACGGGGGGGTTATTCGGCGTAACGGCGGGGACGGCCTTGCTCATTGGGCATCTGGCCTCCTTGGAGAGCTTTGGCGCGGCTTACCTGGAACCCTTTGCCCAGGGAGAGCCTGTGCTGCGGCAGCCCCTGCCGGAGGACAAGCTCCGCCCAGCTCACCTGAAGTCGGAAAATCGGAGGAGGCAAAGATGAACGGTCACAAATGGGCGTTGCTGTTGGCGGCGTTTCTGGCCGCCGGGGGGATATGGGCCATGCCCCAGGCCAGGGAGCCGGAATCTTTGCGGCTTGTCACCGCCTTGGCGGTGGATAGCGGTGGGGAGGTCTCTGTTACCGCCGTTACCGGGGTGCGCTCGTCGGAGAACGAGGAGCCTGAGGTACTCAAGGGGACGGGCGACAGCCTTACCGCCGCTTGCGGCGACCTGCGGGAACGCTCGGCCCGAAGGGCTTACCTGGGCCAGACCCAACAACTTCTGGTGGGAGAAGGCCAGAATGTGGAGCCAATATTGGATTTTGTGGTGGAACACCGGGAGCTGCGGCTGGACACATTATTATATATAGTAAAGGGCGCAGCTGGACCGGCGTTGGAGGCATCCGCCCAAATGGCCGCTGCCGAGACCGGAGGCCGGGACCCCCGGGGGATCACGGTGGGAGAGGTTTTGCCCCGGCTGGCGGAGGGGGAGTACGCTCTCGTTCCCGCTCTGGCCAGCGGTGAAGACGGCCGGCTTGCTCCGGCGGGCTGGGCGGCGCTGGGGGAAAAGGGCGTGGCAGGGTATTTAGAGGCTGACGCAGCCTTGGGTGCGGCCCTGCTCAACGGAAAGGTCCGTGGTCAGGCGGTGACCCTGCCGGACGGTGGGGTGGAGCTGATCTCCTCCCGGTGCTGGGCAAAGGAGGGGAAGCTCAACTGCGCGCTTATTGCACGGGCCGCGGAGGGGCGGCCCAGCCGGGAGGCTTTGGAGACCTGGGGGAACGGAGTCCTTCAGGCCGCGCTGAACAAGGGCTGGGATTGTTGGGGCCTGGGCCGGGAGACGGCCTTTTTTTCCCCTTGGGATTGGGAAAGGAATAAGAACTTGGATGTGAGCGCTCTGACTATTCAGGTGGAGGGGGAGCTGCGGCGTGGAGAAAAGGGCTGATGGGGTAAGCTGCCGGCAGAGGACAGAGCTGGCTTTGGCTGCCCTCCTTCCGGCGGCACTGGGGCTGCTGGGCCCCATTTGCTCCGCCGGACGGCTGAGCTGGCTGGGGCCTGTGCTGGCCTTGCCTGTGGGACTGTGGGTGTGTCTGCTGTGGCGGGAACTGGGGGAACGCGGTTTACCAGGGGAACTGGAGAGAGCCTTTGGCTTGGGGTTTGGATGGCTGGCGCAGCTGCTCTATTTTCTTTGGGGACTGGCGCTGCTCTGCGGCAGCGCTCAGGGTTTTTCCCGGCGGCTGGGGCGGCTGCTGCCGGGGACGGAGTGGTTTTTTCTTCTCACGGCGGCGGCGATCTGCCTGTGGCTGGGCCGGGGAAGGGAGGAGGCCCTGGCCCGGACCGGGCGGATATTTTTCTTGACGGCGGCGGTGACCCTGGCCTTTGCCCTGGTCCTGGCGGCGCCGGGACTGGATTGGCGAAATTTGTGGCCTCCTGAGGGGGATGACCCGGCGGGGATAGCATACAGCGCTTTGCTTTGTTTGAGCCTGTCGGGCTATGGGGCGTTTGCTCTGTGTCTGCCCTGCGGGGGAAAAACGCACGGCGGCTTCGGCAAGGCCATCTTGGGGAGCGTTGCTTTGACATGGTTGCTGCTGACGGTGGTGGGCATCTTTGGACCTAAGCTGGCGGCGGAGATAGAGGAGCCGTTCCTTATGGCCCTTCAGGGAGTGGAGGTGCCCGGCGCCTTTCGCCGGGGGGAGGCGGCCCTGGCGGCGGTGCTGACTTTGACGGACTTTGCCCTGCTGGCCCTGCTGGGACGGGGGTGCCGAAGCCTGTGGGAGCGGGCGGCGCCGGAAAAGGGGCGCTGGGTCGGGTATACCCTCCCGGCGCTGGCGATCCTGGTGGCAGACAGCCTGGACAAAAGCGGTGCATGGCAAATGGTAGTGGAGTGGTTCCTGGTGGGGAATTTGCTCTTTGGTATCGTTTTTCCCGCCTTGGCGGTTTTGGGACAAAAGGTTCGGGAATCAAAAAAGGGCCAACCTATATTTAGTGCCACGAAAATGCCGGGGAAAGCAGATGTTGGGGGAAATTTTGCCGACAAAAAAAGTCGGAAAGAAAATCAAAAAAAGTGTTGACATTTGGAGGGCGTTTTGGTATAGTAATAAGGCACCGCGAGAGACGGCGTAAAATTGAAGTGCCTTAAGCCTTTGGGCGAGAATGGTTACAGCGGTTTTATGACAACCTGCGGAGCAGCGTGCACCTTGTAAATTAAACAACGTGAAGAAGCAAGAAAGACACCAGAAGAGGAC
>CAJTLK010000011.1 GCA_910577415.1 uncultured Oscillospiraceae bacterium
ATGATGCCCAATCTGGACGGCATTCGGGCCACAGCCAAGCTCCGGGAAAACTGCAACGTGCCCATTATCCTCCTCACCGCCAAGAGCGAGGACGCGGACAAGGTGCTGGGGCTGAACATCGGCGCCGACGATTACATCACCAAGCCCTTTAATCCCATGGAGGTTATTGCCCGGGTCAAGAGCCAGCTCCGGCGGTATACCCTGCTGGGGGGCAAAAGCCAGGAGACCCCCGACGACGGCCTCCTCTGCAACGGCGGCATCGTCCTGGACGACGCTGCCAAGGCCGTCACCGTGGATGGGGAGGCGGTGAGCCTCACCCCCCTGGAGTTCAATATTCTCCGTCTGCTCCTTCAGCACCCCGGCCAGGTCTTCTCCACCGCTCACATCTATGAGCAGGTGTGGAACGACGCCGCCTTCGGCTCAGAGAACACCGTGGCTGTCCACATCCGCCACATCCGGGAGAAGATCGAGATCGACCCGGCCAACCCCAGATATATCAAGGTCGTCTGGGGCCTGGGCTATAAAATGGAGAAGGTGTGACTATGAAAACTGATTTCCGTTCCCGCTTTTGGGTCAAAGCCTTGGCTCTTTTACTTACCGTTGTCTGCGGCGCCATGGCTGCTCTGGGCTGGCTCTACACCTTGGCTCACTACGATTCCATCTTCCGGCCCCAGGATTACACCGATTCCCGCGCCTACAATACGGCCATGAACGACACCCGCTCCTCTCTGGAGTCCATGCTGCGTTACTATGACCGTATCCGCCGGGGGGAAAGCCTCACCTATTTTGAACAGCAGCAATACGACGCCGCTAAGGCCGCCCTGGACGTCGCCAACACCAACTTCCGCTACACCGTCCGGGACAACAAGACCAGCGAGCTGCTCCTTTCCTCCGCCGGAGAAAATTCTCTGAGCAATGTAGGGTATGTGGGTTCCTCCCTCCGTTCTCTCTACCCCACCGGGCGGGACTATTCCTACTCCCAGTTCGATGATGAGCAGCTCCTCACCATCTTCTATGATGGCTACGGCAATATTCTCTACCAGGTGCAGGGCTATGCCGACGGCCCCTACACCCCCGACGAGGTCAACAAATACGCCCTGGAGTTCGGCTGTGACCAGTCCTTTGCCGTCCGGGATAGCTTTTATGCCGCCCGTTATGAGACCACTTCCCAGACCGATCCGGTGTGGTTCTACTTCGCCGTGGCCGCCACCGTTCTCTGCCTGGTGGGCACCGTCTTCCTCATGTCCTGTGCCGGACGGAGAAAGGGTGCGGAGGGCTTCGTCCTCAACTGGTCGGATAAGATCCCCTACGACGTCTATTTCTGCGCCATGGCCTGCGCCATCACCGGCCTCGCCGCCTGTGGCATAGAGGCGGCGATAGAGGTCTTCTTCTATGAGAGCAGCTACCAGGTCCTCCTTCTTCTCTCCGCGGGCATCTTTGTTCTGGCCTTTGCTCTCGGCGAGGCCGGTCTTATGTCAACCGCAGCTCGGTGCAAGGCCCACACCCTCCTCCGCAACACCGTCATGTGGAAATTATGTAAACTTATTGGCCACTGCTTCCGGGCCATGGGCCGGGGTCTGGCCACCATCTTTGGCCGCTGGCAACTCACTCACCGGGTGGTCATTCTGTTCCTCCTCTATCTGGTGGGCACCGTCCTCACCGGCTGCACCATCATCCTCATTCTCCCCTACCAGGCCGCCGTCCTCTATGGCCTGTGCCGCTGGACAGAGGGCTGGCAGACCATCCGGGACGGCACAGCGGCCATCATAGGCGGCAAGCCTGATACGGTCATCGACACCCACGACATGGACCGCTATATTTGCCGGGAACTGCGCTCTCACGCCGAACAGCTCAACGACCTGGGCAGCGCCATCAACTCCGCCGTGGAGGAGCGGCTGAAGAGCGAGCGGATGAAAGCCGAGCTGATCACCAACGTCTCCCACGACCTGAAGACCCCTCTCACCTCCATCATCAACTATGTGGACCTGCTGAAAAAGGAGGATATCCAAGGGGAAAAGGCCCAGGAATACATCGAGGTACTGGACCGAAAGTCCCAACGGCTGAAAAAGCTTACCGAGGACTTAGTGGAGGCCAGCAAGGCATCCACCGGGGCCATTGCCATCAACAAGGAGCGGCTGGGACTGGCGCAGCTGGTCAACCAGGCCCTTGGCGAGCACAGCGAGCGCTTTGCCGCCGCCGAGCTTACCGTGGTGCCCGATCTTCCCGCCGAGGAGATCTACGTCTCCGCTGACGGACGCCACTTATGGCGGGTACTGGATAATCTGCTGGGCAACTGCCGCAAATACGCCATGGCGGGCACCCGGATCTATATCGACTTGAAGGAGTGGGAGGGCAGCGCGGTGCTGTCGGTGAAGAACGTCTCCGCCCAGGCTTTGAACATCCCGCCGGAGCAGCTCATGGAGCGGTTCGTCCGGGGGGATGAGAGCCGGACCACCGAGGGCAGCGGTCTGGGGCTATCCATCGCCCGGAGCCTTACCGAGCTTCAGGGCGGGACCTTCCGGCTGGAGGTGGACGGCGACCTCTTTAAGGCCATCGTCACCCTGCCGGTGGTAAAATAAAAGCTAACAAAGGACTGGGGCCTTCCACTTGGAAAGCCCCGGTCTTATTTTTTACTCTTTACCGATCCGCAACGCGTCTACGCCAAAAACTGAATGGCGGCGCCCAGCATCCCCCGGCCCACATAGGTGGCAAGGGTAGCGTCCATGTTGGCGGTATAGAAATCCTTGCACCCAGGGATGGCAGCCTTCAGTTCCTCCCCCAGCTCCAACATCCCCTCCGGGTCGCCGCCGTTCTCCACCGCCAGATTAAACGGACGGCCAGGGTCGGTAATGTTGGCCTTCACCAGCTCGATAAGCTTCTCAGGCACCTGCTTCCGTCCCCGGGCCTTGGCCACATTGATGAGCTGGCCATCCTCGGCAAAGCCCAACAGAGGCTTGATGGACAGCAGTGTCCCGGCCAAAGCGGTGATCTTACCGATGCGCCCGCCCTTCTGGAGATATTCCAGCGTGTCCACCGAGAAGTAGGGGAAGGTGTTCCGCAGCAGGAACTCCACCCGGCCATTTTTCAACTCCTCCCAGGTTGCGCCCGCCTCGATCTCCTTCCAGAGCTGGAGCGCCACCATGCCGATACCCAGAGCACCGCTGCGGGTCTCAAAAACCGCCGTCTCCAGCTCCCCAAACTCATCACACATGACCTGCATCATGTTATGGGTGCCGGAAAGTCCAGAGGAAAGGGGTAGCACGATGACCTTCTGGAAGCCGTCATCCCTGATCTGCTCCAGCGCTTTCTCCACGCGGGCAAGCTCGGGCAGGGAGGTCTTGGGCAGCTCCCCCGCCTCCTGGCGGGCATAGACGTCCAGATTGTTGATGGTCTCGCCGTCGTTGTAGTCCCCATCGGCGCATGCGATGCGCAGGGGCACCACGTAAAACGGCTTGCCCGCCAGGTCATTTGGCCCCAGGTCGGCGGTGGAATCCAATAGGAACGCGATCTTTTCGGGATTCATAAATGACTTCCTCTCATTGACAGCTTGCCGCCGTCCCTCTATAATGAATACATACCCCTCACCGCTGTTACGTCTTCCTCTGTGTTGGGAGAGAGGCGTTTATGCGGCATAACAACAATTTGTTATTGTTTTTTCTTTTTTCGCCGTATTTTCTCTAACATAACAATGTTATGTTAGTATTATACCATGTTTTATGATTCTGTCAAGGAGGCTCCCATATGGATTACCAGACCAGTCGGCAGCACCGCGCGCAGACCACCCGCAAGGCTATTCTGGACGCGGCGGTGCGTCTGACCAGGGAGGGCGGCTTTGATAAGCTCAATATTCGTGACGTCTGCGCTGCTGCCGGAGTGACCACCGGGGCCTTTTACCACCATTTTTCCTCCAAAGAAGACCTGCTCACCCAGGGCTTTTCCTCTCTGGACGCCTATCTGGAGGAGGCTATGGGACCCTATGCCTCCGCCCCGCCTCTGGAGCGGCTGGAGGCGCTGGTCCGCTCCTACGCCGCCTACACTGAGGATATGGGCTGGCAGACCATGGCCCTCTACTACACCCGGCGGCTGTCCGATCCCGCCTCCGCCGCTTCCCTCTCCCCCAACCGCTACACTCTGCGGACCATGGAGGAGTGCCTCCGGGAACTCTCGGCGGAGCAAGTCCTCACTCCAGAACGCACTCCGGCCTGGACTGCCGAATTCTTTTTCCGTCACTTTCGGGGCGTCGTTGTAGACTGGATATTGCACCAGGGCGGGTATCCCCTCTGGCCCAAGCTGGAACAGGATTACGCCCTTTTCGAGGCTGCTTTCCGGGCATAAGCGCGTATATTTCCCGCCCCCACCGCGTATTTTTGCTGGGTGGGGGTGGTTTTTTTGAGCGGACTGTTGAGCAAGCGGCACTGGCGGGAGGGCGCTGCCGCCGCGGCCCTGCTGTGCTGCGCCTTGGCTCTCATCTGTTGGCCCAAGGAGACCAGCGCCGCCGTCCAGGAGGGGCTGGCGCTGTGCTATAATGTCATTATTCCCTCCCTCTTCCCCTTTTTCATCCTCACCTCGCTGGTGATCTCCCTGGGCCTGGCAAGCTATTTGGGACGGCTGCTGGAGCCGGTGATGCGCCCGCTGTTCCACGTGGGCGGCTCCTGTGCCGCCGCTCTGGCCCTGGGCTTTGTAGGCGGCTACCCCGTGGGCGCCCGGGCCGCCCTCACCCTCTACCAGTCGGGGCAGTGTACCAAGTCGGAGTGCGAACGGCTGCTGGCTTTCTGCAACAACTCCGGCCCCGCCTTCATTTTGGGCGTGGTAGGGGCGGGAATTTTTGCCGACAGCCGTGTGGGGCTGCTCCTCTGCCTCACCCATGCTCTGGCCTCTGTGTGCGTAGGACTGGTGTTTCGGTTTTACCACTGGCGGGATAAGGCTGAACGCACCCTCCGCCCCTCTCCCTCCATCGGTGTGGAGCGGTTTTCCTCCGCCTTCACCGGGGCGGTAAAGGGCGCGCTCACCTCCACGCTGAATATCTGTGCCTTTGTGGTCTGCTTCACCGTCATCATCCGGCTATGCTTTCTCTCTGGGATTCTTCCCGCTCTGGCCCGGCTGCTGGGCAGAATGTTTGCCCCTCTGGGCTTTACGGAGATCTGGGGCCAACGGCTCCTTACCGGGGTACTGGAGCTGTCCTCCGGGGTGGCAGCCCTCACCGGCAGCGGCTCCCTCAGCGGCAGGGCCGCTATGGCGGCCTTTGTGCTGGGGTGGGCGGGGCTTTCCGTCCATTGTCAGGTCCTCTCCTTTTTGGGGGAAAGTGGTTTGAACGTCCGCACCTACATTGCCGGAAAGGCTCTCCATGGCTGCTTTTCCGCCGGTCTCACTGCTCTTCTCTTCCGGGCTCTCCCCCTGGAGGAAAAAGTATCCACCTATCTGGCAGAACAGGTGGAGGGGATCGCGGGGACAGATTTTTATACCGCCCTCGCCATCTCCACCGTCGCGGCCTGGATAGTGTTTTTGCTCTTTTTTCTCTTCGCTGCCTTAGGGATCAGGTTGGGCGGAAAAACCTGTGGAAAAAAGAGAAAGATCGTGGTACAATAGATTCACTTTGCGAGCAAAGCGAGCTTAGTGAATCTTCTGTGCCCTTGTGGTACAATAGTTTTGCTTTACGAGGCCAAAGGCCGAGTTTAGCAAAACTTTGTGCCGCTCCGCTGCTGCAAATTGCAGCGCAATTTGCATGGCGGTATTACACTGGTACTCTCCACCAAGGAGGCCATAACTATGTTTGGCAAAAAGAAGCTGTTTGAAACGAATATCGAACCCCGATGCGTATACTGTGCCAAGGGGGCGCCCCTGGACGACGGCAGCATCCTCTGCGCCAAAAGAGGCGTGGTCACCCCCGGCAGCGCTTGCGGCAGCTTTCGCTATGATCCCCTGAAGCGGGTCCCCCCCAAGCCGGCGACCCCGGACTTTTCCAAGTTGTCCGATGAGGATTTTCGCCTGGATTGAAAAGGCTGGGGTCTCCCTTTTCCGTGTTGGGTGGCTCCTTCCCTTCAGCAGATAAAAAGTATGCCCCATTTATAGATACAGCAAAAAATACCCTCTGGTCAAAGCCAGAGGGTATTTTTTATGTAAACTAAATATTATGTAAACTATATCTGCCGCTTACTTACTGGCGGAAGCGGCGGGGGTCTTCTTTCCCTTGGCGGGCTTTTTCCCGTCCTCCCCGGTCACTGCGGCGGCAATGGTCCGTCCGTCCGCCTGTTGGGCGTGCTTTTCCACGTCCTGTTGATTCCTGGGGGAACGGATCAGGATGCCGGGGCCTTGGACGCAGCCTCCCTCACAGGCCATGCCCTCAATAAAGTTGACAGCCTCAAGGTTGCCTGTCTTAAGGGCCGCACGGAGCTTCATCAGTTCCGTCTTACAGGCGGCAAGGCCGGAGCACGACACCGAGCGAAGCTGGAATTTCTCCTCAGAGATCCCCTTCTCCTTCAATCCCTGTGCCACGGCGGCGGCCACGCCGCCGGAGTGGGCGAAAGAGCGGCCAAAGCCGGACGCCTCGTCCAAAGGAGTCTCCTCCAGGTTCTCGGGGTCGATATCCCTGGACGCGAAGAGAGGATAAAGCTCCTCAAAGGTCAGGGCGCAGTCCACGGTCCCCATGGTCTTGCCCAGCTGGTACTCACGTTTTTTTGCTACGCAGGGGCCGATGAAAACCACCCGCGCCCTGGGGTCCCGTTCCTTGATGCGCTTGCCGATCATCACCATGGGGGACGGAGTGTGGGAAATGAGGGGGGCCAGGTCGGGGAAATTCTTCTCCACATAATCCACAAAGGCAGGACAGCAGGAGGAGAGCAGCCGCCCCTTCTCCAGTAGCTCCTCGCTCTCGGCCTCGGCGGTCATGTCTGCGCCCAAAGCCACCTCGGCCACGTCGTGGAAGCCCAGCATTTTAAGGCCGGTGACTACCTGGCCCAGGGTGGCGGGAGCAAACTGACCGGCAATGGAGGGCGCCACCACGGCATAGACCCGGAAGTCCCACCGCTCGGCTCCCTGGAGCATCTGGATCACATCCACAATGTAGGACTTATCCATGATGGCGCCAAAGGGGCACTGATAAGTACACGCGCCGCAGGAGACGCACTTATTGACGTCAATAGACGCTTTCTTATTCTCCCCCATGGAGATAGCGCCGGGGACACAGCCCCGCTCACAGGGCCGCTGGTGCTTTTCAATGGCACTGTATGGACAAGCGCTGACGCATTTGCCGCACATGATACACTTGCTGTGGTCGATGGTAGCCTTGTGGTTGATAATGGAGATGGCCTCCTTGGGACAGGTGTGGACACACCGGGTGGCAATGCATCCCCGGCAGGCGGGTCCCACCTCGATCTGGGTCACCGGACACTCGTCGCAGGCCACTTTCATGACCTCCACCATGGCGGGATATGCTTTGTCGCCCCCTATCGCCATCTTGACCCGGTCATTGATGACCGCCCGCTCCTTATAAATACAGCAGCGCATTTTGGCCTCCGGGCCGGGGATCAACTTCTCCGGGATATCCAATACCCCGGTGGTGAGTTTTCCTTCCCAGGCCAACTGGGCCACCGACTTGAGAACGCCGTCCTTCAGTTCCTGCACGGTGGTTTCAAATTTACGCATAGTGGTCTCCTTTCCGATGTGGAGGCAAAACGTCTCTTTCGGCCTCTCTGCTTTCATTCCCTTTTCTGCAAGGCCATTTTAACATTCCCGTGCTTCCCTGTCAATTTGCAAGGTGACGGCTTTTCAGGGGTTTTTGCCCTGTGGTTTCACCACTCTTGCCCCCCCGGCATAGGTTGGGATGAGAAAATTTTTAAACGGAGGGTCGTTTATGGATAAAAAAGTTACCTTTTTCCTGGGGGCAAACTCGCCCTCAGGGTTTTACTCCTTGTATGACCAAATGCTTCCCCCCGCCCAGGCCCGGCGGGTCTTCCTCCTGAAGGGCGGGGCCGGCTGCGGCAAATCTTCCCTCATGCGCCGGGTGGGCGCTGCCTTAGAGGAAGCGGGGGAGAAGGCCGAGTACATCGTCTGCTCTGGCGACCCAGACAGCCTGGACGCCGTCATCTTCCCCGCCTTGGGCGCCGCTATCGTAGATGCCACCGCGCCCCATGTGATGGAACCCAAGCTTCCTGGCGTGGTTGAAAGTTATGTAAACCTCGGGCGGTTCTACGACCACGCCGCCCTCGCCCCCCTGCGCCCTGAGATCGAAAAGGCCACCGTGGGCTATCAGAGCCATTATAAGCGTGCCTACCGCTGCCTCACCGCCGCGGCCCAGCTCATGGAGGATGACCGTGCCCTGCTTCTGACCCCCACCCTGGAGGCCAAGCTGGCCAAACGGGCCAGGGGCATTTTGAGCCGGGAGGTCAAAAAGACCGGACGGGAACCGGGTCACGCTGTTCAGCGGTTTTTGAGTGCGGTATCCTGTCAGGGTCATGTGTGTCTCTTTGATACGGTGGACGCCCTTTGCCGCAGGGTCTACGAGCTGTCCGACACCTACGCTCTGGGGGCGGGGATGCTCACCGCCCTGGCCGCCGGAGCCATGGCGGCGGGGTATGACGTGATCCTGTGCCCCTCTCCCCTCTTCCCTGACCGGGCGGAGCATCTGCTCGTCCCCGAGCTGGGCTTGGCCTTTGTCACCTCCACCCCCGCCCTCCCCTACACTGGGCGGCCCTACCGCAGGGTGCGGGTGGACGCCATGGCCGACGGCGAGACCATGAAGCAGTTCAAATCCCGGTTGAAGTTCTCCCGGCGGGTCTCCGCCGCCCTCCTCTCCGAGGGCACCGCCGCCCTGGCCCAGGCCAAGGCCGAGCACGACGTGCTGGAGAGCTTCTACAATCCCCACGTGGACTTTGACGGTGTCTACGCCCAGGCCCAGGAGATCACCCAGGAGCTTCTCGCCCTGCGGGGATAACCCTAAAAATAAATCGGGAGCGTTGCAGAATAAAAGCTGCAACGCTCCCTTTCCATATATACTGTTTCGGTATAAACTGCCGATAGGGCAGACAAGTCTCATGTCAAGCTCTCTTCTGCTTTGCCACAATGATTCCGCCGGTTTTATAAATACTATCCGCCGGGATCACTCCACGAACACAGGACGTTGGGTAGACATTTGACCTGCGCCCGATCACCGTCCCCGGATTCAGAACGCTGTTGCAGCCCACTTCTACGTAGTCTCCCAGAATGGCACCAAACTTTTTCCGCCCGGTAGGAAGTTCCTCTCTCCCATCCTTGACCACCACCAGGCTCTTGTCCGACTTCACATTGGAGGTGATGGAGCCTGCCCCCATATGGCTCTTATAGCCCAGAATGGAATCGCCCACATAGTTATAGTGGGGAGTCTGCACATTGTCAAACAGGATCACATTCTTCAGTTCCACAGAATTTCCTACCACACAGTGATCCCCCACCAGCGCGGAACCGCGGATAAAGGCACAGTGTCGCACCTCGGTCTCCGCTCCTATGATGCAGGGAGCGCCCAAATAGGCCGTGGGCGCCACCGTGGCGCTCCTGTGGACCCAGACGCCGGGGCCGCACTCCTCGTATTTGTCCTTGGGCAGCGTGGGGCCAATGGCCAGGATCAGCTCCTTGATCCCATCCAGCGCCTGCCAGGGGTATTCAAATTGGGCAAGATATTCCCCCGCCAGAGTATGCGCCAGGTCCAAAACCTGCGTAGTTTTAATTATCGTCTTCATCATGATCCTCTTCTCGAAATTATTATATTTTTCAATACTCAAGAGCAAAAGCTTCTTCAAAAACAGTTTAAGTATGTTTACCTTGAGAGCCATACAATAGGGTATTTGAGATGAAAATTTCCTGTTTAACCTGCTTTCTTGTGTCTGATTTTAAGAAGAATGGCCGTAGACAGGCTCTTCTTCATTGTGGTAAATACGCGCATCTTGCTGGCTCCTTTTTTATAGTCATACCGCAGTTCAAAACCGACTTCATCAAAGGCGGCTCCGACAATGTACAATTTATAAAGTAGCTCCATCATACAGGCAAAGCTCTTTTCTACAATGGGGTCTTTGCCAAAGCGATCCACCAGCTTTTTGATGATGGGATAGGTATAGACACGGTATCCGCAGGTATAATCCTTCACGTTTGGAACGCGAAGGACAAAGCTGTAATACAGCTTTGCCATATCGCTCATAAATTCCCGGTGAGCGGCAACCCCCACGACCTTTGACGTATTGCAGTATCGGGAAGCGATGACGCAATCCTTCTTTTCCGCAGTCAATTTCTTTAACATAGCGTGGACATACACCGGATCGTGTGTGTTGTCTCCATCCATAAGGACCATGTGATCGCTATTTTGGCCGCACTCCAAAAAGTATGAGATCGCTGTGTTTAACCCGCCGCAAAGCCCTTTGTTGACCTCGTGTTTCACGAGGTCAACATTGTCGTATTGCGCGGCCTTCTGCGCAATAACCTCGCTTGTATCATCTGTGCTGCAATCATCGATTGCCACCACGGTAAGCTCATAGCCTTCCGCTGAAAGCGTGGCTCTCTGTGCGTTCCACTCGTCGATCAATGCGCCGATATTCAGCGCCTCATTGTAACATGGCAAGATCGCAAAAATTCTGCTCATTTACTTTTCTCCCCCTCACCTGTCGGCATTAGATGTTTTCTGATAAAATACGTGATGAAAAACGGAAGGACAATGGACGCGGCTTTACTGATTAAAAACACAGTCAGGTCGTTTGAATTTTTAAAAATGAGGGAACGGAAAATATAAATGATCCCGTTTGCAAAAAACAAATTCATAAAAAAGGTTCCCAGAAATATGGCAAAGGATTTTGCGGATGTCACGTTATAGACGTGCCGTGCGGTAAGAAAATATTGAATGATAAATCCTGTCACAACACCGATTGTGTTAGCAATAACCGGGACAGCCCTCGAGTTTGAACCATTTAAGACATAAGCAGACAAAACCAACTCCGCGCATCCGGTAACTGCAACATCGATCACCGTTACAAAAACACTGATCAATCCATACATAACAAACGCTTTATGCGCACGAATATAGGAAGTAATCTGATCTTTTAGCATATGATACCCATCTCCCTCAAAGTATATCAAGAACCACCGCAGCGCTGGTCATTCCAGGCCGCCATCAGCGAAAGGCCTTTTTTTACTTGCATATACGAGATATCCTACGGCGCAGACCGACAGTAATGCTACGGCTATTCCGGCCCTCAGCCCAGGTGTGCAATAAGTAAATTCAATATCGTGGTGGCCCGCGGTCAATGGCAAGGCCATAAACGTATAGTTGCCACTGAGGATATTCACCTCCTGGCCGTCCACCTTGGCCGACCAGCCGCTACTGTATGGGATGCTCAGACAGAGGATTTTGTCTCCTGACAGTTCCACTGTTCCCGTGACGCGGTTCGCCTCAAACACAATGTTCTCCAAGGGTTCTGCCCGAAGGGCCTCGATTTGTGCCGGATACTCGCTCATGGGCAGGGCAAAGAGTTGAATATCATCCAATCTATAAGTTCCCCGATTGGGGAATGTGATCGTACAGGTGTCGCGCATCTGCTCACAATACCCTAAATTTGTCAGATAGTTCTCCCGACCATCATGCCACGTGTAGGCTTCCTGCGTAACATACACATTCCGCTCAACCCCATGACACGCCACGGTCAGGGTCTCAGCTGTTACACGAGAACTTGTCTTAAATTTCTCCAGCCGCAGATACCCCTCTGTCCCTGACGGCATTTGGAATTCCAGCGTCATGTTGGCGTTGTTTTTGTTGACGGTAAGGACCCCATCTTTCCACGAAACATCCTGGCTTTCCACCACGCGATACGGTATTTTCTGAATGCGATTTTCTACCGTTCCATGCGCCACAAACTGCGTGTTGTCATCAAGCACAATATGCTGCAGCATCGCCGTCTCCACCCACAAGCCGTTTAGCCCGTCCAGCTCATCAGCGGTGATATAACTGTCGTAGGTGTATCCCCATGGAAGGGCATATTGGTTTTCGTAAATTAAGTTCCCTCGCTGTGTCTCCCTTAATGGGACATACCCATAGGGGACATACTGGGCTCTGTCCCTCGGCTCGATAACATACTTTGTGGAAAACAGCGCATCAATACCAGTGCGCCCGTTCATCCCCTCAATAGAGACACCTGAAAACCTTCGGTCAACATTCTCAACCTTCGCCCCAAAGGTTTCTATATTTTTGTTAATAATGCTCCAATAACCGTTCAGCGTAGGAACACGCCAGACCGCCCCCACATTTCTTGTGAATGACGAGCTGTCAAACCGCCCCGCCATCTCGGCCAAATAGGGCTCCGCCTCTCTTTCAATTGCCGTTTCCAACATACTTGTTTCTGTACCACAACTTCGATACTGCTTGATCTGACCGCCCTGATCATCCGCCATCTTAAAAACTGCGTTGACGCTCACATTTCCCGCAACCAGGACTGCACATAGGATGAGAGAGACATTACGCTCCGCAATGTCTCTTGTGCCCTTCCCCCGTTGAATAGCGTCAGCCATCAGCAGCACTACCAAGGTAATTGCAAGCATAGCGACGCCCGCCAAATGATAGATATTTCGAACCTTAGCGTTGGCAAGTACAAAAGACGCGTATAAAAACAAAACGACAAAACAAGTAAGCTGCTGCTTCAAGTTTAAGTGTAATAAGATCGGAAGCATCTCCACTACGATAAAGGCAAGCAGCAACGCCGCTCCAAATGTCCATCTTTGGACAAAATAGGAAAACCCGTTCATCATGTACCCACCAAAAGGCAGAACATAAAGCAGGGTACAGATCGCCAACAGCACCTTCAACGTCCCACGTTTTTTGCGTCCCATCAGGAGGAGAACAACAGCAAACAGCACAATTGCCGCCAGCGCCAGCGAAAACCAAGTTCCAGTCGGCGCCACCAGCTTTAGAAATTATCACGGTAATAGTTCCACCCATAGGAGAGGTAGTTTTGCGTTGTTTCCGCACCGCTTGTGCGGCCGGAAGAAAGATATCCTATGATCCCCGGCAAAAACAGTGGTGCGCTCAACCCGATACCCAAACAGTAGGCGCCAATGATCCGTCCGGCCATGCAGACAAATTCCTTGCCTCTATCCTTGGCGTAACAGCCAAAGAACCGGACCAATGTGTAAAACCCCAGCATAAGGGTCATCATGTATAGGAAATAAAATCCACACAGCGCCGAATAGAGAACTCCAAAGATAAAGGGAAGCGGACTCTTTCGCCGAATGATCATGTCGATCCCTATCAGGAGGAGAGGCAACTGGATCATCGGTTCGATGAAGTACGGATGAGTAAAACCGGATTGGAGCGCGTATCCGCTGAACACGTAAATCAACGCCCCTATTATTGCGTGAGATAACGGTTTCTTATGGTACGCACACAGTGCACAGAAGGAGATTCCCGCCAGATAGAATCTCAAAACCAATAAAAAATTGAACAGCACTTCTGTGTAATGGGTGGGAACAAAGGCGGACAACAAATATAGCGGATTTCCAAATCCATAATAGTTCAAGGTGGCGATGACATCGCCGCCCATGGCTAGATTCAGATCAAACAGCGCCGGTCCACCTTTTCCTTGAAGCAGCCCCAGCACCGTCCGCCGCAGCCAGCGACCAACGTACACCAATGTGGGGTAATGCTGAAAGTGGCCGTCGTTATACCATATAAAAGATTTTTGCCCGAAAAAGAAAGGACTAAAAGCCAATGCAAATGTGGCCAAAAACAAAACTGTATACACCATCAAGAAGCCGCCCAGCCGCTGCCCTCGCCCGGATAAGCCGCGGCTTTCGCGCCCCTTGCTCTTACGCTTTCCTCGTTCCATAGCTCTCACTCCCTCCCAAAATGCCTCTACTTCTTCTTTAAGAATTGCTCATAACGCTCACAGGCGCCTTGTACATCCTCCGTGAGTTCCACCTGTCTGCCGTGGTCCAGCCACAGCACTTTGGTGCAAAGCTCCCGCACCTGCTGAATCGAGTGACTCACCAAAATGGTAGCCGCCCCTCCAGCAATGATTTCCTTCATCTTAGCCTCACTCTTGGCCCGAAAGGCTCCATCTCCCACGCTCAGCACCTCGTCCAAAATAAGGATATCCGGTACTACCAAACTGGCGATAGAGAACGCTAATCTACTCTTCATTCCTGAAGACAACTGCTTAAAGGGCCGATCCTGGAAACCCCGCAGCTCGGCAAAATCGATGATCTCGTCATATTTCTCGTCCATAAACCGCCGAGTGTACCCCAGCATAGCTCCCCGGAGATAGGCATTCTCCCGTACTGTCAGATCTCCGTCGAAGCCCGAAGCCAGCTCCAGAAGGGCAGCAATGTTGCCCTCCCGCTTCACGTAACCTCCGGTAGGCTCCATAATACCGGAGACGACCTTCAATAGTGTAGACTTCCCGGCTCCGTTGGCGCCGATGATGCCCAGCATATCTCCTTTTTCCAGAGTAAAGGAGATATTTTTATCCGCCCAAAACTCGTTGACATGATAGTTCCCCTTCAGCTTGCGGGTCACATATTCTTTTAATCCGATCTCCTTAAAATCTCCCGTCATGTAGCGGATGGAAACGTCATGCACTTCCAAAATACTCATAGCAGACCTTATTTCACTTCCTTGATCGCAAACCGATTTTTATTGCCATTATTCACCAAAAGGCCCTGCATTCGTTCCAGCCTCTGGTCAGCTGAGACGGCGCTTTTTAGCTCCACGTCGATTTGTTCCAAGTTCATGCTCTGCGCTTCTTCGTGGTAAATATACTTATCGTCATCCATAATCTCATATTTTTCAGTCATTTCACATGGCCAGCCGTGTACGCACTCTGATGAAAAAAATACGTTTTTGCGGACGACCTTTGCCGGATTTCCACAGGCCACCACGTTTGAGGCTATTATTTTCCCAGAAAGAACCGTGTCGCCTCCAATGATCGATCCCGAGCCGATCTGTGTTCCTTTCAAGATAAGCGCATTCTGCCCGATCCACACATGATCGCCGATCAATACTGACCTGCTGGCATTTATCCTCTGTTTTGTCTCACAGTCATAAATCAGATGTGGATCTGCCGTCCGCATAAATATCCCAAAAGAAAACAGTCCTTCTTTGCCTATCAAAATATTTTGCCGCTCCGATGCGATCAGCGTCATCGCTCCATTTATATAGCAATCGTTTCCCAGGTACACTGTGGAATTGTGATAGGTCGTGACCCTCAACAAGTAAATGTGCTTGTTTTTGCTGAGGTAAATTATTGCATTGTCCCCCCGAAATGAAATTGTAGAATTCTTAATGTAAACGCCATCCTCAACATAAAGAATATTGTTCACACCCGCGAACTCTACAACAGACCCGTTTAGGAGTTGTGACTTCGCGGGGTCGACAAAGACCTTGTTTCCTACTAAAGTCGCAACATCAGATTCAAAAGACATTACGCGTTCCATAAAGTCCCCCCATTTCAGTCGTGCACTTTTACCGAAGTTGCGGCGCACAAGAAGGTCATGGCCCTGGAGAAGAGCGCATCCAGTAGAAAAATCAGAACAATGCCCAAAGCAAAATAAATATAGATACCAGGGCCGCTCTTCCATGGAAGATAGTCACCCAGGAAGATAAAAGGGAGCCGCTGGAGCAAATAAAGTCCCCGGAGGTGCCGTCCGCAGTAGAGCAGGGCTGGGCTTCGCAGCTGGACCTTCATAGTGAAAAGAACGGCACACAGAGTAAAGAGCAGCATAGTGAGAATGTAAAAGAACAGCGAGCGGTTCCATACCTTGTGGACCAAAATGAAAGCTGCGGCAATCACGATTGTGATCGGCCAATAGTGAGTACCCTTGGATAAAAATCTGTCGATCTTTTCCTTGTAGAGGAAAAACCACATGCCCAAAGGATAGCTCAGCAATGTATCATACCAGTAGGCGCCCTTTCCCGCGCACAAAAGTGCCAGTAAGAAGGCCAGGGTGGCAACGGTTATCCGTGCCACCGCCACAGCATCCAGCTTCCGTCCCCGGAGTACCAGCCATGTGATCGTGTAAAGTCCCACAATGGCAAAAATGTACCAATCGCTATTGCCGATCCCTTGCCACGCAAGAATTGCAAGAACAAATTGCTTCAAGCTAACGGACCTTCCCCGCCACAGCTGGAGGATCAAATAGAGCAGCACGGAACAGTCATAGACAAACATCGTAGGGAAAATGCGTCTGCGGGGCATGGCACGGACATATTCTTCTCCCTTCTGCTTGGCCGACAACGCCACCCCATACCCTGAGTAAAAAAGAAAGCACGTGACCACAGCCTGACCCAAGAAGCCTCTCAAGCGCAGATAGAGAAGATCTGGCAGTGTGGTGGACAGTTCTACATATTGGACAAAATGCGAGGCCATGATCAGGAGAATAAAGATGCCCCGGACCGCGTCTGTGTCATTTTTAGAGAGATAATCCTCATTGAAGCTCCGCAAGCGGAGCTTCACGCCCTGTAGCGCTACCAGGGCGACCAAAACGACATATAGTATCACTGTACAGCCTCCTCACACATAGTAAAGAAACTTGGTGTTGTACTTCTTATACATCCAGCAGCCGATGGCAAGGACCACTACCACATCCGCCAGCATCAGCAGGTGGAACCACACCGTTGGTATGGTGGCCTCAATGACGATCTTGCGGAAATAGCGGATGAACAGGTACACGGGATTGACCAGGAACAGATTCCGCACCATAGGCTCATAGCCGTCGATAGTGTAGAAGATGGCAGACATATACATCAGCAGCATGGTAAATACGCTCCAGAGATACTGGACGTCCCGGAAGAAAACAAACATGGCCGACAGGATCAGTCCCACTCCAATGTTAAACAATACCAGACAAAGGATGGGGTACAGCAGACATACCAACTTCCATGTGAAGGTGATGTTATCCAGCACGCAGAACACAAAAAAAACGCTCAGGGTCAGTCCAAAGTTGATGAGGGTCTGGACGTTCTTGGAGAAGAGAAACAGATACTTGGGCACGTTGACCTTGGTAAAAATACCGGCGTTGCCCACAAGGGAAGTCATACCTTGACTGGTGGATTCGTTAAAGTAGGAGAACACCAGGTTGCCACAGAACAGATAAGTGGTATAGTGGGCGGTATTGCGCCCAAAAAACTGGGTAAACACCAGCCGCATGACCAACAGATTCAGCAGCGGGGAAAGCACGCTCCAGGCCATACCCAAAACTGTACGTTTGTACTTCTTCTTAAAATCACGTTTAACCAGTTCCTCAAAGAGGAACTGGTAGCCCGCCAGCTTATGAAATAAGTTGTACTGAAGCAGGGCCCCATATAGCTTGGCCCACACTTTGCTTCCCAGTTCCAACAACAAGGTCAGCACAAAACACATTGCCGCCAGGCTGAGCGCATAGCACAGGCCTGGGATCGCCACCGCCTGAGCGGTCATGGCCATTCCTGGCCTTGAGAGCGCAATAGTAGTGCTGCGGCTCTTGTCCCCGCCGTCCCAACAGGTATCAATTACCTCCTGGGTATTGTCTATTTGGACCAAAACTTTTCCCTTCCAGCGGTTCTCCCAAAAGGTCAGTTCGGTTTTATCGGCCACAGCTATTTGGTATGAGATGCTGTCGGTCTGCCCCTCCGTGCGCCTCTCGTCATCCGGCGCAAACCAGCCGGGCTTTTTATTGTCACGCTCCGTCCACTGCCCATCCGCCGGACATTGGAGATCAATGTCTTCTCCATCTACCTGGA
Organism: uncultured Oscillospiraceae bacterium; assembly: GCA_910577415.1. GTDB lineage: Bacteria > Bacillota > Clostridia > Oscillospirales > Oscillospiraceae > Vermiculatibacterium. Next base: position 17,723 of record CAJTLK010000011.1, read on the forward strand.
GTCTTTCCAGGTAGATCGTCGTTTCTGCCGCACCTTCGTTCTTTTCATTCAGTGCGGTAAACGTCACTATCCGGGTAGGCTTCGGCACCGCCATTCCAATCGAAATGGCGATAAGAGCAGCACATCCCACCAGCACCAAGGCAACGCCCTTCTTGATGCCACTATAGCGATGCCACCACAGACGCCCCCCTAACCAAAACGCCAGAGCTAGGATCAGCAATTCAATTATAATTGTTAATGTTTTTATCATGCTTTGCCTTCTAACTTCACGATCTCTTCATAGACTCGCTGGCAGTTATTTTGGTCCGAAAATGGGAAGGTAGCGTCGATCCGTTTTCTATATTCGTCCTTCAGCTGGCAGTCGTTTTCCATATATTCAATGATCCGCTCGACCAGTGCCTCTACTGAGTATTCCACTTCCCCAAAACCATCTGTTTCGTAGTCAAAATATCCCTTTTCGTAAGTATGTGCCCCGGAAAAAAACTCATCCTTGTCCGCCTGATAGTAGACCACCGGTTTTCTAAGATAGGCAAAATCAAAGGCTATGGAAGAATAATCTGTTATCACCAGGTCACTTTGAGCAAATACCTCTCGATAAGAGGTCTCCCCTCCCAGCTTCTTCATTCGCTGGTCACCGCTCAACACATCCGCTGTACTGCTCATGTTGGGGTGATTGAGAAACGAGATCGTGTAGCCCAACCTTTCTGCCGCGTCAAAGAGCCGTTGGTCATTTATCAGCTTATCGTACATAGCAAAATATTGGCTCTCACAGAAACCTGCTTTCAACTCGCGTTTCCCTGTTTCGGAGTTAATTCTTGTCACCAGATAGGCCCTCCATGTAGGCATAATAGTGATTATTCTTTTCTCACAGTGATAAAGGCGATCATAACGCGGAAACCCCGTCAGCTTTACTTCTTTTTTAGAATAATAATAGTTGTACTCCAAGATAGACTGGTACTCTGGATACGTAACTGTCACAAACAGAGAAATATTTTTATTAAACCTGTTTAACCAAGCTGACAAATCATCCTTTGTAATGCCGTGCTGCAAAAAGACAAATTTTTGAGACTGCGCCAGATCCCGGTATAGTACAGACTGGCCCTGAAATGGATGGAAGATGTACTCCTCCCCCTGAGAGGAAATGACACTGTCTGCCAAAAGGTATAGGGACTTATATCGCCACCCCAGGAATGGGATCACTCGTCCAACCTTTTTCAAGCGTTGATAATCCGGGCTTTTGGGAGATATAGCAAAATAAGCTTTTACGTCTTTGCGTTTTGCCACATACTGAAAAAACGCCTCACCATTATCATCTGCTTTGTCGATTCGGTCACTGATGAGCCAAATCTTTTTCCGCTGAAATGGCTTCATGATAAACGTCATCAACCTAGCAAATACCGCCTTGCGCGCCCCCACTTTGTTCTTTTTCCATAATTCTTTTAGGTATGAGTACTCCCGCTGTATCCGGCCCTTTCGCCCGCATTTCTGCACATATAGACTTTTTCCGTCGGTTGTAAGCGCATATCCATCACGGCAAAAATAGCTGTTGCGATATTCTGAAGCAATCGGGCAGTGTTTTCCAAAAACCAATTTATTTCTGTCGATTCGCTTTCCATTTATCTCACAAAACAGAGATATGGTGTGTCTCTCAGCTTCCGGGTCAAGAGAAACTGTACATTGAAATCCATACCCAAAATAGATCGGTTCATCCAACGCCATTCGATCCAAATATCTATCAGTCTGCGTGCAGGGCATCTTTTCCCCATTGACCTCTAAATAGATTTGCGGCGCTCTGCGGTCACCGGCCATCAGCACAGTGTACCCTTCAATGGAGATCGTGCTTTGATCAAGGGTAATGAAATCTATATAGGTCTTGTTCTTATCCAAATTGCAGATACAAGTATTCTGATAGTAGAGCATCGCATTCTTGTATCCCCACAGCATATCTGCATCCCGGCCATACTTTTTCTTCAAAATGAAAGCTTTATGCTCAATCGCAATATCCTGTTGGGCCATAATGACGTCATCATCAAAATACGAGAATAAAGAGAATAGCAATGACTTATATTCAGCTATCTCTTTCTCGTTCATAATTCCTTGCGGAATATGCTCTTGCAACACACGCCATTGGAGATCATACATCAAAGCAAATTGCACAAACCTCGGGATATACCCTATTTTCTCCATGCAATTTATAATGGTCGCTTCTATTAAGCCCTTCAAATATGGTGTATACCATTCGACATTATTTACTGATGCCTGGATCGCCGAACTGGCTCCCATCATCCGCTTTCGATATTGATAAGCCCCTTTTCCCACAACCCCAAGTGACATTTTTTTCAAAAGGCACTTCAACATTTCTTTTCCGTCTTCACAATATGCAAGGTTCAAATCAAAACACATTTCCCTGGCAGTCTCCATCTTGATAAACGCGGAGGAACAGCTTAATTGAACCACCTGCCACTCCCGGAGTAGATTGATGACCCGTGTACCTTTCCGAAATTTTCTATTTTGCCTATGCGCACCAGACTCTCCATCAAAAAAGAACATCGGGATCGCCGCCACATCTGTTTCTTCCTCATGCTCTACAAAAAACTTATAGACTTCTGACATCGTATTTGCATCCAGCTTATCATCCGAATCCAAAAAGTTGATATATCGCCCCTGAATATATTTCAATCCCTCGTTCCGTGCAGAAGAGACCCCCCCGTTCTCCTTATGGATGACCAGCACATTTTCTGGGTACCGAGCGGCATACTCATCACAAATGGCCCCACTGCCGTCAGTGGAGCCGTCATTGACCATGATAAGCTGTATCTTCTCAAAACCAAAGTCTTGCTGAATCAGGCTGTCTACCGCCTCCCGCAGAAAAGGCTCCACATTGTAGACCGCCATCACCACAGAAAATTCAAAAGGGTACTCTCTCTGTTCGTCCATTGTTCCTCTCCTCACTGTTTATAGAGGCCTTCCGTGTTTCAACTCGTATAACTTACTCACACACCAGGCCATGAAAAAGGACCACCAAGTCGCATAGGGCACCAGTGCCAGGACCAACCTTCCGGCCAATCCCACCCCAATGCTCTCCCCTGCCCGCTTCACATGAGGCGCACTAAACTTCGCAATCTCACACAGCTGGGACTTTGACTTTTCCCGTGCCTGCCGTGGGTTTTTATAATAGCCGCACCAGATCCCAATGGCGGACGCCGCACACTGCGCCAAAAGCAGTTCTTCCAGCTCCGGCCAGCGCTCCTTCATATCCTCGTATCGCTCCCTGGCTGCCTGGTAGTGGTTCAGTCGATTTTCCAGTGAAACATCGGCCACAATACTCCCTGAACGCTGTATATAGTTGTACCTCGCCTCCGGCAGACAGATCACCTTTTTCGCCCGTTCAAACAGGCGGTACATCACCGCAATATCCTCAAACGTCCGCCCCTCCGGAAAAACGATCCCATTCCACAGACTTTTCCGAAACAGCTTGTCCGCACAATAATTCTGCATCACATCATTTTCCAAAAGCAGCTCCAGACCCGTCCTCCGATCCAAGCTCTTTTCCTCTTGCCAGCCTCGAAAGGCCTTCTTATCCTTGAATATCTCCATCCTGCCGCACACCGCGATGTCCGCGCCATACTTTCGCGCACCATGGAGCAGATATTCAAACATATCCGGCTCGATCCAATCGTCGCTGTCCACCCATCCCAGCCACTCGCCGGTGGCGGCAGCAAGTCCGGCGTTCCGGGCGGAGGATACCCCGCCGTTTGGCTTATGGATAACGGTTATCCTTTTGTCTCTGGCGGCGTACTCGTCACAGATGGCTCCGCAGTTGTCCGGAGAGCCGTCGTCCACCAGGATGATCTCTAAATTCTCGTAGGTCTGGTTTACGATGCTGTCCAGACACTTGCGCAGATAGGGCTCCACCTTGTAGACCGGGACGATCACGGATATTTTCGGACTGTCCACGCCCCTCACCCCATCCACGCTTTTTTCACGGCCTCCGCCACCAGCCTCACGTCAAAGCCCGCGGCGGCAGCCTCCTCTGCGGCTGCGGTTCGGTCCGCCGGAGTCCGAGCTTTTGCGATCTCCTTCGCCCACTCTTTAGCCGAAGCTGTCAGCGGCAGGAAGCGCGTCCTCTCCCCGCTCCGGCACTCCTCTGTGATCGAGTCGGAAAAAAAGCAGGGCAGTCCCGCAGCCTGGGCTTCTATCCCCGTCACGGGCAACCCTTCGAACCGGCTGGGGAGAACAAATACGTCCATGGCCCAGTAGAGCCGCTCCACCTTGTCGGTGGTGCCGTAGAAAATGACTTTACCCTCAATATCCAGCTCCTTCGTCTTTTCCTCCAGCCTGGGCTTGTCCTCTCCCTCGCCTACCAGGAGCAAAACGCTCTCCGGGCGCTGGGTAACGACCTCTTTGAAAACATCCAGCAGAAACTCCTGGTTCTTCTGGTAGCACAACCGGCCCACATTTCCAATGACCGACCTGCCCTCTAGCCTCAGTTCCTTCCGAACTCTCTCCCGTTCTTCGGCATCAAAACGGAATCGCTCGGTATCGATGCCATTGGGAATAAACTGCCAGTTTTCAGCATCCCCAAACAAGAATTCCGCCGCCGCCCGCGAACAGGTCCAGCGGCAGGTCATCGCATTTGCATACTTCCTTTTTGCCCAATGGTGAAGGGCCAGCTTCAAGGGACGTGTCAGGCTCTTCCGCAAGGCGGTGTTATGGCTGTGGGCAATGCAGACCGGCACTCCGGCCTCCCCGGCAAGAGCCAGATAGGCCAGGGAAAGAGCCTGATAGGCGTTCAGATGGACCGCGTCGTACCGCCGCTCCTCCAGGAGTTTTTGAAACAGTCTGCGATTTTCCCCTACCTTACGGGTGCTGCCGGAAAGCTGGTGGAAACGGACCCCCAGCTCCTCCAAGGGTGCGGTGAACACGCTCTGGCCCAGCTTGGCACACACGACGTCGATGGTTAGCCCGGTACGGTCCATAGAGCGGATCACGTTGGCGAGAAATGCCTCGATGCCTCCAGATTCCCACGTCTCGCACAGCACGCAGACTCGCTTCACGTCTCCCACCCCACGTCTTTTCAAAATATCACAGAATAAAAATTCTGTGATATATGCAGGGAAACAAAAAATCGCCTATGGGCATTCCCCTCCATAATAGACAGAAGTATTATACCCTTATATTCATAAGATTGCAACCGACAATTTCCAACAACCTTTCTATAAAATAACCAGCCGCGGAGCGTTTTCTCCGCGGCTGGTTATTACATCTTATCTTTTTTGTCTTTTTTACAGCTCGTCCACGGCGGTCTTGGTGCGGTCGGCGTTGTAGACGTAGAAGCCCTTGCCGGTCTTGGCGCCCAGGTTGCCGCCCCGGACCATCTTGCGGATGAGGGGGCAGGCCCGGTATTTGCTGTCGCCGGTCTCATTGTAGAGCACGTCCATGATGGCAAGGCAGATGTCCAGGCCGATAAAGTCGCCCAGCTCCAGGGGCCCCATGGGATGGTTGGCGCCCAGCCGCATGGCGGCGTCGATACCGGCGATGTTGGAGACGCCCTCCATCTTGATAAAGGCAGCCTCGTTGATCATGGGGATGAGGATGCGGTTGACCACGAAGCCAGCGGCCTCGTTGACCTGCACCGGGGTCTTGCCCAGCTGCTCGGAGATGCTCTTGATAGTCTCTACCAGCTCAGCGGGGGTGTTGGCCCCAGCGATGACCTCGATGAGCTTCATGCGGTCAGCGGGGTTGAAGAAGTGCATACCGATGAGGGGATGGCTCAGGCCCTTGCCGATCTCGGTGATGGACAGGCTGGAGGTGTTGGAGGCAAAGATGCACTCCGGCTTGCACAGCTTATCCAGCTCGCCAAAGGTGGTCTGCTTCACGCCCATGTCCTCAAAGGCGGCCTCCACAATGAGGTCGCAGTCAGCGCACAGGTCCTCCTTCAGGCCAGGGGTGATGGCGGCACAGATGGCGTCGGCCTTGGCCTGGTCCATCTTTCCCTTCTCCACCAGCTTGGCGTAGCCCTTCTGGATCTTGGCAAGACCGTTCTCAGCCCACTCCTGCTTGATGTCGCACAGGGCAACGGTGAAGCCCTCTGTCTGGGCAAAGGCCTTGGCGATGCCCTGGCCCATGGTACCCGCGCCGATAACTCCAACTTTCATGTCAGTACACTCCTTTTTAATATAAAATTTTATTTGTGATACACTCGCTCAGTTGTTAGTGAAGACCGCCTTGGGCTTGGGCTTCTCTTTGGACAGGAAGCAGGTCATGCCCTCCACCTGGTCATGGGTCTCGAAGCAATCACCGAAGATCTTCTCCTCGATGGCTACGGCCTTGTCAATGGAGACCTGAAGTCCCTCGTTGACGGCCTTCTTGCAGCCCCGGACGGCGATGGGGGCGTTTTTGGCGACCTGGGAGGCCAGCTTCAAGGCGGCATCCATCAGCTCGGCCTGGGGATAGACGGCGTTCACAAGGCCAATGCGCAGAGCCTCGTTGGCGTCGATGTTCCGGGCGGTGTAGAGAAGCTGCTTGGCCATGCCCACGCTGACCAGACGGGCCAGGCGCTGGGTCCCGCCAAAGCCGGGGGTGATACCCAAGCCCACCTCGGGCTGGCCGAACATGGCGTTATCCGAGCAGATGCGGATGTCACAGGACATGGCCAGCTCGTTGCCACCGCCCAGGGCAAAGCCGTTCACCGCGGCGATGACGGGCAGGGGGAAGTTTTCGATCATCAGGAAAATGTCATTGCCCAGCTTGCCAAAAGCCTCGCCCTCGGCCTTGGTCATGGTGGACATAGAGCCAATGTCAGCTCCGGCCACAAAGCTCTTCTCCCCCGCGCCGGTGAGCACTACACAGCGGGTGGCGTTCTGGTCAATACCCTCAAAGGCGGCCTTCAGATCGGCCAGGACCTCCGGGTTCAGAGCGTTGAGGGCCTGGGGCCGGTCAATGGTAACGACGGTCACAGCATCCTTTTGCTCCACAGTTACAAATCCCATTTGTTCTGCCTCCTTAGCTAAAATAGTTATTTTTTTAACAATACTGGCCCTAAAAAAACGCAACTCGAACCAGGGTCAAGTCGCTTGTTCCAGATAAGTATAGTCCATTCTTCGGGGAAACGCAAGAGCAAATCGCCGGGAAGAGGGAAAATTTTGCTTTTCCCCACTTAATATATCCCCTGGCGCCCTCATCTTCAGTCAACGGTACAAACTCCTCATATGGGACTTGCCCCAGCTCATAGGTTCTTCTATGAGCTTCTCTGAGAGGAGGTCGGCCATGAAAACCTTATCCGCCCTGGGTTCCACCGCCCTGCTTACCGCTGTGAGCCTCTTTTCTCAGGTGGTGGGCTTTCTTTACCGGGTCGCCCTCTCCCGCATGGTGGGCGCCGAGATCATGGGACTCTACCAGCTGGTCATGCCGGTGTCCTCGGTGTTGCTCTCCCTCACCGCCGTCGGCTTTACCGTAGCCTGCTCCCACCTTTCTGCCCGGGACCAAGCGGTGGGAAACAAGTTTACCGCTGCCCGAACCGTCCATGCCTGTGTCGCGGGGTTTCTGACGGCCTTTACCGCGGTTGCGTTGGTGGTCGCACCCCTCTCCGACGCTATCTCCGTCCACTTTTTAGGCGACGCCCGCGCCCGGTTGGGGATCCTTCTGCTGCTTCCCTGGGTCCTCCTTACAGGGCTGGAGAATATCCACAAGCACTTCTTTTACGGCTCGGGCAATGTGCGTCCCCCCGCCTTCACAGAGATCTGTGAGCAAGTCATCCGGGCGGGGGCGGTGCTGGGCCTGCTCTGGTACTTCCTCCCTCAAAACCCGGAGCGGACTGTGGGGCTTATCGTCTGCGGCATGATCGTCTGTGAGGTGTTCTCTGCCGCTACCCTCACCCTTCTTTACCGCAAAGCCATGAGGCGCCCCAGCTCCATTCCCTCTCCCTCCTCCGAGGGCCGCACCGCCCGAAAAGCTCTCCGCCGCCGCGTGCTGTCCATTGCCCTCCCTATTGGGGCCACCGCTCTGCTGAGCAATCTGATGGGGGCCTGGACAGCAGTGTTGGTCCCCCAGCGGCTGGTGCGGACAGGCAGCGACGTTTCCTCCGCCATGTCTGCCTTTGGGGTCATGTGCGGTATGACCTTGCCCCTTTTGAGCCTCCCCACCGCCTTTATCTCCGCCATGGGCCTGGTATTGCTGCCCAAGCTCTCCCAGGCCGCCGCTCTGGGGCGGATGGAGCTGTGCCGGGTTCGGGCGGACAAGGCCATCACCGCCGCGGCCTGGCTCATCCTTCCCGCCTCAGCCCTCCTCTCCGTCCTCGCCCACCCCCTGGGCGCCGCCATGTTTCACAACGCCGCCGTGGGAGAGTTTGCCCTGCCCCTTGCCCTTGGAGTGGCCATGAGCTGCTTTGAGGCGGTGACATCAGTGTGTCTCAACGGTCTGGGAAAACAGCGCCTCAACGCCGCCCACGGTCTGGTATGCGGGGCTGTCCAGCTCTTTCTCACCTGGTGGCGGATGGCCCTGCCAGACGTAGGACTACGGGGGTATGTGGAAGCGTTTCTGGTCAGCACCGTCGTTGGCTGCACATTGAACTGGCGTACCCTGCATACTCTCACCAAACTTCCTTTCCTGTGGCGGCGCTGGCTCATTGCCCCCGGCCTCAGCGCCCTTCTGGCCGCCCTCGACGCCAAGCTCCTCTTCCCCGTCCTCACCCGCTCGGGACTGGGGGAGACCGCCGCCGCTCTTGGTTGCCTGGGCTTGGGCATTGTGGTCTACCTATCCGCCATGGCGGCCCAGGGTATGCTTGACAGCCCGCTTTCAAAGGGAAAGGGAAGTCTTGACAGAGGGTCAAAAATATGATATATTTCCACCGAACTTTGAGGGAGTAGCAGCCGCCCCACGGCGGAGCAAGTCAACAACCCCGGCCGGACACCCCGGTCTGGCTTGCTTTTATTTGCGAGACTCATGTATGGCCAGGCGGCGGTACAGGGGTCTTTTCTTTTTTCAAAAAGGACTCAGGCACGGCCACGGCCCGCCTGAGTCTCTTGTTACAAAGGAGAGGAAACTATGTTGATCCCCGTACTTCTGTTCATCTGCGGTCTGGCGCTGCTCATTAAGGGCGGCGACTGGTTCGTGGACGGAGCCGAGCGCATTGCCCACCGCTTCCATATGCCCGAGCTGCTTATCGGCGCCACGGTGGTATCCATCGGCACCACGCTCCCCGAGGTCATGGTCTCGGCCCAGGGCGCGCTGGTAGGCAACGGCTCCATTGCTTTTGGCAACGCTGTGGGTTCGGTGATCTGCAACACCGCCCTCATTGCCGCCATCACCCTGGTGGTCAAGCCCGCCAAGGTAAATCGGAAGACCATTCTTCTGCCCACCGCGGCCTTTTTCATCGCCGCCGCTTACTACTGTTACAACGCGTATGCTTACGGTGCCTTCAGCCTCCACTCCGGCCTGGCGCTGCTGAGTATGTTCGTGGTCTATATGGCGGTCACTGTCCTCCAGATGAAACGCTCCCCCGATCCCTTTCCGGCGGAAGGAGCCGCCTCTAACGGCTCTCTGGGCGCCGACCTTTTAAATTTGGTGGGTGGGGCCGTGGTCATCGCCATAGGCGCCCGGCTGTTGGTGGATAACGCCACCGTCATCGCCACCGCCCTGGGTGTCCCGGAGAGCGTCATCGCCCTCACGCTGGTGGCCCTTGGAACCTCTCTTCCCGAGCTGGTCACAGCCGTCACCTCCCTCATCAAGGGCCACGGCGCGCTTTCTCTGGGCAACATCATTGGCGCCAACCTTTTTAACCTGGTGCTGGTATCGGGCACGGCCATTACCATCAATCCCTTCGACCTCTCCACGGCCAGCGCCACCAGCATGGTGGTGGACATTCCCCTGATGCTGGGCGTGATGCTTCTCCTGACCCTGCCCGCCCTCATCAGACAAAAGCTCTACCGCTGGCAGGGGGCCGTACTGCTACTGACCTATGCGGCCTATTGCGCCTTTCTTTTCACCCAAGGCTAAAAGCAGATGTACAGAAAGCGGACGGAGCCTGTTTTCAAGCTCCGTCCGCTACTTTTATTTTGCCAGGAAAAATTCTTCCAGCATGCCTTTGAAAATACCGCCCACCGTCAAGCGGGGAACGGCCTGACCGGAGACGATATCAATGACCTCCCGGGTCTCCCCGGCAACCTTTACCGTCATCTCGCCCAGCTTCTGGCCCTGTTCCACCGGGGCCTCCACATCGGCGCAGAGCGCAATGGCGGTCTCCACAGCGCCCACCTGGCTCTTCTCTACCAGCACCCGGCTGGTGGCGGCAAGCACCGGCTGGACGCTCTCACACTCTCCCAGCAGCACCTTTACCGGGGGCAGGGCTTGGGTCGGCTTGGCGTCCACCACCGTGTAGTTGGCAAAGCCGTAAGTCAGCATTCCCTTGGCGCTCTCGTTGCGGATGTCGCTGGTTTGGGACTTCATCACCGCGGCGATGAGTTCCATGCCGTCCCGTTCGGCGGTAGCCGACATGCAGTAGCCCGCCGCGTCGGTAAAGCCGGTTTTCAATCCCGTACAGCCATCATAGAACCGCACCAGCTTGTTGGTATTGGCAAGCTGGAACGCTCCATCCCGAAGGGTATCCATCCAGATGGTCGTATACTCCCGGATACGGGGGTGCTTCCAAATCAGCTCCCGGCTCATCAGGGCAATGTCGTAGGCCGAGGTCAGGTGCCCCGGGGCAGGCAGGCCGGTGCAGTTGCAGAAGGTGGTGTCCGACATGCCAAGCTCCACGGCCTTGGCGTTCATCTTTTCCACAAAGGCGCTCTCACTCCCCGCCAGGTGCTCGGCCAGAGCCACGCTGGCGTCGTTGCCCGAGGCCACCGCCACTGCCTTGAGAAGGTCGTGGACGCTCATGACCTCCCCCTCCTTCAGATAGACCTGGCTGCCGCCCATAGACGCCGCCCGGGCGGAGACCTGAACGGTATCGTCCACCGACAAAACGCCGCTGTCCAGGGCTTCCATGGTCAGCAGCAATGTCATGATCTTTGTGACGCTGGCCGGTTCCAACCGCTGGTGAGGGTTCATTTCAAAGAGGACCTTACCGGTCTCCTTTTCCATCAGTACCGCCGACGCTGCCGCCACCTCCGGCCCTCCCACCGCCTCGGCATGGGCCGGGAGAATACAAAGGCTGACGCAGAGCGCCGCCGCGAGATATTTTTTCATGCTTCCGCCTCCATCGTTTGATGATGGGATTAAGATGTGAAATTTCCTCCATTCTATCCCCGGTTGATTTTGGAGTTTTTGTCGCAAGTATATAATCTTTCGGTTTTTTCTTGCGCCGCCATGAAAAATGTGCTATTTTATCTGCAAATGTCCGACGCCTCCCGGCTCAGACGTGGTGTGTGCTCCAAAATTATTGAGAGAAACGGAGAAAGATATCATGGAGTTTCTGAGAAAGCTTGCCAAGCTCGTCAGCCGGTTTATGGCCGTCATCGTCATCGCGGTAGCCGCCCTGGCCCTGTTCCTCCCCGCTCCCGTGGGTGCGGTCCTGAAAACCAAGTATGTCAACACCCTGCTGGGCATCGTCATGTTCGGCATGGGCCTCACCCTGAAATTCAATGACTTCAAGGTGGTCTTCAGCCGTCCTAAGGACGTGATCATCGGCTGCGTGAGCCAGTTCACCATCATGCCTCTGCTGGCGTTCTTACTTTGCAAGCTCTTCCAGCTTCCCATCGAGTTGGCCGTGGGCGTCATCCTGGTGGGCACCTGCCCCGGTGGCACCTCCTCCAACGTCATTACATACATGTCCAAGGGCGACGTGGCCCTGTCCGTGGGTATGACCGCCGTGTCCACCCTGCTGGCCCCCTTCCTCACCCCCCTGCTGACCCAGCTCTACGCCGGGGCTACGGTAGATGTGGACATCGTCAACATGTTCCTGTCCATCGTTAAGGTGGTCATCATCCCCATCGCCCTGGGCTTCATCATCAACCGGCTTCTGCCCAAGGTGACTGAGGTCATCGTGGACATCCTTCCCATGATCTCTACCCTGGCCATCGTGGCCATCGTGGGCGCCGTGGTGGCCGCCAACGCCGCCAAGCTCATGGAGTGCGGCTTGCTCATCATTGCCGTGGTCGTCCTCCACAATCTGCTGGGCTACGCCGTGGGCTATGGCGTGGGCAAGGTCCTGAAGCTGGACACCACCAAGTGCCGGGCCATCTCGGTGGAGGTGGGCATGCAGAACTCCGGCCTGGCTACCACCTTGGCCGGGACCCATTTCGCCCAGTATCCCCTGGCCACCATCCCCGGCGCTGTGTTCAGCGTGTGGCACAATATCTCCGGCGCCATCCTGGCCAACGTCTTCCTGGCCCTGGACAGCAAGAAGAAGGACTAAAAACCGCTTTTGCTCTCCTCCCGCTCCGATGCTTTCGGAGCGGGAGTTTTTCGTCCCGGTGCGAACCTTCACCCTGCCGCTTTCCGTACCTCCCCGCCTGAGCCGCCCTCCAAAAAAGAAATTTTCATTTTCCTCTTTACTTTTTTGTATTAGCGTGTTAGTATACTAAAGCGCCTGTAGGCGTCTATTTTCGATCATTTATCCAAGGAGGATACGTAACCATGAAAAAGTTAATCTCTCTGGCCCTGGCCGCGGTCCTGGGCCTCTCCCTTACCGCTTGCGGCGGCAAGAGCGCCGACTCGGACAAAAAGTACGTTCAGGACAAGGGAACTTTGGTGGTTGGCATCACCGAGTTTGAACCCATGGATTACCAGGACGCCAGCGGTAATTGGATCGGTTTTGACGCCGACCTGGCCAAAGCCTTTGCCGAAAGCCTGGGCGTCAAGGCCGAGTTCCAGATCATCGAATGGGACAACAAGACCATGGAGCTGGAGGGCAAGACCATCGACGTAGTATGGAACGGCATGACCCTCACCGATGAGGTCAAAGCCACCATGTCCTGCTCCAACCCCTACTTTAACAACGCCCAGGTGGTCATCGTCAAGGCCGATAAGGCTGCCGACTATCGGAGTGTGGACAGCGTGAAGGGCCTCAACTTCGCCGTGGAGAATGGCTCCGCCGGTCAGGAGCAGGTGGAGGCCATCGGCGCCAAATTCACCCCCGTACTGGACCAGGCCACCGCTCTGCTGGAGGTGGAGGCTGGCACCTCCGACGCCGCCGTCATCGACTACCTGATGGCCGCCGCCACCGTGGGCGAAGGCACCAGCTATGCCGATCTCACCTACACCTGCGAGCTCAACAGCGAGGAGTACGGCGTGGGCTTCCGCAAGGAGTCCGATCTGGTGGACGCTCTCAACGATTTCTTCAAGAGCGCCTATGCCGACGGCACTATGCAGCAGATCGCCGACAACTACGGCATCGGCGATAAGCTCATTGTCCAAAAGTAAGCCGTGGAGGTCTTTTCCGTTGTCATTGGGGCACTGAACCAGGGCTTTCTCCAGACCCTGAAGCTTTTCTTCGTCACCCTGCTGGGTTCTATCCCTCTGGGGCTGGTGATCTGCTTCGGCTCCATGAGCCGCTGGACGCCTGTCAGTCTCCTGGCCCGTCTCTTCGTGTGGATCATTCGGGGCACTCCCCTGATGCTCCAGCTCATCATCATCTATTATGGCCCTGGCGTGGTTATGAGACACTCCCCCTGGCCCGGTGGAGAGTTTGGCCGGTTCCTGGCCGCCGCCATCATGTTCGTCGTCAACTACGCCTGTTACTTCTCCGAGATCTACCGGGGCGGCATCCAGGGCGTGCCGGTGGGGCAGCAGGAGGCGGGGCTGGTGCTGGGCCTTACCAAGCGGCAGATCTTTTTCAAAGTCACTCTTTTACAGATGGTCAAGCGCATCCTGCCCCCCATGTCCAACGAGGTCATTACCCTGGTAAAGGACACGTCACTTGCCAG
>CAJTLK010000012.1 GCA_910577415.1 uncultured Oscillospiraceae bacterium
GGAAGTCAAAACAGAGCTTGCCAAGGAGCACGCCGCAGAGCCAAACAAGGATATGGGCGATATTGACCGTATCTCACAGTTTTTGATCCAGAGGAAGCGTTACAGGGACAATATGCTGTTCATCGTGGGTATCAACTTCGGACTGCGGGTGAGCGACCTGCGGACGCTGCGGTTTTGCCAGCTTATCAATGATGATTTCACCTTTAGAGACCGCTTTCCTATTCTGGAGAGAAAGACCAGGAACACGAGGAAGAGGCAGCAAAACAGGTATATCACCATCAATATGGCGGTGATCGAGGCGGTGACGCTGTATCTGGAGCATACGCCGGACATCTGCCTGAGCGACTATATGTTCCGCAGCGAGTCAAACAGAGGGAGGAACCGCAACGAGCCGCTGAGCAAGCAGGCGGTGGATCTGATCCTGAAGGGTATCGCCAACGACCTGGGACTTGGAAACCGGATGGCCACCCACTCCCTGCGCAAGACCTTTGCTTATCATCAGATGGTGATGAGCGGAAACGACCCGCGGAAGCTGCTGCTGCTCCAGAAAATGTTCGGCCACTCCTCCGCGGCCCAGACCCTGGACTATATCGGTATCACCAGCGAGGAGATCGACGAGGCATACCGGAGACTAAACCTGGGAAGCGTTCACAACTATCTGATGGACAGCAGCATTGAGGAGACAGAGGCTGGTATCGGATAAGTGATCTATGGAGCAATACAGACCGTTGAGCCGAGCAGAAGGCCGTAAGGCATTGCGGACGACGCAGAAGGCGCAATGGACGTATGGAATGGACGAGCGGAAGTTGGGGTAATGGGCTGGAAAATGTGAGGCAGGGCTTATGGGGTGAAGCGGCTGGTCTGCGCTGGACGAGGGGACGGAAGACCTTGCAGGCGGCGTTGCTGTAGATATGGCGGGCAATGAGAATGAATCGGGCCGGAATACGAGGGGTGAACGTATGAGGTGTGGATCGCCCGGTGGGGCGCATGGGGTGGACGAGTGGGTGAAGTTGACACACGACGTGTCACTTTCCACTTTTGAGATGACTGGGGCGCAGAGGTTTGACGGCAGAAGCCTATAAAAATAAAGAAGGATAGAAAAGGAGCAGAGCAAACACAGGCATAAGTCGTCCGCTACGCCTGCATAGCGTAGCAACCCGACCGGGCCAATGTGTCACCTTGCTCTATGGAGGTGTTTGGGGAGCATTTATGAAAACGATCACCGTGGTTGACGCGAGGATGGGGCGGGGAAAGTCCTCCGCCGCCATCCGGTATATGAACCAGCACAAGGGGAAGAAGCGGTTTTTGTACGTCACCCCTTATCTGGACGAGGTGGGACGTATCTGCGAGAGGTGTGACTTTGACCAGCCGGACGGCGAGACGAGGAGCAAATCAAGCGAGCTGAAAACACAGATGAGAATGGGGCACAACATCGCCGCCACCCATTCCCTGTTCTACCTGATGGATGAGGACGCGCTGGCGCTGGCGAGGGAAAAGGGATACTGCCTTATCATCGACGAAAGCATCCAGGTCATCCAAAGGCTGAACATATCCGCCAAGGACATGGAGCTTATCCTGCACACGCTGGCGGAGGTGAAGGAGGGAGGCCGGGTGGTATGGAGGGACGCGGAATACCAGGGCCGGTTCCACGACTACAAGGAGATGGCGGACGCGGCCTCCCTCTATCTGCTGGACAGCGCATTGCTCAACATTCTCAACCCAGAGCTGCTGAAAGCCTTTGACGAGGTGTTTATGCTCACCTATCTCTTTGACGGGCAGTATCAAAAGGGATACCTTGACTATTTCGGATTTCCGTACCGGGTGGTGGGGGTCAGACAGGACGAGAGGGGGTATTACTTCTCCGACAGGCCGGACGAGCCGGAGGGGGTAGACTACCGAAGCCTGATCCGCATTGAGGACAGCCCGCGGCTCAACAGCCCAGGCGAGGAGACCTACGCGCTATCCAAGGCGTGGTATGACAGGAGAGGATACCACGACCCGCAGGTCAAGGCGCTGCGCACCGGACTGCGGCGGTTTTTCCAAAAGGCCGGAGGGGATAGCGGCACACGAATGTGGACGTGCTTCAAGGACGATGTAAACAAGCTGGTGGACGCCAGGACGGGACGGTTCCGGGGAAATTTTCTGCAAAGCGGGGCCAGGGCGACCAACCAGTACCGGGACAGGACGGCGGTGGCCTATATGGTCAACCGCTTTACCGACCCAAACCTGATGAAGTTCTTTTATGAAAAGGGCGTTACCATCGACGGAGAGCTGTTTGCCCTGTCCGAAATGCTCCAGTGGATCTGGAGGAGCGCGATCCGGGACAACAGGCCCATCCGGCTATACATACCAAGCCGCAGGATGAGAAAGCTCCTGACGGATTGGATAGACAAGACCAGCGAGGGAGGAAAACATGAATAAGTACCAAAAGGAGCAGCCGCAGCGCACAGAGAACGCCGCGGCGCTGACGGAGGCGGGTGGATACAGCCCGGAGGAGGAAGCACGTATGGAGAAATACATAGAGGATAAGCGGCTGGAGTTTTACGAGGAGTGGGCAGAGTACCTGGCCAGGGACGAGGAGGACTGAGCGTCTTTCCCATGGGACGGACATAAGAGAGGAACACATTACACGCAAATGGGGTGAGTATCCTGCCAAAACAGTTGGTAGCGCAAAAGTATATCTACAAGCTGCACAGCGGCAGACTGCGGAAGGCCCGCTGGAGGCTGACACTGCCCATCGCAGAGGCCAGGAGGAACGACGAGGTGATCGCCCTGGCGGACAGCCAGGTACTGCGGTGGCTGGACGAGCTCAACGGCATTACAGACGCGGAGGAAAAGGTGAGGCGGCTGCGCCGGGAGATCAAAGACCTGCGCCACGCGCCCAACAGCGTACAAAGCCGCAAGCGTATCCGCCAGCTTTACGAGGAGCTGGACGGCATTCAATTCAAGAGCGACTATATATGCCTTATCATCGACAAGGAAAAGGACTACCACCGGGCTATCAAGGGGTTTAGTATCAACGGGATAAAATATAAGAGGCTGCTTGGAACCAACGGAGGTGTGAAAAACTCCACCATCGTTTTTATCAGCGAGAGGCACGCGGAGGAGATACGGCGGCGTATCGACAACGGAAGGAATATGGACGCAAAGCTGGTCCCAGCCAAGCTGGAGGCATACCAAGCGCTGACGTGCAGCGCATCCATCCCGGTATCCATGCCGAGGGGTATCCTGGTGGTAAACGACTGCGAAACAACATTCCGGGACGACGTGGTATACCTCAGCGACGAAGACGGCGGCGAGCCGAGCATGGAAGAGCGGCACGGAGAGGAGGTCACGCTTTGCGAGTCGGACGGGTACGGGCTGATGACGCCGGAGCTGGCGGCCAGGTGGAGCGAGGAGCTGGGGCTTGACTACCTGATGAGCGGCGCAAACACACGGCTTGCCTGGGAGAAGGGGATGGTATTCACCTTTGATTTTCAGGAGTTTGCCGAAAAGGTGGCAGGGGGATACCGTGTGAAAGACGCCTGGGGCAACGAAGCTGATATCCGCAATGTGGAACTGATCCTGACCACCTCTATGCTGAAGCTGTGGGAGTGCTATGGAAGCTGCGAGGAGTATGTGCGAAGCTGCATATCCAACGGATATACCTTCGGTATCGCCAAGGTCTGCCCCAAGGAGTTGGAGCGGGAGCGCACGCTGAATTACCAGTTTATCCAAAGCTACGACCTGAGCGATGAGGATATCGAAAGGCTGACCGAGCCGACGGCGGAGGAGATCAGGGACGTCCTCTACGCGGATATCGGCAAGACCCTTCTCTTCCTGAAAGGGCGCGGGCTTACCGAGGAAAACGTATTCAAGGGAGAGAACGATTTTATCAAGGCCCTTATGGTGGAACCGGAAATGCTGAACGATCCCTATGTGCAAAGCGGCATATACCAGGCCATCAAGAACCGTATCAATGAAGCGAAGGTCGGCGCGCTGAAGGTACACGGGAACTACTCCATCGTCTGCGGAGACCCCTACTCCCTGTGTCAGCATATTTTTGGACTGCCCGTCACGGGACTTTTGAAGGCGGGCGAGATCTACAACAAATATTGGAGCGACACCGGGGCGGAGAAGCTGGCCTGTTTCCGGGCTCCCATGACCTGCCACAACAATATCCGCCTGGTGCGCCCAAACAGGAGCGAGGAGGCGAAGCACTGGTACAGATACCTGACGACGTGCACGCTGTTCAACTCCTGGGACACCGCTGCCCATGCCCTGAACGGCATGGACAAGGACGGAGACCTTGTCATGCTGACGGATAACGAGGTGCTGGTGGAACGGCTCACGCCCCTCCCCGCCCTGATGTGCGTGCAGCGAAAGGCAGAAAAGCGCTCCGTATCGGAAAACGACCTTGTGCGGGCGAACATAGACAGCTTTGGAGACGATATCGGAAAGACCACGAACTGGATCACCTCTATGTTCGAGGTGAGGGCAAGGTTTGACCGGCACAGCCCGGAGTACCAGGAGCTTGACTACCGTATCAAGTGCGGACAGCTCTACCAGCAAAACGCCATCGATAAAACAAAGGGTATCCTGGCCAGGCCAATGCCGAGGACATGGCACGACAAGCACAGCGCAAACCAGATAGAGGACGAGCGGACACGGCGGTTTTACCAGTCCATTACGGCGGACAAAAAGCCATACTTCATGCGCTATATCTACCCCTCTCTGATGAAGCAGTACAATACATACATAAAAAACACCAACAAAAGCGCCATGCGGGAGTTTGGCCTGGGGATGGAGGAACTGCTGGCCCTGGACGACGCGGAAAGAACGGAGCGGCAGAGGGATTTTATCCGATACTACCACAAACGTATGCCCGTGGGGATGAGCGAGTGCGTGATGAACCAGATCTGCCGCAGGCTGGAAAGGGAGTTTGACGGATATGTGGGACGGCACAACGCCTCCACAGAGTTCGACTACTCCATTATGAAGAGCGGCGCGGAGTACACCAATGGACAGTTCAACGCCGTTATGAGGCTATATGACGAATACAATAAAAGACTGCGGAGCTACGCGGTATTCGCAAGCCATGAGCGGGTGGACGAATATGATACCTTCAGCAAAATGATAGAAATGCGGGGAGAATTTGAACAGGAATGCGCAAAGGTATGTCCCAACCGCTTTGCCCTGTGCGACATCGTTTTGGATATCTGCTATTCCAAGAGCGCCACGAAGCGGTTTGCCTGGAAGATGTGTGGGGACGAGATCATCCACAACCTGCTCGTCCGCAACGGCGGACGCGTGTGCTTCCCAGCGGCAGACCCAGAGGGAGACATCACATACCGCGGAGAGCGGTTTTCCATGAAAGAGATCCGTTTGGAGGTTGGAAATGAGCATTATCCTGAATGAATATGAGTGGGCGGAAAGGGCCGTGGCCAATCACGAGCTGGGGAAAAATCCGGCACAGACGCTGAGCCGGGTGGCGAAATACTACTATGAAAACCACTATCCAAAGCGGGAGGTGCGCAAAAGGCTGGACAACTTTCTGCTCCAGTGCGACCCGGCGGCCTCCCTCGTGCAATGGAGCGAGCTGCTGGACAGGCTTGCCAAGGGGGCGGATAAATACCGATTAGTCCGGCTCGACGGGATCGACATTTTGGAGGATGAGCTGGAGCGGATCGACGAGCTGGGCGGGCGGCAGAGCAAGAGGCTGGCCTTTACTCTGCTGTGCGCGGCGAAGTATTGGGACGCGGTGTCTGAAAACAACAACCACTGGGTAAATACGCCGGATAGAGAGATCATGCAGATGGCGAATATCAACACCTCCATCAAGCGGCAGAGCATAATGTACGCCCAGCTGCGGGATGAGGGACTGATCCGGTTTTCCAAGAAGATAGACAACCTGAACGTGCAGGTGCTCTTCTGCGGCCACGGGGCAAGGGCTATGCAGGTACAGGACTACCGGAACCTGGGCTATCAATATCTGAAGTACCGGGGAGAGCCATTTTTTATATGCGCCAACTGCGGCGTTACAACAAAGCGCAACGAGCCAAACAAAGGAAGACGGCAAAAATACTGCCCCAGCTGCGCCGTGGAGGTGCGGATCAAGCAGAGCGTAAACTCGGTCATGCGGCAAAGGGGCAATACATAAGCCGGCTTGTTTGAAAAAATAGCGCCGTTAAAGCCATTGCGCGACAGCGGTTTCAGCGGCAGATGATGAGACGTTATAATGAAAGAAAAGACATTGCGGACGCTCTTTTCTTTTTTAGAGGTAAAGACAAAAGAGGGGAGGCGCGGGATATTACCAACAAGGAAGAATACCGGCAGGCCAGCTACCGGCAGATGAGGGAGCTGGTGTACGGAAAGCTGGTAGAGCACACCATAGACGACGACTACGCAGAGCTGAGCGAGCGCCTTTTTGGCGAGGGCAACCGCTATAATTCCAACGAAGTGCGCAAGCGTATGTACGGTATGAAAGCGGCGTTTGACGCCATCGACCGGGAGGCGGAGGAGCAATGTATCCTCTCCAGCGAGGTCGCATTGTCGGAGCTGGAGCGAAAAAAGATGGAGCTTCAGAAGGAGAGGCAGCGTTTTTATGACCAGCGCGCGGCCCTGACCAGGCTGCTGCGTGAACGCTCCCGCCAGGAGGAGCTGAACGACATACTGACCCAGGCCGTCCGAGAGGGCAATCTGCCGAGGCTGGAGTACACGCCGGGGAATACAGATAGTTCAGACAACGACCTTTTGGTCAGTCTGAACGACATCCACTACGGGGCAGACGTCTCCAACTGGTGGAATACATATAATCCAGACGTGTGCCGGGAGATGATGAGGGGTTACCTTGACCGTATCATCCAGATCGCCGAGACCCACCACAGCGAGAACTGTATCGTATGGGCCAACGGCGATGAGATCTCCGGGAATATCCACCAGTCTATCGCAGTGACCAACAAGGAAAACGTCATCGAGCAGGTCAAGGGTGTTTCCGAGCTTATCTCGGAGTTCTTGGCGGAGCTGAGCCGTCATTTTGCCAGAGTCACCTTTGTCAGCGTAGCGGGAAACCACAGCAGGCTTGACCCCAACAAGAATAACGCCCTGGTGAGCGAACGGCTGGACGACCTTGTGGAGTGGTATCTCTCCGCCAGACTGCAGAACTTTGAGAACATCGTCATCGGCGGAGGGACAAAGGTGGACGAAACGATGTACCTGATCGACGTGCGGGGCAAGACCTACTGCGGCGTTCACGGAGACTTTGACGGCAGCCCCGGCAAGGTGCAGGCACTGCAAACCATGGCGCAGACACCTATTTACGCCGTCCTGTCCGGTCACCTGCACCACAATAAGACAGACCAGGTGCAGGGGATCAAAACGGTCATGGCGGGCAGTTTTATCGGCATGGACGATTATTGTGTGCAAAAACGCATTATGGGACGGGCAGAGCAAATGGTGTGCGTATGCGACGACAACGGTATCCGGTGCTGCTATGACATCCCTCTGAAATGAACGAAGGGGATCTATCAGATAAGAGCCGCCCATAAAGGGCGGCTCTTACTATATCGCGGACAGGGCAAACGGCTAAACCGCAGGTCTCATGTCCCTTAGAACAAACAGAAAGCGAGGTGGCCTGTATGCCACGAAAGACAAAGCAAAACGACATTACAAGCCCTGCGCTTTTGGCAAAGGTGAACCAGGGCAATATGCGGCTGAAGCGGGATTTTTTAGATTATCTGCGCTCCATCCAGAGAAGCCCGAAGACCATAGCGGGGTACTGCAACGACCTAGATATCGTGCTGGTGTGGAACCTACTCTACAACGGAGACAAGGATTTTATCAAAATATCCAAGCGGGATTGGGCAGCATTTCAAAGCTGGCTCATCAACGAAAACGGCAACTCCCCCGCCAGGGTGCGGCGGCTGAAGGCGGCCATATCCTCCCTGAGCAACTACATCGCCAATATCCTGGACGATGAGGAGGAGTTTAAGGATTTTCGCCCGGTGATCAGGAAGATCGAAAATCCGGCCATGCAGCAGGTCAGGAAGAAGACCGTATGGAGCGACGAGGCGCTGGAGGCGCTGCTGGAGAAGCTGACGCAGACAGGGCAGTATGAAAAAGCCTGCGCGCTGGCCCTTGGTATGTACAGCGGGCGGAGAAAGGCGGAGCTGGCCAGGTTCCGGGTATCGGATTTCGACAAAGAAAACCTGGTGTGCGCAGGCGCCCTTTATAAAACCAGAGAGCCTATCCAGACAAAGGGATTCGGCATGGGGAAATATATCCACTGCTATACGCTGGCAAAAAAGTTCCAGCCGTATTTTGACAAATGGATGGAGGAGAGGAAACGACTGGGTATCCAGAGCGAATGGCTCCTCCCCTCCCCTACCGAGCCGGACAAGCAGGTGGGAGAGACCACGCTGAACAGCTGGGCAAATACGTTCAGCAGACTGAGCGGAGGAGAATTCTACTGGCACTCCCTGCGGCATTTCTTTACAACCCTCCTCTCCAAATCCGGGCTGCCGGACAACGTGATCCAGGAGATCGTGGGCTGGGAGAGCGCGGATATGGTGCGCGTTTACAAGGATATCAGCGCAGAGGAGCAGATATCGCAATACTTCGGCGAGGACGGCGAGATCCGCTCCGACACCGGGAAGTCCCTATCCGAGCTTTGAGACGAGGAGGGTGACAAATGGAAATCAAAAGAGCGGAGCTGATCGGCCAGCTTGCGGAGGTATTCGGATACACCAAAGCCTCTGCCGCAGAGCTGGTGGATGATTTCACGGCCATTATCATTGAAAACCTGGAGCGCGGGAATACCGTTTCCCTACGCAACCTGGGCAAGTTCGGCATTTTAGAGCGGGCGCAGAGGCGGTGCCCGAACCCGCAGAGCGGAGAAGAGATGGTCATCCCGGCCCACTATATCCCACGGTTTTATCCAAGCCAACGAATGAGGCTGGCGGTAAAGAAGTGGGAGGACAACGAAAAGAGGGGACTTGGGTGATGGCGAAAAAGACACTGGAAAAGACGACGGCCTCCGCCCAGTCCGGGACGCAGAAATTTTACTGCTGCCGCTGCGGCAGAGCGTATGGAAGACAAAAGGGATATTTCCCGGTCAGCCACTCCCCCATGTACCGGGGCAGCGGATACCTCCCCTTTTGCAATGAATGCGTAGAGGAAATGTACGAGGGGTATGTCCACGAGCTGGGCGACCAGAGGGAGGCCATGCGGCGGATCTGCATGAAGCTCGACCTCTACTGGAACGGCTCTATTTACGACATGGCGGAGCGCAGCTCTGGAACCAATTCCAGGGTGCGCAATTACATCGGAAAGACCAACATCGTCCGTTACATCGACAAGACCTTTGACGATACCCTACAGGAAGAGGCAAGAGACGGGGGCGAGCGATCCGGCCTGTACGCCGCCGTGGAGAGCGAAGAGGACGGGGTCGACACGGCGGAGGCGGCGCAGTGCGTAAACACGCCCCAGGAGGTCATCGACTTCTGGGGAGGAGGCTTCTCCGACGAGTTTTACGCAGAGCTGGAGCGGCGGTACGGCGACTGGATGGCCAGCGTACCGGAGCCGGAAAAGCTAAGCCACACGGAGCGGTCACTTTACCGGCAGATCTGTATGCTGGAGGCCAGTATCAGCCGGGATTCCGCCCGGGGAAAGCCCATCGACAAAAGCGTAAATACGCTCAACACCCTGTTGGGAAGCATGAACCTGAAGCCTACGCAGAAAAAAGAGGAGCTGGACGGCGAGCTTGAAAATTTGCCGCTGGGCGTGGGGATACAGAAATGGGAAAACAGCAGGCCGCTGCCCCCCACCCCGGAGGAGCTGAGAGACACCAGCGGCCTTGTCAAAAACATTACGACATGGTTCCTGGGCCACGCCTGCAAGATGGTGGGGCTGCGCAACAGCTATTGTAAAATGTATGAGCAGGCCATTGAAAAATACCGGGTGAAGTTCCCGGAGTTCAGCGAAGAGGACGACGACGATATGCTCAGCGACATCTTCTCCTCCGCCGGCGGCCAGGAGGAAGCCGAGGCGCCATGAGGGAGAAGAGCAGAAGGGACGCTATCCTTGAGGGAATGGCGGTCTGGGGGAGCTATTACCGGGAAAACATAGACGTGTTCGCCAGAGAGTACCTGGGGCTCACGTTCCTGAAATGGTATCAGTTCGCCATCCTCGCCATGATGAACATATCCCAGGTATTTTTGTGGATCGCCTCCCGTGGCATGGGCAAGACCTATCTGATCGCCATATACGCCTGTATCCGATGCATTCTTTACCCAGGCAGCAAGGTAGTGCTGACATCGGGCACCCGGGGGCAGGCGCTGACGATCCTGGAAAAGATACAGACAGAGCTGCTGCCCAGGTCGGCAAACCTCCGCAACGAGATAGATATGTCCCAGACAAAGTTTGCCGGACAGGACGCCAAGATCATGTTCAAAAACACCAGCTATATCAAGGTGGTCACAGCATCGGACACGGCCCGGGGAAACCGGGCGACATTGCTGGTGGTGGACGAGTTCCGCATGGTAAAGAAAGACACCATCAATATGGTGCTGAAGAAGTTCCTGACTGAGCGGCGGGAGCCGCTGTATACGGAACTGAGCGAGGCGGAGGTAGCGGCAGAGCGGGCAAAAGAGCCAAATATGCAGTGTTACCTGTCCTCAGCCTACTTCAAAGACCACTGGTCGTACGCGCAGACATTAAACACGTTCAAGATGATGCTGGACGACACCAAGAGCGGTTTCGTGTGCGCGCTCCCTTATGAGCTGGCCATCGAACAGGGGCGTATGTTCAAGGAAGATATTGAAAGCGATATGCTGGAGCCGGATTTCAACGAGCTGAAGTTCCGCATGGAAATGGAGGCTATGTGGATCGGCGGAGAGGACGGCGCTTTCTTTGACTTCAACAGCATTTCCAAAACAAGGCATATCCAATACCCCATGTATCCAAATGAAACCGCGGCGCTGCTGAGCGCCCAGAAGAGACTGCGGATACCGCCGAAGGCCAACGGGGAAAAGCGTATCCTATCCGCGGATATTGCCCTGATGGCGAGCAAGAGGCACAACAACGACGCCACGGCGGTTTTCATCAACCAAATGCTCCCGTCCAAGTCGGGAGGCAGATATACCAGCAACATTGTATACGGAGACACCTTTGAGGGGCTGAACACAGCCGACCAGGCGCTTATCATCCGGCGGCTCTTTGAGGAATACTCCTGCGACCATATCGTACTGGACTGCAGCGGCCTTGGGCTGGGCGTATACGACGCGCTGGTGCGGGATATGACCGACCCGGATACCGGGGAGATCTATCCCGCCATTTCGTGCTGCAACCTGCCGGATATGGCGGCGCGGTGTACGGTACGGGACGCGGAAAAGGTTATATGGGCCATCAAGGGTTCCTCTGGATTCAATTCAGATTGCGCCGTACTGTTGCGCGAGGGATTCCGCAGCGGAAAGATCCGGCTGCTCCTGACGGAGTATGACGGAGAAAAGCTGCTGAGCGAGCTGCCGGGGTATAAGAATCTATCCCCAAGGGAGAAGGCCATCCTACAGAAGCCGTACATACAGACCACCATGCTCATCGACGAGTTGGTCAAGCTGCAGCACGAGGTGTCTGAAGGCAGGGTAAGGCTGTTTGAGCGCTCGGGGGCGAGAAAAGACCGATATTCCAGTTTGGCCTACAACTACTATGTGGCCCTGCAGATGGAAAACAAGCTCAGCAGACAAAAAGGAAACGATTTTGGAGGCTCCGGCGGTATGTTCCTATATAAGCCGCCGGTCATTAAGAGAGAAAGGTGGTGACAAACACGAGCGAAAGAAACGCAAAAGGAGCTGTGAGAAAGCCCGCGGCCAAACCGGCCACTGGAGGAGAGATCCGCTTACCGGAGCGGTTTACCATATTGAACCGCCTTGTTACGCGGGATATGAACCGAAACACAGGCGCGCCCACATTTTCCAGATACAGCAAGGACGACATCGCAAAATACCTG
Organism: uncultured Oscillospiraceae bacterium; assembly: GCA_910577415.1. Lineage (GTDB taxonomy): Bacteria > Bacillota > Clostridia > Oscillospirales > Oscillospiraceae > Vermiculatibacterium. The sequence continues at coordinate 11,984 of CAJTLK010000012.1, forward strand.
GCAGACCCGTACCGATATGAAAAGCAGCTGCGCAAAGCGGTGGTATACATATACGGCGCAAGCCCCCACTTCCGGCGGCTCATCCAATATTTTTCCGGGCTGTCAGACCTGTGCTACGTGGTGTCGCCCCACAAAACAGACCCTAAAACGGCCAGCGCAAAATCCGTTAACCGAAACTACCGAAAGACACTGAACGCCATGGCGGCGATGAATGTGCGGACACAGTTCCCGAGGATCCTGACGGTATGTCTGCGGGAGGACGTATTTTACGGGACGATGTGGGTCTCAAACGACAGTATCACCATACAGCAGCTTCCGTCTGACTACTGCGCCATTACCACCATCGAGGGAAATGTGCCAAACGTCACATTTGACTTTTCCTATTTTGATTCCAGGCAGAAAAACCTGGAGTTTTACCCGGCGGAGTTTACCAAAAAATACAAGCTTTACCGGGAGGACAGGACGAATAAGCGATGGCAGGAGCTGGATTGTCCTACCTCCTTTGCCGTCAAGTGCAACAACGACATCATGGACTACGCCCTGCCTCCCTTTGCCGGGATACTGCGGGAGGTCTATGACCTGGAGGACTACAAGCAGCTGAAGATGTCAAAAACGGCGCTGGAGAACTACGCCATCCTGGTCATGACGCTGGGGATGAGCGAAGACGGAAGCTGGAGAATGGATCTGGAAAAGGCAAAAGAGTTCTGGGGGAACCTGGACAGCGTACTGCCGGAGGAAGTAGGAAGCGTTCTGTCCCCCATGAAGATAGACAAGATCAGCTTTGAGAAGGCAAACACCGGAGACACGGACACCATCGCAAAGGCAGAGCAAAATCTGTTTACGGCGGCGGGCGTGTCTTCGCTGCTGTTCAACAACCAAAAGGCTTCCTCCAACGCACTGCTGCTCTCCATCAAGGCAGACCAGGCCATTACATACGGCATTGTGAAGAGCATTGAGGACGCGGTAAACCGTTTTATCCAGGCACAGAGCTATGGAAAGAACTTCCGCGTAACCTTCCTGGATTGCAGCCCATTCAACCGAAAAGAGCTGGCGGAGCAATATCTGAAGGCGTGCCAATACGGACTTCCCTTTATCTCTATGTACGCGGCGACCCAGGGGATCTCCCAGAGCGAGATGGACTGTCTCAGCTTCCTGGAAAACGAAGTGCTCGACCTTACGAGCAGATTCAAGCCCCTGCAAAGTTCCTCCACCCAGTCGTCAGGCGGGAAGGACGAAGGCGGCGCACCGCAAAAAGAGCCGGATGAACTGTCGGATTCCGGCGAGCAGTCGCGAGAGGACGGTGACGACTGGTGAGAAAGTTTATCTACGCATTTGACCCGGAGGAAAAAGAGGAGCTGGCGCGGCGGGGATATAAGCTGGTGCAGAGCGACGACGAACGCGGGGTCTATGTATTTCTCAATTCCGGCACGCTGAGCTTTTCCGAGGAAAACGCGGGGCGTTTTGCCCTTGGCGATACGCTGTGGCTTTGAGAGATAGAGGGAAAGGTGGTGAAGTGATATGAATGAGCGGAATATGAGGATCGTTTTCTCGTCCGGGATCAGCGGCATTACCGAGCAGAACTCTTCCTTTGACCGGGGAGTGCTGCGGGTGGCCTACACCGGGAAAAACCGCAACAACAGCTTCATCAGCAAGGAGACCTTTGAGCGGTGTATGCCGAGTATCTACAACTGCCCCATTGTGTGCAGCTATGACCGGGAGGCGGACAGGATCGGCGGCCACGATATGGAGATCGTATCCGACGACGGCGGCAATATGCGCATCGTCAACGTGACGCAGCCTGTGGGCGTGATCCCGGAGAGCGCAACGTACCACTGGGAGGAGATCGAGGACGACGGCGGCATACACGAGTACCTCTGTATCGACGCTCTCCTGTGGAAGCGTCAAGAGGCATACCAAAAAATCAGGGACAACGGCGTTACGGAGGAGTCCATGGAGATCTCCGTCAAGGAGGGGCGCATGGAGAACGGAGTCTATATGATAGACCGCTTCGAGTATACGGCGTTCTGCCTGCTGGGCACGGCGGAGCCGTGCTATGAGGGGGCGGCGCTGGAGATGTTCTCCCACAACGAGTTCAAAAGGCAGCTTGCTGAGATGATGATGGAATTTAAGCAGACGCAGAAAGAAAAAGACACGGAAGGAGGAAATGAGACAGTGGAAGAGAAAGATAAGCAGACCAACGAGGCCGTACCTGAGAAAGATACCTTCGCCCTGGAGAGTCAATTCCGGGATGAGCTGCTTCACACGCTGGAGGAGAAAAGCGAAAAGGCGGAGACCTGCTGGGGGCAGTCCCAGCGGTATTTCCTGTGGGACTATGACCACGAGGCAAACGAGGTATATGTGACCGACGTGACCGACTGGAACCTCTACGCGCTTACCTACGCCATGGACGGAGACCGGGTAACGGTGGACTTCGAGAGCAAAAAGCGCATGAAGCTCACCTTGGCTCCCTTTGACGAGGGAGACCAGGCCGGGCAGATGGGAGAGCTGCTGCACGCTCTTGCCGCGCGCTATGCCGAAAACGACGCCCAGTGGACGGAAAAGTACCAGGCGGCAACGGAAAGGCTGGACGCAATGGAGGATGAGCTTGGCGCGCTGCGGAAGTTCAAGGCGGACACGGAAGGCGCGGAAGAGCAGGCAAAGCGGGAGCAGGTGTTCAGCCGGTTTGAGGAGCTTTCCGGCGTGGAGGCTTTTGAGGCGCTGCGGGAAGAGCACGACGGATACTCCGCAGAGGAGCTGGAGGAAAAGTGCTTTGCTATCCGGGGCCGGGTGGCAGGCAGCGTAAAATTCTCCCACGAGCGGCAGGAGCGGGCGCCGAAGCTGGCGGTGGAGAAGACTACCATCGGCGGAAAGGAGCCTTACGGCGGCGTGTTTGCCGAATACGGCTTCTCCCCGGAGCAGAAATAACAAATTTTAAAAGGAGGAAATCAATTATGGCTTATACAGTTATCCGCACCGACCTGATGAGCGGAACCAAGCAGAGCGCAGACCTGGTGTCTCTGCGTTTTTACGACGCGGAGGGCAAGGCCGCAGAAGTGGAAAACGGCGTGATCGTCAAGCTGGAGGGCTACGAGGACGGACAGCGCGAGGTGATGAAGGCCGTGGCCGCCAAGGCGGGCGACGACCTGAACGAGTGCGCCGTTGTGGCAGGCGTCGAGGTGATGTACGACGAGCGCAAGAAGAACCTGGATGAATTCATCAACGAAGCGGGCAAGGCAACCCGCGGATACATCCCCCGCAGCCGCAACGAGTTCAGCGTGACCAAGGAGGGCTTTGTGGGCGGCAGCGTCCCCACCGTGGGCGCTGAGGTCGGCATTGGCACCGGCGGCAAGATCGACGCCAGCGGCAGGGGCCTGGGCACCTGCGTTGCCATCGAAAACGCAGGCCGGTATACCTACTACACCATCAAGATCGCAAAGACCGAGGGCGCTGTGACAAGCGCCAAGGACTAATCATACACAGGAGGCGCATTACAATGGCTGAAATGAAAGATATTGTCAAGCTGGCTGTGGACGCTTATCACGGCAACGTGGAGCAGTACAGCGTGGGACAGTCCCAGGAGCTTCTGCGCCAGGCGCTGGTGGAGGCCAACGGCGGCGATACGAAGCTCAACTATAAGAACATCCGGGACGGCAAGTGCAACGGCCTATTCACCATGATCGAAGAGATCCTGAGCAAGACTGTTGCGGAGGGGCTGCAGGGCAACGAGTATTTTAACGCCCTGGTGGACTTCCGCAACGTGGCGGAGGGCGATAAAAACCTGTTTGAAGTGGAGGACAGCACCCTGTTCATCGTGTCCGAGGCCGCAGATGGCACCCAGGGTATCCGCCGGCAGCGGCTGGGCGGTATGAACGAGGTCTCTATCCCCACCTCTCTCAAGGTGGTGAAGATCTACGAAGAGCTCAACCGGGTGCTCTCCGGCAGGGTGGACTTTAACGTCTTTATCGACAAGGTGGCAGAGTCCTTCAAGCAGAAGCTGCTCAACGACGTATATACCCTCTGGAGCGGCGCGACCACGCAGGATCTGGGAGGCACTACATACTTCCCCACCGCGGGCGCTTACGACGAGGACGACCTGCTCGACCTGATCGCCCACGTGGAGGCTGCCGCAGGCGGCAAGAGCGCCACCATCATCGGCACCAAGAAGGCACTGCGCAAGCTGGCCCCCTCCATCCAGGGAACCGACAGCAAGAGCGACCTCTACAACCTGGGCTATTACGGCAATTTCTACGGTACTCCCGTGGTAGCCGCTCCCCAGCGGCATAAGGTGGGCTCCACAGAGTTTGTGATGGACGACGATGTGCTGACCATCGTGGCCGGAGACGACAAGCCCATCAAGTGCGTGTATGAGGGAGACCCCCTGGTCATCATGGGCGACCCCACCGCCAACGGCGATCTGAGCCAGGAGTACCTGTACGCCGAAAAGTACGGCATGGGCATTGTGCTGGCTAGCGGCAACTCCGGCATTGGCCGCTACGAAATGGCCTAAGTCAACACGGACGGAGCGCGGGGCTACATAGCCCCGCGCTCTTCCATATCAAAGGAAGAAAGGGGAGATAAAATTTGGCCAGTACAAGCAAGACAAAGGCAGAGGCAGAGGAAAAGACCGTGTTTATTCCGAAGGACATCGATCCCCACCAGACCGTGACCGTGCGCAACGGCTTCCAGGGAAAGCTGGTCTATAAGAGCACAAAGACGGGCGAAAAGTTTGTGTGGGACGGCTTCGGCACCGAGCAGGACATGGAGATCGGAGAGCTGCGCAACGCCAGGAACAGCGCAAAGAAATACTTTGTCAACAACTGGTTTATGTTCGACGAGCCGTGGGTGGTGGACTACCTGGGCATGGGGCAGTATTACCGCTTTGCCGTATCCATCGACGATTTTGACGGCATTTTCGCCATGAGCGTGCCGGAGATGGAAAAGACCATCGCCAAGATGTCGGAGGGGCAGAAAAAGTCGGTGGCTTACCGGGCAAAGACTCTCATCACGGAGGGCAATATTGATTCCAACAAGACCATCCGGGCCCTTGAAAAGTGCCTGAACACGGAGCTTGTGGAGCGGGAGTGAGGAGGAGTGGCATATGAGCGTTCCTTACGACGTCTTTACCGGGGCTTTTCTGGCAAAGGTCACTGAGTACGAATTCGCGAACATGAGCGAGTTCGCGCGGACGGAGGCCATAGACGGATATATGAAGCGCTCCATCGCCGCCTTTAAGAAAATCTGCAAATATGACCTTACCACAACGGCGGACGATACCGTCAGGGAGTTCGACGTGGATATCGCGCCGGAGGACATGGACGAAATCGCCGACATCGTATCGGAGGGTATGTTGGTGCAGTGGATGAAGCCCTATACATATCGCCAGGAAAACCTCGAAAACATTCTGAGCACACGGGATTTTTCCACCTACTCCCCCGCCGGTCTGCTCAAGCAGATCAGCGCGGCATACCGGGCGGGACAGCGGGACTTTACGAATATGATCCGGGAGTATTCGTATAACCACGGCGACCTTACGGAGCTTCACCTATGAGAAAGCATACGGAGGTGGGGTAATGGACGTATGGAGCGCCTACCTGGCACGAACCGGGGAAAACGGGGCGAGACGAAGCGCGGCACAGCGGGAGGCGCGGCTGCTCAAGCACAAGCTGACAAGCTCCCTGGCCTATCATTCGCTCACCATTGACGGCGAGGAGAGACAGGCCGCCATCATCAACTCGGACAACCTCAACGTGAAAACCATCTGCTCCATGCCGGGAGAAGACCTGCCCCACGGCGGACTTGTCCACTGGATGGGACAGCATTGGCTCATTACGGCAAAGGACTACAACACCGAGCTATACGCTAAGGCCACCATGAAGCAGTGTAACTATCTGCTGAAATGGGTGGCGGAGGACAGGAGCGTGGTGAGCCGCTGGTGTATCGTGGAGGACGGCACAAAGTATCTGACGGGAGAATACGGCGACAAGAACTTCGTGGCGGAGCGGGGCGACGCGAGAGCCACCGTCACCCTGGCAAAAGATAAGTATTCCATCCGCCTGGGCCGGGGGAACCGCTTTCTCATCGACGACTACGATTCCCCGAACGTGCTTGCCTACCAGCTGACAAAGCCGTTCAAGCTGGGCGGAACTTATGGAGGAGAGGGCGTTGTGTGCTTCGTTGTGACCGAGTGCAATACGGAGGAGACCGACGACCTGGAGGGGCATATCGCCAACTACTATAAGTATTTCCCGCGAACGGCGGAAACGCCTGGGGCAGAAGGAGCGGCAGGCGGGAAAGACGAGGAAGACAAGAGTCCCGGAGACGAGGCGGCAAGGAAGGTGTGGCTGTAGTGCAGCTTGAAGAATTTTTTCGATATAAGAACCAGCTTATCAACGATATGCTGACCAACAAAGAGATCGTAAAGCTGCTGGCAGCGCCGGACGAGAAGCCAAAGGACGCTCCGGCTCTCGTCTACTCCCAGGTGTTCCCATACGAATATGTACCGGACACCATTGAGCACGCACAGACCTTTGTATGCTGCGATGTGGATATCGACGAGGTGCAGAGCAAAACGTACCTCTCCCCCACCCTGTACATATGGGTATTCACCCACAAGAGCCTGCTGCGGCTGCCACAGGGCGGCGTGCGCACGGACAGGCTGTGCGAGGAGATCGCCAAGACCATCAACGGCAGCCGGTACTACGGGCTGGGAGAGCTGGGGCTGAAAAAGGTAAGACGCTTTGCCCCCATCGTGGACTACCAGGGAAAGGTACTCACCTTCTCCGCGAGAGATTTCAACCGCGTAAGTCCAAGCGGCAGAAGCGCCCCTACCAACCGAAGGGACGCGTGGAGAACATGAGCATATCAAATCTGCTCTACAAGAGGGAGTACCCCATCAACGACGCCATCACCATCCGTATCCCAACGGTGGGCGAGATCCTGGACGCAGAGGAAGAGTATTACACGATGGTGTCTATGCTGACGGCCATGCCTATCGACATGATGGTGCAGCTTGACGACATCGGAGTGGATTTCACCACCATCAACGACTATGAGCTTTTCCTCTTGCTGTTCGGCGGACTGAAGGAGCGGGACACATCGCTGATATTCGGAGGACTTGAGCTTGGAAATTTCCAGATGGCGGTCAACGCCCAGAACGGCATGGTGGTGCTGCGGGACGGGAAGACGGGCACGGTAATAGACCGCGCCATCCACGGGCAGATCGCAGCCGTGCTGCGGAGGATACACCACCTGGAAAAGAACAGGCGCAAGCCGGCCAACAAAGAGGCGCTGGAATATATGCTCCTCCGGGAGCGGCAGAAGGCGCGCAAAAGGAGCAAGCGGACGGAGGAGTCGCAGCTTGAAGAGTTGATCGTCGCACTGGTCAACACGGAGCAGTTTTACTATGGATTTGAGGGGACACGAGAACTCACGATCTATCAGTTCAACGAAAGCGTGCGGCAGATCATCAAAAAGATCGACTACGACAACAGAATGCATGGTGTGTACTCCGGCACCATCAACGCCAAAGAGCTAAGTCAGAACGAGCTGACCTGGCTCGGTCACAGATAACGGCACCACAATATACCAATCAGGAGGAAAGAAATATGTTCAATGTGAATGACATTACCATCACCAGCCTGGAGACCATCACCGCCTTTGATATTGCCACGGGCAACTTCAAGTTTGTGCTGGACGAGCTCCAGAACGCCACCATCGCCCAGAGCCAGGAGAAGACCGACATCACCGGCAAGCAGGGACGCAAGCTCACCTCGCTGAAGCGGAACAAGGGCGTTACCATCTCCGGCAACAACGGCATGGTGTCCGGCGGACTGCTGGAGGTGCAGACCGGCGGAGAGTTTGAAAACAAGCTCACCACCGTTATGTGGACGGATTACCTCTGCGTCTCCGACAACAAGGCGACCACCACCTACAAGGCTGTTGGCACCGAGGGCAACGAGATCGAGTCGGTGTACGTGAAGAACGCCGACAGCACCCTTGGCAAGAAGCTGACCCAGGGGGCGGCCACGGAAGAGGGCGTATTTACATACGATCCCGCCACCAAGGTCATCGCCTTCCATGACGGCGAGGTGAAAGACGGCGCAGAGATCGTGGTGTATTACTTCCGGCAGATCAAGGCCGATGTGCTGACCAATATGAGCGACACATACTCCGGCAAGTGCGCGCTGTATGTGGACGCCTTTGCCGAGGACAAGTGCGCCAACGTGTACCGTATCCAGTTCTACATCCCCAAGGCGGACTTCAACGGCGAGTTCAGCTTTGAAATGGGCGAAAACCAGACCGTTCACGCCTTTGAGGCAGAGAGTATGTCCGGCGCCTGCGGAAACACCTGCGGCGGCGTGGGCAACGCATTGTGGACGTACACCATCTTCGGCGTGAACACCGAGGACGCGGAGGTCAAGGCTCCCGTCCCCGGCGGCGAAGACCTGGGCGAATAAGGAGCGGAAGTATGGCAAGCGCGGTAAAGAAATGCAGGGTCTGCGGCAGGCAATATGAAGCCTGCCGCAGCGCAGACAGGGCATCCGGCGTGTTCCGCTGGCAGGAGGTGGCCTGCTCCCCGGAGTGCGGGGCAAAATATTTGGCAGCCATCCAGAAGTCCCGGGAAAAGGAGGCGCCCCGCAGCTTCGGCGCGGTGAAGAAAGCCGCGGCGCGCACCGCGGGGAAGAAGGCGCGAAGCCAAACGGCGGAGACGGCACATACCGCCGCCGCAGAGGCCGCTGAGGATATGGCGGCGGAACACATGGGCAAGGAAACAGAATAAAAAGGAGCAAAGAGGACAGCGGCCTTGCGGCCCTGTCCTCTTTTCCCTTTCAGAAAGATAAAGAGAATATGAAAAACATCACTTTAAGCATCACAAACGACGTATTGAAGCGGTATGAGGAAGTCTACTTTCAAAGACACCCCAGGGCAAGGAAAAAGCCCATCGCAAGACCGTATCACGAGTCCATCAATATCTGGATGGTCATGAAGAGGCCCATGATGAACGCGCTGAAGCAGCGGTGGAAGGACTTTATCGTCTGGTTTATCGAAGACCAAGGTTATTCTAACCTACGCATCCAAAAATGCGAATTGAGTTTTTTCACCTACTACCCCACCCACCGAAGACACGACGTAGACAATTCCTGTCCCAAATTTATTCTGGATGGGCTGTGCGAGAGCGGATTTATTGTGGACGACGACTGCGAGCACGTCACAAAGCTGACGCTGCAATGCTTTGTGGACACAGAGGCCCCGCGTACAGAGATCAAGGTGACGATCCCGTCGAGAGGCAAAAAATTCAAGGAGGAACATACTCATGGCTAAAAACGAAAAGAAGATATCCATTGCGGCATTTGACAAGATCGCAAAGGCACAGGAGAAGCCCGGCGTTACAAAACAGTGGTTTGATACCCAGATACATATCCGGCACACGCTGGGATTCGCGGAAATGCTGGCCTTTGTGGACGACGTGGTGAAAAGCTGTATGCAGGAGGGGCTTGGTTATCTCCCCGAGGTGCGGGAGTTCCTGGTGAAGTGCAATGTGCTGACCCGGTACGCCAACTTTACCCTCCCGGACAATTTGGAACACCGTTACGCACTTGTCTACGGCACGGACGCGGTGGAGACGGTGCTGGACGGCGTTGACCGCAAGCAGCTGGAGGAGATCATAAACGCCATCGACGACAAGCTGGACTACCTCTGCAACGCCAACGCGGCGGAGCTGGAAAAGCAGGTACACAAGCTGGAGGATACCTTTGCGGCGCTGGCAAAGCAGATGGAGGATATCTTCTCCGGCGTGGACGGCGACGACATCGGCAAGCTGACCTCCGCCATCGCCAACGGCGGGCTGAACGAGGAGAAGATCGTGGAGGCGTATATGAAGGAAAAGTACGGCATGGGGCCGCGCCTTGTGGAAAAGGCGGAGGCCGGGGACGCAGAGGCGTGAGTATTGCCTCTAAGTTCAACGCCTGGGCAATATCGGAGGCAGGAAAAGCCAGGATGAAGGCGAAGGTCGAGGAATACCAACGCGCGGGCGTAAGCAAGACAAGGGCGGGAAGCCGCATTATCTCGGAGCGGCGGATCGCCATAGCCGTCTCACGGCTGCGGAAATGCCTGGAGGCGGCCATACGGGACGCTGGTCTGCCGGAGAGCGTGGCGGAACATATCCGGTCCATGTATGATATCAAGCCCATTCGGGTGGGCGAAACCTGGGAGGTATGCCTTTACTTCGGCGGGGAACTTCACCGGGATTCGCTGGACAACGAGCTTCCCTATCATGGCATTGACAACATCGTCGCCCTATTCAATAACGGATATGAGGCGGGAGACTATGTCTACGGCTGGTGGGACGGCCACGCCCCCAAGGGCGAGGCGCTTTTGCGCATGGCGACGCCGGGAGAGGACTTCGCCTGGGTGCGAAGCAAAAAGCAGCGTCAGGCGCTGCGGTTTATCCAGCAGGCCGTCAGCGATTTTAACGGCAACTACGGCGCTGAACTGAATATGACCGCTGTTGCGGCGGCGGTATATGAAAAATGATTTTGAGAAAGGGGCTGGGTTTCCAGCCCCTTTCTTTACGGTAAAGGATGGTGATGAAAATGGCCGAGCCTGATATCAGGCTTTTGGTCGGCGTTGCGGAGGGCGGAGCCGACGGCGACAGCAAGGCGCTGATCGAACAGCAGCTATCCGACATCATGAAGAATATCCATGTGGATGCTTCCAAATTTCAGGAGCAGATCGGCAAGGCGTTTGAAGCCATCAACAAGGACGGGAAATTCGCCATACAGGTATCCAAGCTGAGCCTGGGCGACGGGGCCGTCAACGACTTCAAGCGGCAGGTACAGTCCATCGTAAACACGCTGAGGGTGGACAAGGGCACGACGGTCACGGTGGGCGCAGAAACGCTGGGCGAAGTGAAGAAGACAGCGGGGCGCGGAGAACAGACGCAGGTCATTCTTCGGGAGTCCGCCGCGCTCAGAGAAAAGAGCGCCGCCGCGAAGGACGCGGCGGCAGCCACTGAAAACGAGACGCAAAAGGAGTTAAGGGCCAACGCGGCCAAGAAAAACGGCATCGACCTGCTGGCCAGAATGCAGAAGGCGCTGCGGGACTGGACGGTGGCAAAGACCGGGAGGAGCAGCGCGTCCTATTCCCTGATCGAAGAGGACGCGAGGGCTCTCAGCGGCTATATCTCCCAGCTTGAAAGCGGGGAGATGGAGGCAGAAACATTTCAGCAGAAGCTAAAAGGCTTCAGCGCGTCTTTCGCCGACAACTCCAAAAACATCAAGGAGGCCGGGGAAAACACCAGAACGTGGCTGGAGCGCATGGGCGGACTGGGCAAGAAGTTTGGCGAGTGGCTGAGCGTCAGCCGGATCGTCATGTCGGTATGGCGGGCCGTCAAACAGATGATAAGCGCAACCATCGAGCTGGACGGAGCGCTTACCCAGCTCAAGATCGTGACCGGAGCCACGGACGCGGAGATGAGCAGATTCCTCACCCATGCCACGTCGCTTTCCAAGGGGCTGGGCAAGAGTATTTCGGAGATGGTATCCTCCATCGAGGTATTCTCCCGCCTGGGCTACGGCCTGAGCGATTCTTCCACCCTGGCGAAGTACGCGGCCATCCTTTCCAACGTGGCCGCAGTGGGCCAGGACGAGGCCACCACCGGCATTACCTCCATCATCAAGGGCTACAACATGGACGTGAAGAACACCGAGCACGTGGCGGACGTGCTGGTGGAGGTGGGACAAAAGTACGCCGTATCCGCCGCTGAAATGATGGAGGCATACGAGAAGTCCGGCGCGGCATTGAACGCCACCAACACCAGTTTTGAAAAATCCGCCGGACTGATCGCGGCGGCAAACGCCTCGGTACAGAACGCCTCTACCGTAGGCACCGCATTGAAGACCATCTCGGCCCGTATCCGGGGGTCTAAGTCGGAACTGGCGGAGCTGGGGGAAGACCCGGAGGAGCTGGCGGACGGCTTTTCCAAGTACGCGGAGGAGATCAGGGCGCTGACCGGCTTTAATATCATGCAGCCGGGCACGACAAACCAGTTCAAGGATATCTATGACATTTTGGGCGGTATCGCCCAGGTGTGGGGCAAGCTGTCTGACACCCAGCAGGCGCGGGTGGCGGAGATCCTGGGCGGCACAAGGCAGCTACAGGTCATCTCCTCTATCATCGGCAACTGGAAGGACGCAGCCAACGCCTACGCCGACGCTATGGACGCGGCGGGCGTGGCGACAAAGGCCAACGACACCTATTTGGAGAGCGTCAACGGACATATCGCCCAGTTCAAAGCCACGTTCCAGGAGGTCATCCATAACCTGATGGACACCGGGGTGGTCTCCGGCGTGGTAGACCTGGGGACGGGTCTGCTGGGTATCCTGAACACCATAACGGATATCATCAACGCAGTAGGCGGGCTGAATACGGTGCTGGCTGTGACAGTCGGACTTTTTGCCATTAAAAACGCCGGAAAAATCACAGATTTGATGCTGGCAGCCAAAAACAGTCTGCCTTTTATAACCATGTTCGGAGAAGAGTTTCTCCGGCTAAAATCCACCGGAGTCGGTTCGTTGAGCGCGATTGCCAAGGCGTTCTCCGGCGTTTCTGCAGCGGCGGGCACCGCAAGCGTAGCGACGGGCGTATTTGTCGCCGCTATTGTGGCAATCGTCGGCATTGCGGCTCTCTATAATCAACTTCACAAGTCAACGGAGGAACTCCGCGAGGAGTACGATGAGCTACGTGGAAAGCTCGATGCGGTAAACGAAGAGTTCAAAACAACCGGAGAGCGTATACTTGAGCTTCAAAAGCTTTCAAACAGGGGAACCATCACCCTTGTTGAACAGGAAGAACTGGATAAATTAAAAGCGGCCAATATCGAACTGCTGGAAGAAAAGCGTCTATTGGAAGAAAATATGCTGCTGAAAGGCAAAGAGGTAAACGATGCTCTTGCCAAAGACTTCCAAAAGAGAACTAAGCTTTCAATTGAAGCAGACTCAAAGATGGTGGACTCCGACGCGTACTACGCGGCAAACAAGGACGCCATCGACCTGGCGACAGAGGCATGGGGCGAGCTTCAGTCCCCGGAAGCATTGTCAAAAATCAAGGAAATGACAGACGCCGAGGCAGATTCGCTCCGGGAAATATACAGCACATGGACACAGCTTGAGTTTGACGCTGTAAACAGCCCGAGGGAATGGGTCAATATCGGCGACTACATCTCGCAGCTTATAGAGCGATACAAATATCTGGAGAGCCTTGGGGAAAAGGCGTCGGATGGTCAAAGGGCTCAGCTCAAGGAGCTTCGGGCGGAGCTGGTCAACGCCAGCACAGAACTTAACGAGTCGTATATCAGGCCGTACAACGGTAAAGATGAGACCGTAGGGGCTTGGAAAGACCAGTTTTCGCTTGTCGACGCAACGATCAATCCGGCGGAACATTACACCGATCTTCTTGAAACCCTGCCGCAAAAGCTCAAGTCCATATTGAACGCAGAGGGGAAAAAGGGAAATCTGACTGCGGACCGCATCAACGAGCTTTCCGGCTCTTATAAAGAGCTGGACGACTGGATGAAAGAATCCGGTAAAACCGCAGAGGATCTGGCAAAGCACTATAACACACTGTCAAGCTCCGTTGAGGACAAAACGGAGGAGGTAGGCGGTCTTACCGACAGCGGCATTACCGACAAGCTGAACGCCATTAAGGATAGCTACGCCTCGCTGTCAACAGTGATGAAAGACCTTTCGGAAAACGGGAGGATCACCTACACCACCCTTTCTGCCATCAAGGAGAAGTTTGCCCAGACGGAGGGTATCGACGAATTTATCTCCAAGCTGTCCGCCATGCGGAAGGACAGCAAAGACGTCAATAAGACCCTCAGCGAGCTTATGCAGGCGTACATCGACACGGGGGACAACGCGGAGACGCTGGCAAGTACGGATGAAAACCTGATCGCAGCCATGCTGAAGGAGATCGGCGTCACCAACGCCAGCACTACGGCGGCAAGGATGCTGGCATACGCAAAAAAGGTGGCGACGGCCCACGCCGTCGCACTGGCGGTAGAAACAGCAACGACCAAAGAGGAAACGGACGGATTATCGGTTTCTCTGGCAGAAGAGGCGGCAGCGTGCGGAATGGCGGAAAACGCCATGGCGCATCTCACCGCCTCGATAATCCTGGCGGATGGCACGAAGCTTTCTTTCAAAGAACAGATAGAACAGCTCAAAAAGCTATATACCGCAGCGGGGCTTACCAGGAGCGAGATGAATATGCTGGCCAGCGGCTATAACCTGGAGATATCCCAAATGAAGCGGAACGGCGCCACACAAGAGGAGATCGCCGCTGTTGAGGAACAGGCCAGACAGGCCCTGCGAAAGCAGTTGGAAGACCAACTCGGCGCAAGCTTCCAAGCCAACTTTGAAGAAAGCGGCGGGAAAAAATCAGGAAGCGGCAGCAGCGTAAAGGAATACCTGGCGGACATCGAAAAATACCGCCATGAACTGGAGGCGCTGGACGAGGCAGGCCGCAGACGGAACGACACGGAGCTGCGGCTGGACAAGGCCAAGAGCCTGGACGAAGAGATCGCCCTCCGGGAAGAGCTGATCGGGGTCTACCGGGAGGAACAGGAGGCTTTCCACGCTCTTGCCCAAGCACGGCGGCGGGACATGGAGCAGGGCGCGGCGGAGCTTAGAGGCATGGGCTTCGACGTCCAACAGGACAGCGAGAGCAACAAGTTCTTCGTGACAAACATGGAGCGGGTCAACACGCTGGAGGCCGCGGACAAGGGGACATACGATTCCCGCCAGGAGGCCACAAACGAGCTGCGCAGGCACGCCGAAGCGCTCATTAAGGAACTGGAGAGCGCCAGCGACGACAACGCCGAGAACTCCCTGCAATGGCTGGAAAACCACTATGCCATCATTGAAAAGACCGCAGAGCAGTATGAGGCGCTGACCAACGCCCTGGAGCGGCGGCGGGATATGGAGGAAAAGTGGCTGGACAACGCCATCTCCGAGCAAGACACCCAGGGCACCCTGGAAAACGCGGAGAAGATCGTGCGCTCTTACAAGGCCATGCAAGAGAATATCCACGCCCAGGCGGAGTATTACCGAAGCGAGGGCTACGCCGAGGACAGCGAGCAGGTCAACGGCCTGAGCCAGCTCTGGTGGGAGTATGAGGAGAGCATCCGGGAGGTCAAGGGACGGGTCATCGACTACCTGGGGGGCATTGTGGACGCTTCCCACAGCGCGGTGGACCAGATCCAAAGCGTATACTCCACCCTGCAGACGGCGGCGGAGGAATACGCTTCAAACGGAGGTTTTATCTCCATCGACACGTTCCAGGACGTGCTGAAGCTGGGGCCGGAGTATATGCAAATGCTCCAGGACGAGAACGGACAGCTGACCATCAACCGGAAAAAGATAGACGAGGTAACGGCGGCAAAGACCCGCCAAGTGGCAGTGGACACCGCCATGACCTATGTGGAGCGGCTGAAGCTGGCACTGGAGGACGACGCCGTGGAGGAGCTGAACGAGCTTCTCTACGCCACGGAGAAGACCACCGGGGCCACCTGGGGGCTGGTATACGCCAACCTGGCGCTGCTGAAAAACCAGCTTGGCGACAAGGGATATGAGGCGGCGCTGCACAATGTGCGGGCTATGGAATCCCTGGCAGCTGGCGCTATCGGGAGCATCGGAAAGGGCACGGAGGAGTTCGGCACGCTCCTTGACTACGTGATGGATATGCTCAAGCAGCGGGTGGAGGATCACATCGACGACCTGGAGGAGATGAAAAAATCCTACGCCGAGCTTATCAATCTGCGCAAGGAAGCCTTGGACAAGGCCAAGGAAGAGGCGGACTATGAGGACGAGGTGGCGGAAAAGGTAAAGGCCATCGCCAAACTCCAGAGCAGTATCAACCGCCTTTCGCTGGACGACAGCCGGGAGGCGGCGGCCAAGCGGGCCAAGCTGGAGGAGGAGATGGCGCAGCTTCAAAAGGAGCTGGGGGACGCCCAGAGAGACCACGCCATCGAAAACCAAAAGGAGTCCCTGGACAAGATGCAGGAGGCTTATGAGGAGGAGAAGGACGCGGAGATCGAGGCGGCACGGGACAGCATCTCCTCCTACCAAAAGCTCTACGACCTGGCAATGGACTACGTGACCCACAAGTGGAACACAGACTGGAAGAGCCTATACAATGAGCTGATCGACTGGAACCACCAGTACGGAAGCGACCTGAACGAGAAAATCACCGAGGCGTGGAACGCCGCAAGGCTGACGGCCCAGGAGTATTTCCGCTATGTGGACGACATGAGCCGGGGCTTTGGCGGCTGGGTAAGCACAGACGGCGAGGGGAACGAGAATAACCCCATCATCCTGGGCAGCCAAGGCGGCGCCAACGGAAGCGGCGGCGGGAGCAACACAGTGGCGGACAGCCGGTACAGCGGCGTATACGCCAAGGTGCGGCAAAAGCTGATCGACATGGAGCAAAACAGCGCGGACTGGCTGGAAACGGAAAACCCGAAAGCACGGGAATGGCTCCAGAACGAGAACGAGCGGCTGTCCCGCGAGGTGGAGGAGCTGCTGGGCGTGAAGCTGCACCGGGGAGAGGACGGCGTATGGTATCTCCCGGACGGCAGAAAGCTCTACGACGTGTACGGCGGAAAGTTCCACACCGGCGGGATCGTCGGAGGCGGGGACGAGCTGAGGGGGAACGAGGTGCTGGCAAGGCTGGAAAAGGGCGAGAGCGTTCTGACCGAGGGACAAAAGGACGGCCTGCTCCGGCTGGTGGACTTCACTTCCCTGCTGACAAAACAGCTTGGCTCCCTGGCGGCCAACGGGGACGGAGCAAGGCTCTTCGGCGGCGGCGCGGGGCTGAACGAGGCCCAGCGGCAAACCCTGGAGAGCGCCTGGGGCAAGCAGGAGACCAGTATCAGCTTTGGCAACACCTACATCTACGGCTGCAACGAGGAGACTGTGGAGCAGCTTCAGGAGGTCAACCGTGAGATGGTAAACCAGGTGTTGGAAACATTGAATATCGAATAATAACACGGCGGAGGGAAGGCAAAAGCGGTCTTCCCTCCCCGCTATTTTATCAAGAAGGAGGTGGAGGAAGTGTTTGACAGTTATGAGTTCACATTCGCGGGAGAGTCGTCGGCCATGTACGGCGTAATGCTGTACGAATTCGGCGGGACGGGACAAAGCCCGGTGAGCTTTGGAAACAGGGCGTCCATCGTGGAGGACAGGACTATGGGCCGGATCAAGCCGCTCCACTTCGGGGTGAACTACCACGGAAAGCCGCTGGAGTTCAAGCTGGTGTTCGGGGCGCTGGAGCCTATAGACCGCTACCAGATGGAGGATATCGCCATGTGGCTGACGGGACACCAGGACTACCAGTGGCTCACCATCGACCAGCCCGACCTGGAGCGGGTGGCGTACCGCTGCCTTATCACGGAGCTGAAGCCCCTGCACCACGGATGGCTCCCGGTGGCCTTTGAGGCAAGCGTGGTATGCGACTGTCCCTACGCCTACGGGCTGCCCTTCCGCTACCAATACCAGCTGAGCGGAGAGGCGGACGTTCTTATCCGCAACGACGGGTCGGCACGGGAGTATGTCAGGCCGACGCTCCTCTACCAGCCGCTGGAGGGCGGAGAGCTGCGCATTGTCAACCACAGCGACGGCGGGCGGGAGTTCCGGTTGGGAAGCCTGCCCACCGGGGCGCTAAGTATCGTCATCGACAACGAGAACGAGATCATCCGGGAGACCACGGCGGGATATAACCTGTACGTCGGTTTCAACCTGAACTTCTTCCGGCTGGCGCAGGGGGACAACAGGCTCACCCTCTCGGGAGCGGGGGCGCTGAGTATCGAGGGACGGGCGCTCTACAACACAGGAGGGTAAGGAGGAAGCCATGTTTTTAGATTATTCCAAGCTGCCCTTTGATAAGGACAACATTCCAGAGAAGCCGGCGCTGGTATTGAAAACGCTGGACGGCAAGACCATAGGCCCCATTCCGGGGGTCTATAACCTGAAGCTGAATATCAAGTTCGCCGAACCAAGCGAGATACGCTTCGACGTGCCTGCCTATCTGGACGGGGAGCCAAACCCGCTCTATGAGGCCATCTCGGGACACAAGCAGGTCTACACCGAGCACTACGGCGTATTTGAGACGATGAACCCGTCCACGGAGGCGGACGGTATCAGGGAGGTCAAGCACGTCAAGGGCTACTCCCTGGAAAAGACACTGAAGTCAAAGAAGTTCTTTCTGGAGGAGGGCACCTATGACTTCTGGAACCCGGCCTCTCCCAAGGACACGGTGCTGGAGCTGGCTTTGAAGTCCGCTCCGGGCTGGCGGGTGGGGTACGTCTCCCCTGCCCTCATCGGAAAATACCGCACCTTTGACGGCTACAACGACTATCTGCTCTCCTTCCTCTACAACCACGCGCCGCAGAAATACAACTGCGTGATCGTATTCGACGTCTACCAAAAGACGGTGAACGCCTACGACGCGGAGGAGGAGCTGGAGAACCTGCCCATTTACCTGGACTTTGACAACCTGGTGAAGTCGGTGGACATCGAGGAGGTCAGCGACGAGCTGGTGACGGCTCTGCGGCCTTACGGGGCGGACGAGCTGAGCATCCTGAACGTGAATCCCACGGGAAGCCCATGGCTCTACGACCTGTCCTTTTTTCTGGAAAACGGGGACATCGGAGCGGGGCTGGGGAAAAAGTGGGAGGCATGGCAGAGCAAGGCGCTGGCAAGGCGGGAGTATTACCGGGGACTGACGGCGCTGGAAGCTTCGGCCACGGCCCAGCTTCTGGCCGCAAAGGCCAAGCTGAACGACCTGAACGGCCCGGAGGGGGAACTGGATTCCCTCCTGGCGCAGCAGAGCATCACCATACAGACCCTGGCAAAAGAAAAGACCCAGGCGGGCAAGGACAGCCAACAGAAGCTGCTGGACGACATCAACCGCCAGATCGCCGGGGTAAAGCAGTCCATCCAGCAACAGGAGCGGAACATCGAGG
>CAJTLK010000013.1 GCA_910577415.1 uncultured Oscillospiraceae bacterium
CCTTGGCTACTTTATCGCTCCCGGTGTTATGGGCGTTCCCGGCGCGGCAACCAGCGGCCTTGCGTATACAGTAGGCCTGTTCCTGGTGAAGGCCGGCGGCGCGGTCATCGACAACATGGCGATCCTGTTTGCCGTAGGCGTAGGCGTTGGTCTTTCCAAGGACAACGACGGCACCGGTGGTCTGGCCGCTCTGGTCTCCTGGCTGATGATGACCACTCTGGTGGGCAACGCCGGGGCCATCGTTCCCGCTCTGGTGGAGAACGAGACCTGGGGTGTGGCCTATTCCAAGATCGCCAACCCCTTCATCGGCATCCTGGCCGGTATCATTGGTTCCGCGTGCTACAACAAGTTCAAGGGTACCAAGCTGCCTGACGTACTTAGCTTCTTCTCCGGCAAGCGGAGCGTGGCCATCGTCACCGGCGTTGTGTCCATCCTGGTCTCTGTGGTCCTGCTCTTCGCGTGGCCCATCATCTTCAGCGCCCTGGTGGCCGTGGGCAACGCCATCATCAGCACCAAGTATGTGGGCGTGGGTATCTACGCCTTCCTGAACCGTCTGCTGATCCCCACCGGCCTGCACCACGCGCTGAACAACGTGTTCTGGTTCGACACCATTGGCCTGGGCGACCTGACGGCCTACTGGAATCCCACCGGTGAGGTCGCTGCCAACGCCACCTGGTCCATCGGTATGTACATGGCCGGCTTCTTCCCCACCATGATGTTCGGTATCCCGGGCGCGGCCCTGGCCATGATCCAGACCGCCAAGAGCAGCAAGAAGAAGTACGCCATTGGCATCGTGGGTTCCGCCGCCCTGTGCGCTTTCATCTGCGGCGTGACTGAGCCCTTCGAGTTTGCCTTTATGTTCCTGGCTTTCCCGCTGTATGTGGTCTACTCTCTGCTCTACGGCATCTTCGCCGCTGTCACCACCGCTCTGGGCTTCCGCGCGGGCTTCATGTTCTCTGCGGGCGCCACCGACCTGCTTTTCTCTTCCGCTTTGCCCGCCGCTGCCAAGACCTGGCTCATCATCCCCCTGGGCATTGCGGCTTTCGTGATCTTCTACCTGGTGTTCCTGTTCGCCATCAAGGCGTGGAATCTGAAGACCCCGGGCCGTGAGGATGACGAGGACGAAGATGGCGAGATGAAGATCGAGCTGGCCAACAACGACTACACTGCCATGGCCAAGATCATTCTTGAGGGCCTGGGCGGCAAGGAGAACATTGCCGAGCTGGATCACTGCATCACCCGGCTGCGCCTGGAGGTAAAGGACAACCTGCAGGTGGACGAGAAGAAGATCAAGTCCTCTGGCATTTCCGGCATCATCCGTCCCAGTAAGACCGCCGTGCAGGTAGTAGTGGGACCCAAGGTCCAGTTCGTCTTTGATGAGATGAAGAAAATGATCTAAAGTGTTCACCTAAAACTGTGGCCCACACGGTTTGAATAACAAAAGGACCCGCCCCGGACGATCTGGGGCGGGTCCTTTTTACGGAAAACGACAGCGCTGAATAGTTTACATAATTTGAGAACTATCATATCCCCACCGTCAACCGGTGGGTGCGGGAGAACTTCTCTCCTGGGGGCAGGAGAAAAGCACCGGGGCGTTGGGCCAGGTCGTGCCCTGGGCCTACGAAGCCGCTCCACGGTTCGATGCATACAAAGCCGGGGACGCCTACCTTGCTCCAAATGAGGGTATAGGGGAAGCCCTGGGTGGTGACGCGCAGATACTTTCCCGTGTCCATCTCCTCCACCTGGATCCATTGAGACTTCAAACCGGGGAAGCAGATGCTGTCGTTGTCAAAGCTGTGGGAGTTCAGGGGAAAGGCGTCGCTGCCGTCAAGACTTTCCGGCTTTTCAAAGCGGATACAGTAGTCCTCCAGGACCCTGCCGGGAGTAAAGGGGCACATCATACCGCAGTGGAAGCCCAGCTGCACCGGCATAGGGGAATCACTCTCGTTGACGGCGGTGCAGGTCGTGACTGCCGAGTTTCCTTCCAGGGTGTGGACGGTCTCGAAGGAAAAGGCCCAGGGGTAGGGCGCTCTTCCCGGCCAGTCAAAGCGGAAGGTCAACGTATCCGGGGCCTGGGATACCAGGGGGTGGTCGTGATCGCGGACAAAGCCGTGCTGAGGGACGTTTTCATAGGCCTTTCCCAGAGCCTCGATGCGGCCATCCTCGGGCTTGCCGCACCAGGGGAAGCATACCGGAGCGTGGCGCGGCCAGACCTCACTTGCGTCCCAGAGGAGCTTTACGCCGGGATCGGCTTTCCGCCGCAGGTCGCAAAGCTCCGCACCGTGGTCGGAGACCGTCAGGGTGAGAAGTGCATTTTCTATGGTGTAGTCCATGTAAAGCGCCGCCTTTCACATCAGAATTTTGATGGCTTGTCTCCATTATAGAGAAAACGCCCCCGCTCCGCAAGGGGAGAGAGGGCGTTTTGTAAGAAGGTGGGGAAATTTTACAGCCCGATGTCTGTGGCCACGGACTTCAAGGTCTCGGCAGATTTGCGGAAAGCCTCCCGCTCGCTGTCAGAAAGCTCGATCTCCAGCACCTTTTCCGCTCCGTCGCGGCCCACCACCGTGGGTACGCTCATACATAGTCCGTCCACGCCGTAGAGACCATCCAGGTAGGCGGACACCGGCAGCACCGAATGCTCATCCCGGACGATGCACTGGGAGATACGGGCCACCGCCGAGGCGATGCCGTAGTAGGTGGCCCCCTTCCTGTCGATGATCTCGTAGGCGGAATTTTTGACGCTCCGGTAGATGTCCCCAATGTCCCTGCGGTAGTCTGTGATGCCGTAAAGCCGGCAGAAGTGCTCGATCTCCACCCCAGAGATGTTGGCTCCGCTCCACACGGCCAGCTCACTGTCACCGTGCTCGCCAATAATGACGGCGTGGACGCTGCGGCTGTCCACCCGGAAGTGGCGGCCCAGCAGATATTTGAGCCGGGCGGTGTCCAGTACGGTGCCCGAGCCGATGACCTGGTGGGGAGGAAGGCCGGAAAGCCGCTGGGCGGCCAGGGTCAGAATATCTACCGGGTTGGAGACCACCAGCAGGATGGCCTCCTTGGTATACTTTACGATCTCCGGAATGATGGAGCGGAAAATGCCTACGTTTTTCTTTACCAGGTCCAGCCGGGTCTCTCCCGGCTTCTGATTGGCCCCGGCGGTGATGACCACCAGGGCGCAGTCTGTAAGGTCGGAATAGTCCCCGGCGTAAATTTTCATGGGCCGGGAGAAGGGCAGACCGTGGGAGATGTCCATGGCCTCCCCCTCGGCTTTGGCACGGTTGACGTCGATAAGGACCATTTCGGAAAAAATACCGGTGCGCATCATGGAGTAGGCGGTGGCGGAGCCTACGAAGCCACAGCCGATAACGGCGGTTTTTTGAATGTTGACCATAGACAAGACCCCTTTCAATGATTTCCCTGTCAGTATCTCCCCGGCAGAGAAAAATATTTTTTCAAAGACGGTTGACAATGGGAGGGAGGGAGTGTATAATGAACATATGAACAGATATTCATATGTTCATAAAGGAGGAGCTCAGATGGAAAAAGAAAAGGAAGAACTCCAAGAAAGAAAAGGACCTGGACTTTCCTGCCGGGAGGACCCGTACGGTGAGGAGGGACACGACCATTCTCAGGCGGTGGCGCGGGTAAGTGCGGAGCTGCCAGAGGACGATATCCTCTATGATCTGGCCGACCTGTTCCGCATTTTTGCCGATTCCAATCGGATCAAAATTCTGTACGCTCTCTATGAATCAGAGCTGTGCGTAGGGGCCATAGCCCAGATCGCCGGCATGAGCCAATCGGCGGTGTCCCATCAGCTCCGGGCGTTGAAGCAGTCTAAGCTGGTGAAATACCGACGGGAGGGGAAGACCATCTACTACTCCCTGGCCGACGACCATGTGGTGACGATCCTCGCCCAGGGGATGGAGCATATCGAAGAATAAGAGGAGGATATCGAGATGAAAAAGAAATTTGACCTGATCGACCTGGACTGCGCCAACTGCGCCGCCAAGATGGAGGACGCCGTCAGCAAGCTCCCCGGCGTGACCGCCGCCAGCGTCAGCTTTATCCAGCAGAAGATGACCATTGAGGCCGCCGACGGTGTGGACTTTGACGCGCTGATGAAGGAAGTCGTAAAGACCTGTAAAAAGGTGGAGCCGGACTGTGAGATCGTACTGAAATGAGTAAGTGAGTTCTATGAGCAAAAAGCAGAAAAAGACCCTGGGGCGGATAGTGGCTGCCGGAGTGCTTTTTGTCGCCATTATCGCCGTACTGGCCTTTGTTTCCGTTCCCGGCTGGGGAGAACTGGCACTTTACCTTGTCCCCTATTTCGTCATCGGCGGGGACATTCTCTGGAAGGCCCTCCGCAACATCGTCCACGGTCAGGTCTTTGACGAAAACTTCCTTATGGCCCTGGCCACTGTGGGTGCCATTGTCATCGGAGAATATCCCGAGGCGGTCTTCGTCATGCTGTTCTATCAGGTGGGCGAGTTCTTCCAGAGCTGGGCGGTGGGCAAGTCACGGGCCTCTATCGCGGCGCTGATGGATATCCGCCCTGACAGCGCCAACGTGGAGCGGGATGGAGAGGTCACAGAGGTGGACCCCGACGAGGTGGCGGTGGGGGAGACCATCGTGATCCGCCCCGGCGAACGGGTGCCCATTGACGGCGTGGTGTTGGAGGGGAATTCCAGCTTGAACACCGCTGCCCTCACCGGCGAGGCCCTGCCCCGTGACGTGGAGCCGGGAGGCGACGTGATCTCGGGCTGTGTGAACCTCACCGGGCTGCTCCGGGTACGCACCACCAAGGAGTTTGGGGAGTCCACCGTGGCGAAAATTTTGGACCTTGTGGAAAACTCCACGGCAAAGAAGGCCCGGAAGGAGCAGTTTATCACCCGATTTGCCAAGTGGTATACCCCGGCAGTGGTCATTGGGGCCGCGGCGCTGGCAGTCATCCCCTCTCTCTTTGACGGGGCGTGGTCCAAGTGGGTCTACCAGGCCCTCACCTTTCTGGTCATCTCCTGTCCCTGCGCCCTGGTGATCTCGGTTCCCCTGAGCTTTTTCGGCGGTATCGGCGCCGAGTCCCGGATTGGCGTGCTGGTCAAGGGCAGTAACTATCTGGAGGCCCTGGCGAAAGCCGAGACAATAGTCTTTGATAAGACAGGCACCCTGACGCGGGGAGTATTCAATGTTACAGCTATCCACCCGGAGAAGTATACCGAGGCGCAGCTTTTGGAGACCGCCGCCCTGGCCGAGAGCTGGTCGAGCCACCCCATCGCCCGCTCTCTCCGGGACGCCTATAACCATGACGTGGACGACAGCCGTGTGGGCAATGTGGCGGAGATCGCCGGACGGGGGGTCAAGGCTGATGTAGATGGAGTGACCGTCTATGTGGGCAACGAAAAGCTCATGGCCGACTGCGGTGTGGACTGGCACCCCTGCCACAAGGTGGGCACCACCGTCCATGTGGCGGTGGAGGGGGAGTATTTGGGCCACATCGTCATCTCCGATGAGGTAAAGCCCGACGCGGCGGAGGCCATCCGGGCGCTGAAGACCGCCGGGGTGAAGAGGACCGTTATGCTCACCGGAGATGCCCCCGCCGTGGGCGAGGCGGTAGGGAAGGAACTGGGCCTGGACGAGGTCCACGCCGGTTTGCTCCCCGCCGACAAGGTCGACCAGGTAGAGAAGCTGCTGGAGAAAAAGTCTCCTGGAGGGATCCTTTGCTTTGTGGGCGACGGCATCAACGACGCCCCGGTGCTCTCCCGCTCTGATGTGGGGATCGCCATGGGGGAGCTGGGCAGCGACGCCGCCATTGAGGCCGCCGACGTGGTGCTCATGGATGACAAGCCCTCTAAACTGGCTCAGGCCATTGCCGTTGCCCGCCGGACGGTGGCCATCGCCAACCAGAATATCGTTTTTGCCCTTGGCGTGAAGGCAATCATCCTCCTGATGGGCGTGATGGGCCGGGCCAACATGTGGCTGGGAGTTTTTGCCGATGTGGGGGTCAGCGTCATCGCCATTTTGAACGCCACAAGGGC
Source organism: uncultured Oscillospiraceae bacterium (assembly GCA_910577415.1). Lineage (GTDB taxonomy): Bacteria > Bacillota > Clostridia > Oscillospirales > Oscillospiraceae > Vermiculatibacterium. Next base: position 6,030 of record CAJTLK010000013.1, read on the forward strand.
AATGAAGACGTATTGATGTAGAAATCTGGGGGCATTCTTTGTCACAAAGAATGCCCCCAGATTTCTGCCGCTTCGGGATCACTTTTACCCAAAATCATGTCGGGAGGTGTTCAGGCCAATTTTCTCCAGCCGCTCAATGATCTTATCCACGCAGTGGAAATCATTCAGCTCTTCCCGATTCAAGATCGCCACGATGTCCACCAGGAATTTTTCCGCGTCACTTTTGACTCGGTCCGTCAGGGCCGTTTTGTCCAGTGTTTTTTTGTGGCTTAAGAGCATCCACCCCAGGGCCTGGGCCAGCATATCCTCTTCCTTTTTCAGTCTGAATGATTCATATTCCTGGTGTGCCAGGTCGCAGATGGCAAACATAAAATTCCTCCTTGTATCACTTTTACAACCGATTGTATCACACACTCAGCATAAAATCAATGCGAAGTGCAAAAAGTGATACAACGGTGGTGATGCTATGCCGAAGCCAAGGACGGAGACTGGTGCGAAAAATCTGATTGGAGAGCGGCTCAAGCTGTTGCGGGAGCGGGAAAAGCTCTCCCAACGTGGTCTGGCCCACCAGTTTCAGCTTATAGGTGTGGACATAGACAAAAACGTTATTACTCGCATTGAGACAAATAAACGCTATGTGACCGATATGGAACTGCAAGCTATCGCGAGGATTTTTCACGTCTCCTATGAATATCTCATTGATGGGATCGAAACATAAAGCCCCCCCGGAATGCTCCGGGGGGGTTCCTTTTTGCCTGCCGCAGCGGCAGGGGAATCATGCAGGGAGATTCTTTACGGTCAAAGAACACTGTCAGTTCCCGCCTCTGAGGGGGTGGCAGACCTTTGGGGACATTCTTTGCCCCAAAGAATGCCCCCAAAAGGCCATCTCCACCACTATGGTGGGGAGATATATTGGCTATTCTTGACATCAAGAATGGGCCTCCGGGGCTTATTTGCCCTCTAAGCTTATCGGCTCCTTGGGGGAGTTGGCCGTCCGGGCGGAGGTGCGGCCTTCGGGTTTGATCTCTCCGGCGGCCATCAAGGACCGCTTGGTGAGGGTGGGACCCACCAGTTCATAGACCAGCACCGAGAAGAGCACCACGTTTCGGATCATGGCCCCCTGGGTCAGGCTTTGGACGGTGAGGGCCATTCCCAGGGCTACGCCGGCCTGGGGCAGAAGGGTGATGCCCAGGTGCTTTTTGATCTTGTCATCGCAGCCGGTAATGGCGCAGCTGAAGTAGGCGCCGACGTACTTGCCCAGGGAGCGGAAGAGGATGTAGATCACGCCGATGAGGAGCACCAGGGGCTTGGACAGCACACCCAGGTCCAGCTCAGCGCCGGAGAGGACGAAGAAGAGCACGTTGAGAGGAGCCGTCCAGTGGTCAATACGCTCCATGATCTCCTGGGAGGTGTGGCAGATGTTGCAGAAGACGGTGCCCGCCATCATGCACACCAGCAGCAGGCTGAAGCCCACGTGGACGCCGCCCACCTCGAACTCTACCATGGACAGACCCACCGTCAGCAGCACAAAGCCGATGGAGAGGGAGCGGCGCTTGCTCCGGGAGTGGAAGAACTGCTCCAGACAGTGGAGGAGGAAGCCGGCCAGGCCGCCCAGGAGCAGGGAGAGCACGATCTCGATGACAGGCTCCACCAAAACGCTGATGACGCTGATAATGCCGCTCTCCATAGCGGTGGCAATGCCGAAGGATACCGAAAAGAGCACCAGGCCCACCGCGTCGTCCAGGGCAACCACCATCAGCAGCAGATGGGTCAGGGGGCCGTCGGCCTTATACTGCTTGACCACCATCAATGTGGCGGCAGGGGCGGTGGCGGCGGCAATAGCGCCCAAGGTGACGGCGGAGGAAAGGCTGATGAGTTCCGGGTTCAGGAAGTGGAGGGCAATAAGGGCCGCGTCCACCAGGGCGGTGGTGACGACGGCCTGAAGGATGCCGACTACGATGACCCGGGAACCCATGTTCCGCAGCTGCTCCAGACGAAACTCATCGCCAATGGCAAAGGCGATGAAGCCCAGGGCTACCTTGGAGATGATGCCAAGGTCCGCGACCTGGTCCAGACTGGCAAAGCCCAAGCCGGGAAGGTGAAGGGCGCCCAGACAGAACGGCCCCAGCAGAAGTCCGGACACCAGATAGGCCGTAACAGCGGGCAGTCCCAGCCTTTTGGCCGGACGGGACATGAGTAGTCCCCCCACCAGCGCGGCGGAGAGACAAATAAGGATCTCCATTTGTTCCATAGTGTGATCGACCTCGGATCAGTAAGATTTTTGGCCGGGACAGTTGCTGCCCGGTGGATCACGCAAGGGTTAGGATAGCACTTTTCACTAAAAAATGCAAAGAGTTTTTGGGAAAAATGTCAACAAAAAACGCCCGCCCCGAAAGCTTTGGGGTGGGCGTTTTTAATGGAAGGAGAATGGCTTTTTTAACGGGCAAAAACACGGCTTTCTGTAGGGGAGCGGTCAGCCACGGTCAGCGAGATACTCGTCCGCCGATCTTCGCCAGCGCTCCCGATCAGCGCTGGTAATATTCCGTAGGACCTTGCAGGGGTTCCCGGCGGCTACCGCCCCCGAAGGAATGTCGTGGGTAACAACGCTGCCCGCGCCGATGACCACATTGTCGCCGATGGTGACGCCGGGGCAGATGACGGCATTGCCGCCGATCCATACTGATGAGCCGATGCGGATAGGTAGGGCGTATTCCAACTCGGCGTTGCGCACCTCAGCATCGATGGGGTGGGTGGCGGTGTAAATGGATACCCGGGGAGCCAGAAAGACGTGATCGCCGATGGTGACCTCCGCAGGGTCCAGGATAACGCAGCCATAGTTGGCGTAAAAGTGGTCGCCGATATAAATGTTGCTGCCATAATCACAGTAGAAGGGAGGCTGTATCCAGAAACCCTCTCCGATGGAACCCAGCAGCTCCCGATAGATGGCACGGGCCTCTTCTACGTCTGTGGTCTGGTTCAGCCGCTGGGTCAGCTTCCACTTCCGCATGTCCCCGGCCCGAAGCTCCGGGTCGTCGGCCTTGTACAGCTTGCCAGAGAGCATCCGTTCTTTCTCAGTCATGGTTATTTCCTCCTGTGGTAAAAATGAACTGGGGCAGCGTCCGTCTACACTGGCCCGGTCAGAGTGGCAGAAGGGTGGTGTCAACGGTCACGTCGCATTCGGCCGCTATGTTGAGGCCAGTGAAGTAAGCCTCCTCCAAAGGGATCCATATCTCCCGAAATTTTTCCAGTTTCTCGGGCGGTTCGCGATGGGCCAGGCGGGCGAGCTGGGTCTGAGGAGAACAGGTAAAGAAAATTTTTATCCCGGCGTATTTTGCCAAGGCGGGGTGTAAGGAGTAGGTGCCCTCCACGACGCAAAGCCGGACGGGGGGGACGCGCCGGGGCGGGCCAAAGGTCATGGAGGCACAATCAAAGGGACGGTAGACAGCCTCCCGGTTTTGGCTGAGCGGGATAAGCAGCTCCATCTCGGCCCGCTCATAGTCTGCGTTGCCGCCGGGGGCGGCCAGCCGCTGGGCGGTTCGTTTCTCCGGCGGGAGAAAGAAGTCGTCCATGTGGAACACAGCACAGTTTTCAAAGATCCGGGCACAGAAAGCGGCAAAGGTGGTCTTGCCCGCGCCGCAGCGGCCGTCCACCGCCATAATGACGGGACCATCCGTGGCCCGAAGGGTATCTTCGATGACCCGGAGGGCGGGGAGGTAAAGAGAATGAGGATCCATGAAGGGCCTCCTTGGGGAGTGACATGAGAATATTATAGACCGTAACCGCTCCGGGAGCAAGAGAGAAAAATCCTGGGAAAATGCAAAGAAACCATATCATTTTTTGAAGAAATATGGTACAATAGATTCACTTTGCGAGCAAAGCGAGCTTAGTGATTCTTCTGTGCCCTTGTGGTACAATATTTTTGATTATAGTTATCTGCCGGGAAAGGAGGGAGAGGCCATGAAAAAAATACGATTTAAATGGACGGCGCTGACTCTGGCCCTCTGTATTTTCCTCTCCGGCTGCGTCTTCCGCCCGGTGGATCAGCTTTACGCCATTCCCCATCCCACGAAAGATTACGAGGCCCTTCAGCAGCGGCTGGGAGAGGTGGTGGCCCAGGGTGGAGAGTACGCCGCCCCCCTTACCGGCGAGATGATCCAGGCTGTGCAGCTCCAGGACCTGGACGGCGACGGCAAACAGGAGGCCATCGCGTTTTTCCGCTTTCCCGGTGAGGAGAAGCCCATGAAGATCTATATCTTCCGCCAGAATGGAGACAGCTACGAGACCCTGGCCGTGGTGGAGGGCGCCGCTACCGCCGTCAACCGGGTGGACTACGCGCAGATGGACGATGAGCCTTTTAAGGAGATCGTGGTCTCCTGGCAGATGACCGCCCAGGTCCACTCCCTGGCGGCCTACTCCATCGGCCCGGAGCAGGTGGAGGAGATGATCCGCACCGACTATGACGACTATGCCCTTTGCGACCTGGACCAGGACAACCAACAGGAGATCGTGGCCTTTCGTACCCCCATCACGGGGCAGCCGCAGGCCGAGCTGTATGACTTTGACGGCGTCCTGGCTCTGGCGGGCACGGCGCCTCTCTCCACTGGAGCGGTCATCGGCGCGGATGGACGTGTCAAGACCGACTATCTCACCGGGGTCATCACCGGGCGGCTGTCTGACCGTGTCCCCGCCGTTTTCGCTACCTCCTCTTACGGGGAAAATGGCCGCATCACCGACGTTTTTGTCAGTCTGGACGGTCAGCTCAGGAATGTTACCCTGGACCCGGAGACCGGGGAGAGCGGAGAGACCGTGAGCTACTATTCCGCCGTAGGCGCCAGGGATATCAACGGCGATGGTGTTACCGAGATCCCCCAGCCGGTGCCCGTGGTGGATGTGCGCAACATCAGCGACACGGTGAGCTTCTGGCTGATCCGCTGGCGGCAGTTTGACGCCAACGGCGGGGAGCAGCCGGTGTTCACTACTTACCACAACGAGCGGGACGGCTGGTATTTCATTATCCCCGATGAATGGGATGGTAAGCTGAGCCTCTCCCGGTCCGACCTGCCCGGCGGCGGGGAGCGGGCGGTGACCTTTTCCCGGCGGGAAGGCGCGGAATGGGAGGAGGCCAGACCTTTCCTTACCATATACCGTCTCACCGGCTCCAACCGAATGTCCCGGGCGGCGGAGGAGGGACGGTTTATTCTCATTCCACCGAATCCCGGCGATGATGTGGTCTACGCCGCCAGGTTTCGGGAAGGTTGGTCCTGTGGACTTACAGAAGACCAGGTACGGGAGCGCTTTGCTATCATCAAGACCGACTGGTACAGTGGATATTGACTTACATAGAGCAACGAAGGAGGCAACGCCATGAAAAAGGTCCTTGTTTTGGAAGACGAGGCCAACATCCGCTCTTTTATCGTCATCAATTTGAAGCGGGCGGGATATGAGACCATTGAGGCGGGCACCGGAGAGGAGGCGCTGGAGCAGCTCCGGCGCAATCCCAATGTGGACGTAGCCCTGCTGGACGTGATGCTTCCCGATACCGACGGTTTTGAGGTCTGCCGTCAAATTCGGGCGGGAAACAAGCGCATCGGCATTATCATGCTCACCGCCCGTACCCAGGAGATGGATAAGGTAACAGGGCTGATGACCGGGGCTGACGACTATGTGACCAAGCCCTTCTCTCCGGCGGAGCTCACCGCCCGTATTGACGCCATCTGCCGCCGGGCCACCGGGGAGGCTGCCGTGGCGGTGGGAGAGATCAGCTTTCCTCCCTTCCTCCTCAATACCCGCAACCGCACCCTGGAGAAAAACGGCGTGCGGGTGAAGCTTACCCAGGTGGAATACTCCATCGTGCAGCTGTTTATGGAAAACGCGGGCAAGGCCCTGAGCCGGGAGGAGATCCTGGATGCGGTGTGGGGCAAGGAGTACTTCGGCGAAGTCAAGATCGTGGACGTGAATATCCGCCGTCTGCGCATCAAGATCGAGGACGACCCGACAAATCCGAAATTTCTCACTACGGTGTGGGGCTTTGGCTATAAGTGGGGCGCGTAAAAGGGCACTGAGATGACATGGAGAGGGGGCGGGCAGGTATGGAAAAGAAGAAGCGGGGCACCCGGCAGGGCATTCGCCGCCGGTGGATGACCAACTCCCTGGGTGTGGTGCTTTTCGTTATCCTCTTTGCCATCACCGCCTTCTCGGTGGCTATGGAGAGCTATTACTACGCCACCATGTCCAGCGGTCTGCGGGTCAAGGCGGAATATGTGGTGGATTTCTTTGGGGACTACCGGACCCAGAGCGAGTATTACCAGCATGTGCTCTCCTACGTTAACAGCAACACCGAGGACCGGGATGAGGTGGAGATGCAGTTTTTAGCCTCTGATGGCTCCATTCGTTTTTCCACCTTTGGGTTGGCGGCCTATTCCTCTCCCGGGACCCCCGATATTGCTGGGGCCCTGGACCCGGAGCGTCCCCAGACCACCTCCTGGACGGGAAAGGACCCGTCTACCGGGGAGCATATTATGGCGGTGACGACCCCCCTGACCATTGACGGCAGGGCGGTTTCCGCTGTGCGCTACGTGACCTCCCTGCGGCTGGTGGACCGGCAGCTCATTGCCATCGTGGGCATTTCCGGGGCCATTGGCCTGGCCATTTTGCTGCTGGTCTATTTCTTCAACCTCTACTTTGTCAAGTCCATTGTAGAGCCGGTGGCGGGCATTACCGAGATCACCAAGCGCATTGCCGCCGGCAGCTATGGCATCCAGATCGAGAAGCAGCGGGACGACGAGATCGGCGATCTCACCGACGCCATCAACGATATGTCCGAGCGCATCGACCAGTCTGAGAAGATGAAGAGCGAGTTCATCTCCTCAGTGTCCCATGAGCTGCGCACCCCCCTCACCGCCATCAACGGTTGGGCGGAGACCATTATGAATGGCGAGGTCCGGGACGCCGACGATGTGAAAAAGGGCATGGGCATCATTGTCTCCGAGGCCAAGCGTCTCACGGGTATGGTGGAGGAGCTGCTGGAATTTTCCCGCATTGAGGATGGCCGATTTACCCTTTCCATGGAGCCGGTGGATCTGAAGGCCGAGTTTGAGGATGCAGTCTATACCTATAAGGAGTTTTTCCGTAAGGAGGGCCTGGAGCTGCGCTACGAGGAGAATGAGGAGGAGTTTCCCCCCATGGAAGCCGACCCCGGGCGGCTGCGCCAGGTGTTCTGCAACATTCTGGATAATGCCTCCAAGCACGGCGGCAGCGGCGGAAAGATCGACGCCGCCATCCGCCGGGAGGAGGACTGGGCGGTCATTACCGTCCGGGACTATGGCGCGGGAATTCCCGAGGAGGAGCTGCCCTACGTGAAGAACAAATTCTACAAAGGCTCCTCCAAGGCCCGCGGCTCCGGCATCGGGCTGGCGGTGTGTGATGAGATCGTTACCCGCCACGGCGGGGAGCTGCTGATCGGCAACGCCGAGGGGGGCGGATGCGTCGTTACCATCCGGCTGCCCCTTGACGCAGCGGCAATGTCTGGAACATAGGTTCGATTTTTTGCCCGAACCCCTTGAAAAAGGGGTTCGGGTTTGCTACAATGTAGGGGCGGATAGTATCCGCCCGTGATCATCCGCAATGTAGGGGCGGGTAGTATCCGTCCGCGATTTCTGCCACCGAAGGAGAAACTCCATGTTGAAACGCATAAAGACCCTTTTGCTCCTCGCCGCCGGAGGCTTTAAGACCATGATCGGCGGACAGGCCCTTATTGAGGGCATCATGATGCTTGGCCCAGATAAGAAGTCCATCGTCGTCCGCAAGCCGGACGGGGAGCTGGAGGTCAAGACCGAGCCGCGAAAGACCTTGAAAGAGAAATATCCCTTTGTAGGTCTGCCCCTGATCCGGGGGGTAGTGAATTTCTGCTCATCCATGTATAACGGCGTCACCGCTTTGATGTACTCCGCCGAGTTTTATCCCGAAGACGAAGAGGAGGCCGAGCCTTCTAAGTTCGAGGCATGGCTGGACAAAACGCTGGGCAGTGAGAAGCTGGCCGGGGCGGTCATTACCGTCGCCATGGTGATGGGTATGGCCTTTTCCGTGTTCCTCTTCATTCTGCTGCCCACCGCCCTGGGGGGCGTGGTGATGCGCTTCTTCCCCGGCTGCCCGCTGTGGGTGCGGAATCTGGTGGAGGGAGCGCTGAAGGTGGTCATTTTCCTGAGCTACCTCATCCTCTGCTCGAAAATGAAGGATATCCACCGTACCTTCCAGTACCACGGCGCCGAGCATAAGACCATCTTCTGCTACGAGGCGGGAGAGCCCCTGACGGTGGAGAACGTCCGGAAGCAGCCCAAGCACCACCCCCGCTGCGGCACCAGCTTTCTCTTTGTGGTTATCGTGGTGTCTATTCTCCTGAGCAGCGTGGTGTTCTCCTTTTTCCCTGTGGAGAACACCTTTGCCCGGATGGGCCTGCATCTGCTGATGCTGCCGGTGGTGGTGTCCATCACCTATGAGATCAACCGCTATGTAGGCGGTCATGACGGCCCTGTCTGCCGCATGGTCCGCGCCCCCGGCATGGGCATCCAGCGGTGGACCACCTTTGAGCCGGACGACAGCATGATTGAGGTGGGTATCAAGGCGTTTACCGAAGTGCTGCCCCAGACAGAGGGTACTGACCGTTGGTAAAATGAGGTGAGACTATGGCAAGCACCTACAACAACCTGTATCTGGACGCCCGGCGGCAGCTTAAGGCCGCCGGTATTCCCAACCCCCAGCTGGAGGCCAGGGAGATCGTCTGCTATGTGACGGGCAAGAGCCGGGAGGAGTTTTTCCGGGACCTGACCCTCTATGCCACCGGAGCGGTGGAGGAGCAGATCCTTGAGCTGACCCGTCGCCGTCTCCAGGGGGAGCCGGTGGCCTACATCATCGGCGAGTGGGAATTTTATGGTCTGACCCTGGACGTGTCCAGGGAAGTCCTCATTCCCCGTATTGACACCGAGGTGCTGGCTGAGCAAGCCATCCTGGCCGCCCGCGCCTGCGGCGGGGAGTGCCGGGTACTGGACCTCTGCGCCGGAAGCGGCTGCGTGGGGCTGGCGGTGGCGGCCAATGTGCCCGAGTGTAAGGTAGTGCTTGCAGATAATTCCGAGGGGGCCATGCGGGTGTGCCGACAGAACGTGCGCCGCTGCGGCCTGGGCGGCCAGGTCCTCTGCCTCACCGCCGACGCCAAGCTGCCTCCCCTGCCCGCCCTCTGGGACTTTGACGTCATCGCCTGTAACCCGCCCTATATCCCCTCGGCAGATATCCTTACCCTGGATTCCTCCGTCAGGGATTATGAGCCTCACGAGGCCCTGGATGGAGGAGCCGATGGTTTGGATTTTTACCGTGCCATTACCTCCAGGTGGAAGGGCGCCCTCCGGCTGGGAGGGAGACTTCTCTTTGAGGTGGGCATAGACCAGGCCCACGACGTGGAGAGGCTCATGCGGGAGAACGGTTTTGAGGACGTCCAGTCCTTCCCGGATACCCAGGGCATCCTCCGGGTGGTGTCCGGGTCCATCAACGAGTAAGGAGGCGCTGCGGATGAAGATCCGTCGTGGGGAGGAGCGGGACATCCCCCAACTGGAAAAGCTCCTCTATCAAGTCCATAAGGTACATGCCGACGCCCGAGCGGACATTTTTGTCCCCGGGGCTAAGAAGTATACCAGGGAAGAACTGACCACCATCCTTGCCGACGATGGACACCCAGTGTATGTGGCGGAGGAAGACGGAATAGTGTTGGGCTACGCCTTTTGTATTTTTCAGCAGCCCCATGGGGAGAACATGTATCCCCGCAAAAGCCTTTACATCGACGACCTCTGTGTGGACCAGAGCTGCCGGGGCGGCGGCGTGGGGGCCAAGCTCTATCATTATGTGACGGAGACGGCCAAAGCCGCGGGGTGTTACAGCGTGACCCTCAACGTCTGGGCCTGTAACCCCTCGGCATTTCGGTTCTATCAGCGCCTGGGGCTGGAAATCCAAAAATACGGCATGGAGAAGATATTGGAGTAAAGTCCTGTTTATAGGACTGTCGATCTGGTAGAATAGCATTGAAAATACAAGAGAGGCCCCGCCTTTCGAGAGGAGTATGGAATATGGCAGAGAAGAAAAAGCCCATGATCACCCAACCCGGCCAGGCCGCGGACAAGAAGAAGGCGCTGGATACCGCCCTGGCCCAGATCGAGAAGGACTACGGAAAGGGCGCCGTCATGCGTTTGGGGGAGAACTCCCATGTGGTGGTGGAGGCCATTCCCACCGGCTCCCTGGCTCTGGACTTTGCCCTGGGTATCGGCGGTGTGCCCAAGGGGCGCATTATTGAAATTTATGGCCCTGAGTCTTCCGGCAAGACCACCCTGGCCCTTCACATCGTAGCTGAGGCCCAAAAGCGGGGCGGCGAGGTGGCCTTCATCGACGCGGAGCACGCTATGGACCCGGTGTATGCCGCCGCCCTGGGAGTGGACATCGACTCCATGCTCATCTCCCAGCCTGATACCGGCGAGCAGGGCTTGGAAATTTGCGAGGCCCTGGTGCGTTCCGGCGCTATCGATGTGGTGGTGGTGGACTCTGTCGCCGCTCTAACTCCCCGTGCCGAGATCGAGGGAGACATGGGCGACGCCCATGTGGGCCTGCTGGCCCGGCTCATGTCCCAGGCCCTGCGGAAGCTGGCCGGCGCCATCTCCAAGACCAACTGCATCGTCATCTTTATCAACCAGCTTCGAGAGAAGGTGGGTGTGATGTATGGCAACCCGGAGGTCACTACCGGTGGCCGGGCGCTGAAGTTCTACTCCTCCGTCCGCATCGATATCCGCCGGGTGGAGTCCATCAAAAACGGCGCCGAAGTGGTGGGCAACCACGTTCGGGCCAAGGTGGTCAAGAACAAGGTGGCCCCGCCCTTCAAACAGGCCGAGTTTGACATCCTCTTCGGCGAGGGCATCGCCAAGGAAGGGGAGCTGGTGGATATGGGCGTGGAGCTGGGGCTGGTGCAGAAGTCCGGCTCCTGGTTCTCCATGGGCGAGACCCGCATCGGCCAGGGCCGGGACGCCGCTCGACAGTATCTGAAGGATAACCCCGACGTGGCAGAGCAGCTGGAAGCCGACGTCCGGGCGGGAATGGCAAAGCGTCAAGCTGAGGGCATAGCCAAGGCTGGACGCGGCGCTGCCGCCGCTCCCGCCGCCGGAGCAGCCTCCGTCCCTGCCCGTCCCGCGGCTCCCGCTTCCCGTCCTGCCTCCCGCGGCGCGGACGTCTCTGCTGAGGATTTTGACGACGAATGATGATTGCGAAATTGGAGCCGTCCCAGCATGTCCACGAGCGGTGGCTGGTATGGCTGGAGGACGGCTCCTTTCTCCGGGTCACGGAGAACGAGGTGGTGGAGTTTGCTCTCTATCAGGGCATGGAGGTGTCCGACGAGCTTTACGACGCTTTGGTGGAGAAGGCCCAACGCTCCACTGTCCGCGGGAAGGCTTTGGATATGGTAGCTGCCAAGCCCATGTCCCGCCGGGAACTGGTTGACAAACTCATTGCCAGACGTCCCAAGGGAAGGGATGGCCGGGAGCGTCCCCCTCTGGCAGATGAGACACTGGCGGGTGAGACCGCCGACTGGTTGGAGGAACTGGGCTACCTCAACGATACCGAGTATGCCAAACAGGTGGTCCGGCACTATTCCGCCAAGGGCTATGGGGAACACAAGGTGAAGGACGAACTGTTTCGCCGGGGGGTACCGAAGAAACTCTGGGATGAAGCTCTGGCCGAGGCTGTGGAGCCGGAAGAAGGCATCGACGAATTTCTGCGAAAGCGTTTCAAGGGGGTGCAGCCCGACCAGAAGGAGCTGAAACGGGCCTCAGACGCTTTGGCCCGCAGAGGCTACCGCTGGAATGAGATACGGGAGGGCCTCAACCGCTACGGCGCGGAGATCGAGGAAGAATAGGAGAATAGCGTTTTGAAAGTTGCTTTTATCTCTCTGGGATGCTCCAAAAATCTCATCAACACCGAACAGATGATGGCCCTTTGCAGCAATGCCGGGATGGAAGTCACCGGAGAGCCGGAGGGGGCCGACGTGGCCGTACTCAATACCTGCGGCTTTATCGACGCGGCAAAAAGCGAGGCCATCGAGCATATCATTGCCCTGGGTGAGCTGAAGGACCAGGGCAAGCTGGGGAAGCTGCTGGTGTGCGGCTGCCTCAGTCAACGCTACCGGGAGGAGATGAAGCGGGAGCTTCCCGAGGTGGACGGACTGATGGGCACGGGCAGCTACGATCAGATCGTCTCCGCGGTCAACGCCCTAGCCGCCGGGGAGTTCCCCGAGGACTTCGGGGATATCTCCGCCACCACCGAGGAGGGGGAGCGGTTTGTCACCGGGCCGGACTACACCGCCTTTTTGAAGATCGCCGAGGGCTGCGACAATTTCTGTGCCTTCTGTATTATCCCATACCTTCGGGGCCGTTACCGTAGCCGCCCCATGGAGAAAATATTGGCCGAGGCCGAGACTTTGGCCCGTGGCGGGACAAAGGAGCTTATCCTCATCGCCCAGGATATCGGCCCTTACGGAAAAGACCTCTATGGAGAGACGAAGCTAACGGAACTGCTGGAAAAATTATGTAAACTTCCGTTTCGCTGGATACGGCTCCATTACTTATATCCCGACCATTTTGACGACGCGCTCATCGACTGCATCGCCAAGCAACCTAAAATCGTCAAATACCTGGATATTCCCATGCAGCACTGCTCAGGCCGTTTGCTTAAGAGTATGAACCGCTGGGGAGACAGGGAAGCGCTCACCGCCCTGGTGGAAAGGCTTCGGAAGAAGATCCCCGGCGTGGTCCTCCGCACCTCTCTCATTTGTGGCTTGCCGGGGGAGACCGAGGCGGACTTTGAGGAGCTGTGTGATTTTATTATGTCAACTAAAATCGAGCGGGCCGGGGTCTTCCAGTATTCCAGGGAGGAGGGGACCAGGGCCGCCAAGATGGACGGCCAAGTCCCTGAAGAGATCGCGGCACAGCGGGTGGAACGGCTGGTGCGCATACAGTCCCAAGTGCTGGACGAGTTCAATGAAAGCCGCCTGGGCCGGGTGCTGGAGGTCCTCTGCGAGGGCTTTGACGCCGGAGAGGGCTGCTATGTGGGCAGGACTTATGCCGACTCGGTGGAGGTGGACGGACGGGTGCTCTTTACCGCGGCGGGGGTCGTCCCGGCGGGGGAGTTTGTGAACGTCCGCATTACCGGCAGCCAGGATGGGGATCTGACCGGGGAGATCGAGGAATGATCCGCGTCCGTGGGCGTGAGGGGGAGTGAAGAGCATGAAAATGAACGCTGCCAACAAGCTGACCATGCTCCGGGTGTTGATGATCCCGGTCTACCTGGCGCTGTGGAATGTGGATGCGGGGTGGAGCCGCTACGCCGCCCTGGCAGTCTTTGTTCTGGCCAGTCTTACCGACCTGCTGGACGGGCATATTGCCCGGAGCCGGGGGCTTATCACTGATTTTGGAAAGTTTATGGACCCCTTAGCGGACAAGGTGCTGGTCATGACCGCCATGGTCTGCTTCTGCGCCATGGGCCGCTTCCCCGCCTGGGCGCTGACAGTAATCATTTTCCGGGAGTTTGCCGTGTCCGGGCTGCGGCTCATTGCCGTGGAGGGCGGGAAGGTTATCGCCGCCGGGTGGTCGGGGAAGGTAAAGACCGCCTCCACCATGGTGTGCCTGTGCCTGATGCACCTGTGGGGGAGAAGGCCGGAGGGGCTGTATTCCGCCCCCGACTACTTTAAGTATCTGGATTGGGCGTGCGTGGCGGTGATCGTGGTCACCACGGTGTACTCCGGGGTGGAGTACTTTGTTAAAAACCGGGAGTGCATCGACTGGACGAAGATTTGAAGGGAGAAGGGGAGCGGGGTCCATGGGGAAAAAGAGAAAGAAAGCAAGAAAGGGGAATATACATCCGGCGGATAAGCGTCCGGGCCAGCTGGTGGCGTTTTTGGTCATTTGGGGCCTCAGTATTCCCGCGCTCCTATATCTGTGGTATTCTTATGCCGGCGTTGTGGGCGGCAACTCTTTGCCTGTTTCAGCGGAGGCTCTTCCTCTTTATCGTGCGTTTCTTTTGATAACTGTAATTTTGGACTTCCTGATTTGGATATTGCTCTTTTTTGGTTTGAAAGCAGGCTTTTGGGCTGCTGTGGTTTTTATTTCTCTGGATCTCTTGAGTAGGATACTGACACTACGGCTGAATGTATTCTTAGACGCTCTGTATCTATATTTTCTCCTCTGCCAGCCCACCCGTATCTATTTTCGCGTGGGGCAATTCAAAGCCTTTGGGCCGAGAGCAGGATAGCGGGTGGTTGTTTTAGCGCTGTTGGAGCGCTCCCCTTGACACAAAGGCGGGGGCGTGCTAATATACTAATCACATCGGAAGTATGCGCGAGGAACGGAAAGAGTAGCCCACAGGCAAAAGCGGACAGAGAGGGGCCGTCACCGGCTGTAAGCGGCCCTACGGAAAGCCTGAGAGCAAAGTGCGTCCGGGAGCGCTGGGGGCAATGCCCCACGGTTCGGCCCCGTTACCGGCCTTCGAGGAAAAACGAGAGTGGAACCGCGTGAAAACGCCTCTCATGCCAAGGGCATGGGGGGCTTTTGTTTTCTTCCTCGGCGGTCTGACACAGCAAATTTTGACTGAAAAGGAGACGGTCATATGGATACCATGCAGCTTTACAACTCCATGTCCCACAAGAAGGAGCCTTTTAAGACCCACGAGCCGGGCAAGGTCTCCCTCTACACCTGCGGTCCCACGGTCTATCACTTTGCCCATATCGGCAACCTGCGCAGCTACATCATGGAGGACGTGCTGGAGAAGGCCCTGCGGTGGGAGGGCTACGATGTGCTCCGGGTAATGAACATCACCGACGTAGGTCATCTTTCCTCAGACGCCGATACCGGCGAGGACAAGATGGTAAAGGGTGCCCAGCGGGAGCACAAGAGCGTCATGGAGATCGCCCAGTTCTATACCGACGCTTTCTTTGACGACTGTGCCAAGCTGAACATCAAGACCCCCGACGTGGTCCAGCCCGCCACCGGCATGATCGAAGAGTATATCAAGGTCATCACCAAGCTCATCGACACCGGCTACGCCTATCTGGCCGGGGGCAATGTGTACTTTGATACCTCCAAGCTCAAGCGTTACTATATCTTCAACGACCACGACGCCGAGGACCTGCAGAGCGGTGTTCGGGAGGGCGTGGAGGAGGACGTGAACAAGCGCAACAAGAACGATTTTGTCCTCTGGTTCACCAAGTCCAAGTTTGAGGATCAGGCCCTGAAATGGGATTCTCCCTGGGGAGAGGGTTACCCCGGCTGGCATATCGAGTGCTCCTGCATTTCTATGAAATATTGCGGGGAGTATCTGGACCTCCACTGCGGCGGCGTGGACAACGCCTTCCCTCACCATACCAACGAGATCGCCCAGTCTGAGTCCTACCTGGGCCATGAGTGGTGCCCCCACTGGTTCCATGTCCACCACCTGAATACGGACAGCGGCAAGATGAGCAAGTCCAAGGGGGAATTCCTCACCGTCTCCCTGCTGGAGCAGAAGGGCTACGATCCCCTCTGTTACCGGCTGTTCTGCCTCCAGAGCCATTACCGTAAGGGCCTCACCTTCTCCTGGGAGAACCTGGACAACGCCGCCGGGACCTATGAGAAGCTCCTGAAGCGGGTGGCTGCACTCTCTCAGGAGGGTAAGTCCGACGATGGAGAGATGAAGCCCTATCTGGAGAAGTTCCAGGCCGCTCTGGATAACGACCTCAATACCTCTCTGGCCATCACTGCCCTTTATGACGTGCTGAAGGCCGACATTTCGGACGCCTCCAAGCGCGCGCTCATTGCCAGCTTTGATACCGTGCTGGGACTGAAGCTGCTGGAGAAGGCTTCTATCCTTAAGGAGAAGGAGACCGCCGCCCCCACCGCCGAGAGCGACCCGGCCATTGATGCCCTGATCGCTGCCCGCGCCCAGGCCAAGGCCGACAAGAACTGGGCCGAGGCTGATCGCATCCGGGACGAGCTGAAGGCCCAGGGCATCGAGCTCATCGACACCAAGGAGGGCACCACCTGGAAGCGGGTGTGACAGAGCTTTTTATAAGAGGAAAAGCATCCCCCGGAGCTGTGCAGAGCGGTACAGCTCCGGGGGATGTTTGCGCCATTCGTTTTTTGCGCCTTTTTTATGCGATGGAACGGGAAAACTTTGTGTAAAACCACACTTCTCAAAAATGGGGGAAGGTGCTACAATGGGCAACTGTTGAGAATGATTTTTTGAGGTGAGAGCGTTGGCGGAGCACGAAGAGATCAAAGAGACAAAGCCCTTGTTTACCAATAAGCAGCTGACCAGGCTCATGCTTCCCCTGGTCATCGAGCAGCTTTTGCTGATGACCGTGGGTATGGCGGACACCATGATGGTGACGACTGCGGGGGAGGCAGTGGTCTCCGGTGTGTCGCTGGTGGACAACCTGAATATCCTTATTATCAACATCTTCTCCGCCCTCTCCACCGGCGGCGCGGTGGTGGTGTCCCAATACCTGGGCCGCAAAGACCCGGAGCAGGCCCGTTCCGCCGCCAAGCAGCTTCTCTATGTGGTCACTATCGTTGCCCTGCTCATTATGGCGGTGGGGCTGGCCTTCCGGGAGAGCATTCTGCGGGGAGTGTTCGGAAACATATCCCAGGACGTGATGGACTCCGCTCTGGTCTATTTCCTGTTGACGGCGGCGGCCTATCCCTTTATTGCCATTTACAATGCTGGAGCCGCTCTCTTCCGGGCCATGGGTAACAGCAAGGTGTCCATGATAAACTCTCTGGTGGTCAACGTCATCAACATCGCGGTCAACGCCGTGCTCATTTACGGATTCAATATGGGGGCTGCGGGGGCGGGCATCGGTACGCTGGTTTCCCGTATTGCCGCCGCCGCTATCATTGGTGTGATGATCGTCCAGCCCACCCACCTTGTCTATATCGAAAAGCTTTTCCAGCCGCGGCTCCAGTGGGCCATGGTGAAAAAGATCTTGGGCATCGGTGTGCCCAACGGCATCGAAAACGGGATGTTCCAGATCGGCAAGCTGCTGGTACTGAACCTTGTGACCTCTTTCGATGTGGGAGTTGACCTGGCGGTGAAGGGTTCCGCCGTGGCGGCCAATGCCATCGCCAACTCGGTGGCTAGTGTGGTGAACGTCCCCGGCCAGGGGGCGGGGCTGACATTGGTGACTGTGGTAGGCCAGTGTATGGGTGCGGGAGATCATAAACAGGCGGCTGGTTATACCAGAAAGCTTATTGCCGTGACCTATGCCGCCATGGGCACCCTGGATGTGATCTTCTTTATTGCCATGCCGCACCTGATCCCCTTGTTTCAACTGACCCTTCCCACCGCCGCCATTGCTGTCCAGGTACTGCGGTGGAACTGCGTATTCAACGCTATCTTCTGGCCTCCGTCCTTTGCGCTGCCCAACGCCCTCCGAGCGGCGGGGGATGCCAAGTTTACCATGGTGGTGAGCATGCTCTCCATGTGGATCTGCCGCATTGGCTGCAGCTATTTCTTTGGCGCCAGCTGGGGCCTGGGCCTGGGGCTGCTGGGGGTCTGGATCGGTATGTTTTGCGACTGGATCGTCCGAGGGGCCATCTTTACCTTCCATTTTGTCCGGGGGAAGTGGAAAAATCATCAGGTCATATAGCTTCGGTTGACACGGATAAAAAGGGTATGTCTACCCCTGTCAATTATGAGTGAGTGATAAAATGAAAGCGCCGCGTGAGTCTTCACGCTGCGCTTTTGCTGGATGTGTGCTCCCCGCTCAGGTGCGGTCCTCCACCGGATCGCTCTCCCGGAAGAGAAGAGAGATACACCAAACAGCTGCCAGACCTACCAGAGTGTAGATCACCCGGCTCATGGCGCTGTCGGCTCCGCCGAAGAGAAACGCCACGATATCAAAGCCGAAGATACCAATGCTGCCCCAGTTCAGCCCGCCGATGATGGCGAGGATCAGGGCGATCTTGTCCATGATCATGTGAAAGAAACCTCCTCAAAATGGATTCCCGGCACTTAGCATGGACAAGGGGAGAACAAATTATACCGAAAGCGGTTTGACAGACGCCAAAAATTTTGTGGAGGGAGCCAAGAAGCGGAAAAAATATTGCAATCTGTCTGGGGCTTTGATATGATAAAGCGGCAAAGTCGGAGAAATGGCTTCCGATTTTTCCCTTTGAGCCTGAGAGAAAAAGGAGAGAGCTGTATGGAGAAATTTATGGAGGCTGTCACCAAGGTAAACAGCGTGGTCAACAGCTTTGCCTGGGGGCCTGTTATGCTGGTGTTGCTGGTGGGAACGGGTATTCTGCTGAGCGTGGGTACCGGGTTCCTCCAGGTGCGGAAGTTTGGCTATATCATGAAGAACACTGTCGGCAGTTTGTTCCGTAAGAAGGATGCCGACCATGGCAACAATCTCAGTCCCTTTCAGGCGGTGACCACCGCCCTGGCGGGCACCGTGGGAACCGGCAATATTGCCGGCGTCACCGGCGCCATTTTCATGGGCGGCCCCGGCGCGGTGTTCTGGATGTGGATCTCCGCCTTCTTTGGTATGTGTACCAAGTACGCTGAGATCGTCTTGGCCATGAAGTACCGGGAGACCGATGCCGACGGTACCCACAAGGGCGGCCCCATGTACTATATCGAGAAGGGCCTGGGCAAAAATTGGAAATGGCTGGCAGTCATCTTTGCCATCCTGGGCGGCATAGCCTCCTTCGGCATCGGCAACATCGCCCAATCCAGTGAGATCGCCGGAGCCATGGGCAGTATCTTCGGTGTGGCCCCCCTGGCGGCGGGCGTCATCCTGGCGGTGATCGTAGCCATCGTGGTCATCGGCGGCGTACAGCGTATCGGCCAGGTGACCTCCTATCTGGTGCCCTTTATGGCCTCGTTTTATATCCTGGCCGGGGTGGCCGTTATCGTACTGCGGATCACCGATATTCCCTTCGGCCTGAAGACCATTTTTACCGAGGCCTTCAGCTTCAAGGCTGTGGAGGGCGCCATCTTTGGCGTGGCCATTATGAAGGCCATGCAGAACGGCTTTGCCCGTGGCGTATTCTCCAACGAGGCCGGCCTTGGCTCCGCACCCATTGCTCACGCTGCCTCCTCCAGCGAGGAGCCCTGTGAGCAGGCTATTTGGGGCGTGTTCGAGGTGTTCATCGATACCATTGTCATCTGCACCATCACCGCCCTGGCCGTTATTCTCTCCGGGGTGCTGAATACCACCGGCGGGCTGGACGCCTTCGCCTCCAAGGGCGCCGCCGCCGTGGAGGCATTCAACATCATTCTCCCCGGCACCCTGGGCGGCACAGTGATCCAGATCAGCCTTCTCTTCTTTGCCCTGTCCACGATCCTGGGCTGGAGCTATTATGGGGAGCGCTGCTGGGGCTATCTCTCCAAGGACAATAAGGTGGTCATCCTGGTTTACAAGGTGGCCTTCGTTCTGTTCTGTATTGTGGGCGCTGTGGGTTCCGGGACCCTCATGTGGAGCATTGCTGATACCCTAAACGGTCTGATGGCCATTCCCAACCTGGTGGGGCTACTGCTGTTGTGCCCGGTGGTTTTCAAGGTCACCAAGGAATATTTTGACAAGGTGGGGAAATAAACTTCTCCTTTGGCATGAAAAAAGACCGGCCCCTTGGGGGCCGGTCTTTTTGTGCTGTTTTTACCCCAAGCTCAGATCCTTGGGGCCAAAGCCGTGGGGGAGGAGGTCGCAGAGCTTCAGCTTGGTGAAGCTCCTGTCCGCCTTTCCCACCAGTAGCTCCAGTTCCGGGGCAAACTCGTAGAGCATCTGCCGGCAGGCTCCGCAGGGCCAGCAGTAGTCGGCGCTTTCGCCCACCACCGCCAGGCGGACAAAGTCGTCCCTATGGCCCTCACTCACTGCCTTCACCAGAGCGGTGCGCTCGGCGCAGATGGTGGAGCCATAGGCGGCGTTTTCGATGTTGCAGCCGGTAAAGACGCTGCCGTCGGCACAGAGAAGGGCGGCCCCCACGGGAAATTTGGAGTAGGGGACGTAGGAGCGGGAGAGCATGGCATAGGCCAGATCGGCCAGTTCACGATCAGTCATGAGAGGCTCCTTTCTGGTTTACATAAAACTAACATATAGGGGCATGGGAAAAATCTCACCATGTGGTGCCCAGGGGTGGGCGGATAGAGAGGTCAATGATCTCCTTAGCGTTATAAAACTGCTGGTAACGAGGCAGGGACTTTCCGCTGCGGAGGGTAGTGCCGTCAGGATGGAGCCGGTCACAGATGACGGCGGAGATATCGCTCTTACACTTCTCGTAGGAACTGATACCTACGCTGGCGAAGATGCGGAAGCCCTGACTGTGGAGCCATTTGAACTGGGGGCCGGTTTGGGTCACGTCGTTGTCGCCGTCAGGCCGGGCGCCGTGGGGATAGAACAGGATCTGGGTGGGGCCTACCAGGGAACCCACTTCTTCCGCCCAGCGGAGGGTGTCCCGCTGAATGGATTCGGTAGGCCGGGTGGACAGACGGATGTGGCCCCAGGTGTGGGAGCCGAAATACCAGCCGGTTTCCTTGAGCCGCTGGATGATGGGCTTCACCGCATCGATCTCGGATTGCCGGTTGGCGTCAAAGGCGGGACGGCGGGGGTCATTTTCTGAAATGTCGATGTCGTTTTGGGTGCGGTAGCCCAAAATACCCTCGTAACCGGTGAGGGAGAGGCAGCCCTTTACGCCGTTGAGGGAGAAGTCGGGATGCTCCTTGACGAATTTGTCCAAAATGGTAATGGCGTCCAGATCCTGGGTGAGGAAGGTCTGCTTGGTGTAAGGATCGGTACACTCGGCCCAGATCTCGCCGTCGCCGCCCAGTACCAGCTTGGAGGTAAAGCCCTGCTGGAGCATATAGGGGTAGTAATTGGTGTCGTCAAAGGAAATGACCAGAGGCTTTTTGCCTTGGGGGATCATCAGTACGTTGCGGCGCATCCGCTGCTCGCCGCTGTCGGTGGTATATTCCGACCACACATCGTTCATATTGACAATAACGTAGTTGTTGTCGTAGACGCTTTGAAGGATTTTGTTGTACTCGTCCACCGTTACCATCCAGTCGTCCAGGCCGTAACGCTCGCTCTCGCTGGCGCCGCAGTCGTGGAAGGCCCATTGAGGGTAGGCGATGACCGGGTGAAAAAAGAGGTGTTCCACAACCGCGTCGGTGGGCCAGGGGACCAGAGGCACCGGGGGATCGGTGGGCACGGCGTCGTCTGGGACGACGTCCGGCGTGGGTTCAGGGGCGGGGGTAGCCTCGGCCTGGGCGCTGTTTTCCGGCACGTCAGGGCCGGTGGGGGCTTTTTTCTTGCAGGCGGCCAGACTCAAGAGACAGGCCAGGGCCAAAGTCATGGACAAAAGACGGCGGAGTTTTTGCTTCATTAAATACACTGCTTTCTCATTTGTTATTCTTGTCATTCTGAATATGTCGCCAATTATAAGCGTATTCCTATTATATCTAAGAAAGGGGAAAAAACAACAACAAATTGGAAACAAAATAGAAAGGCCAACGTCTAAGGAGCAGGGGAAAATTTTTTGCTATTGCAAAGTTTCCCATAATCTGCTAAAATAGGTCAGAATAATCGGTTTAAAAAATGGGAAAGTTTTCTCGGGAGATGTGCGCATGGACAAGAACAAGAAAGCGACAAAAGCGGCCAGGGCAAAAGCGGAAGAAGAGGCCCTCAACCATATTCTCTACTGGATCGCCGGTGGATCGGTGCTGGAGTTCCTTCTTCTTCTGCTCAACCGTTACTATTTTCGGTTTACGGGCAGCGAGGTTGACATTATGACGGCGCTGGGCGTGGCAGTGAAGATCTTGGCTGTGGCTGGACTTCTCTGTGCTGGAGCGGCTTTCTATTGGTGGAACGGAGCCAAAAAGGCGGGGAAAAACGCCACTTTGCTCGGCGTGCTGGGCTTCTTTATGCTGGGCGTGTCGGCGGGCTGCTTTGCCGCGTGGTTTTTCTATGGCTCGGGTATCCAGCTTATGTATGTGGCGGTGCCTGCGGTAGTGGCCCTGGCCGTCATCTACTATCTCTATCAGCGGGAATTCTTTTTCATCGCCTGTGAGAGCGCCCTGACCCTATTGATTGTCTGGGGCTGCGCCAAGGGCTTGGGCGGACGATATGCCATGATCGCCTACGCCTGTGTGGCCCTGGCCGCTGTGGCAGTGGTGGCGTTGGCGTGGCTGTGCCGAAAGGCCCAGACTGAGAATGGTATGCTGGAGCTCAACGGCAAGAATGTGCGCTTATTTGCCAAGGACGCCAATTATGCCCTGCTCTACCTGGGGGCCATTATCCTACTGGTGGTGCTGATCCTGGCGGCCATCGGAATCAACCAGATGGCCCTCTATGCTGTGACGGTGGCTTGGCTGCTCATTGCGGCGGTTTACTACACCGTAAAGCTGATGTGATCTCTGCGTGGAATGAAAAAAGAGCGCTCAGGTTTGACCTGAGCGCTCTTTTGCGTTTGCTGGGGACAAAAGAAGGCGTCATGTATCTTCTTCCTCAAACCGCCAGGTTTGAGTGACCTCCGGGTATTTCTCCCGGTCCACCGGGGAGAGGAACATATCATAGGGTCGGACGTACACGCCAAAGTCGCCGTAGAGGGCTTGATAGACCACCATCCGCTCCCGGGTCTCGGAGTGAGTGGCCTCCATCAGAACCTTATAGTGTTTGCCTTTGAAGTGGCGGTAGGTCCCGCCAATGTTCAATTGCCGCTCCATACATCGACCTCCAACTTGCTTTTCACATTATGATACCTTATAAGACACACAATGTCAAACGAACATGTATTTTTTTTACTTGGAGCGGCAAACTATCCCTCAAAGGGAGGAGAGCGCGTTATGGATATGACCAACAAAGAATATGGAAGCTATGTCAATGGAAAATCCAAGCCGTCGCCTTGTCTGAAAAACTGCGTGTGGGCATTTTGCGTGGGTGGGCTGATCTGCACACTGGGGCAGCTGCTGCTGAATTTCTATCAAAATAACTGTGCTCTGGAAAAGGACGATGCCGCGGCGGCGGTGTCGGTGACACTCATTCTGCTCTCCGCGATCCTCACCGGCCTGGGCGTTTTTGATAAGATCGCCAAGCACGCGGGGGCGGGTACTCTGGTGCCTATCACCGGCTTTGCCAATGCGGTGGTGTCTCCGGCGCTGGAGTTCAAGAGCGAGGGGTTGGTCTTGGGAGTG
Source organism: uncultured Oscillospiraceae bacterium (assembly GCA_910577415.1). Taxonomy (GTDB): domain Bacteria; phylum Bacillota; class Clostridia; order Oscillospirales; family Oscillospiraceae; genus Vermiculatibacterium. Next base: position 29,268 of record CAJTLK010000013.1, read on the forward strand.
GCGGCCAAGATGTTTGTCATTGCCGGTCCTGTGCTGGTCTTTGGTATCAGCACCAGCGTGATCTACGGGTTGATCTTGCTGCTGCTGAATTTGGCATAAGAGAGCGCAAAGTATTGGAGGAGAATTAACTGGCGGGGCTTTGCCCCGCCTTTTCTCGCTGGGACAAAAATTTCCAGAAAAATTTCACAAAAAGTATTGACAAACCCCTTTGTGAGTTGTATAGTATAGACAGAAAGAGGTGAGTCCAATGGGCTAAGAAGTCCATCCGAAGCGAAACCACTTTCGGGAAGCTAAAGGGAAGCCAAAGTTCCAAAGGGGCCGAAAAGACGAAGGCACCCTGCCAAGCGGGATCAGAACAAGACCTTTCCAGCAAGAGCAAGTTCCAAACAGCTCACACAATGTGAGAAGACGCGAGAAAGCGCCAATCGTTTCGAGAAACCTGCAAAGCGTTAGGAAAGACCCGGTTCCGATCAAAGCACAGCTCAAAAGTGAAAAGAGAGGCAATCCCGCAAGGCGAAATTCCGCGGAAAGCGAGGTAAACAACATTGTTAGAGCCCAACCAGAAATGACCCCCCGGTCTGATGGAAGGCCGGGGGGTTAAACTATATCTTGGGCTTTATCCTCGCCTACCTTATTATATATAGGTAAAAATTGCGGAAATTTAGTTACCATAATTCCACCGCCAAAAAAACTTTGAAAAAAGTGAAAAAAACGCTTGACAAACCGGCAGAGCGGTGGTATCCTATCAAAGTTCGCAAGCGAAAGCAAAGCGAGCAGTGTGCACCTTGTAAATTAAACAACGTGAAGAAGCAAGAAAGACACCAGAAGAGGACGAGAGTTCTCTTTTGAGCGAGCCTGATCGAGCTGGCAGATGAAAGTCTGTCGGGGAGATCGGAGCTTGTGAGGAAGGGACTCCCGAACAAAATTTCTTTGAAGCTGAGGAATCGGTTTCAATAAGATGAGGCGGCCCGGAAGGGCAGCCTAAGCGTGATTTGTAGGGGCGGATAGTATCCGCCCGTATAGATACCATTTTATTGAGAGTTTGATCCTGGCTCAGGATGAACGCTGGCGGCGTGCTTAACACATGCAAGTCGAACGGGGTACCCTTGACAGAGGCTTCGGCCAATTGATAGGAATACCTAGTGGCGGACGGGTGAGTAACGCGTGAGGAACCTGCCTTGGAGTGGGGAATAACAGTTAGAAATAGCTGCTAATACCGCATAATGCAACTAAGTCGCATGGCTTTGGTTGCCAAAGATTTATCGCTCTGAGATGGCCTCGCGTCTGATTAGTTAGTTGGCGGGGTAACGGCCCACCAAGACGACGATCAGTAGCCGGACTGAGAGGTTGGCCGGCCACATTGGGACTGAGACACGGCCCAGACTCCTACGGGAGGCAGCAGTGGGGAATATTGGGCAATGGGCGCAAGCCTGACCCAGCAACGCCGCGTGAAGGAAGAAGGCCCTCGGGTTGTAAACTTCTTTTATCAGGGACGAAGAGGTGACGGTACCTGATGAATAAGCCACGGCTAACTACGTGCCAGCAGCCGCGGTAATACGTAGGTGGCAAGCGTTATCCGGATTTACTGGGTGTAAAGGGCGTGTAGGCGGGGAAGCAAGTCAGATGTGAAATTCCAGGGCTCAACCCTGGAACTGCATTTGAAACTGTTTTTCTTGAGTGATGGAGAGGCAGGCGGAATTCCGTGTGTAGCGGTGAAATGCGTAG
>CAJTLK010000014.1 GCA_910577415.1 uncultured Oscillospiraceae bacterium
CCTCGGTGACGCCGATCTGGGTCTTGAACATCAGGTTGAACTTGCGGATGGGGGTAAAGTCATGCTTGCCGCACACCGGGCAGAGGATGTCCTCATGCTCGGAGATGAAAGCGTCCATCTGGTCAAAGTCCATGGCGTCGGGGTTGGCCTCGGGATGGGCGTCGCCGATGAGCTTGTCGGCACGGTGGCGGGCCTTACAGGCTTTGCAGTCCAGCAGAGGGTCGGAGAAGGAGGACACGTGGCCGGTGGTCACCCAGGTCTGGGGATTCATAATAATAGCGGCGTCCAACCCCACGTTGTAGGGGCACTCCTGAACAAACTTCTTCAGCCAGGCCCTTTTCACGTTGTTCTTGAACTCCACGCCCAGAGGGCCGTAGTCCCAGGAATTGGCAAGACCGCCGTAAATTTCGCTGCCGGGATAGACAAAGCCACGGCCCTTGCAGAGGTTGACGATCATGTCCATAGTCTTCTCGCTGTTCTTCATCATGGCAAACACTCCTTCTTACAGATGTTCAGCTCAAAGGCTTGACCATAAAAAATGCCCTGAGCCGCTTTGGCTCAGGGCGAACTTATAAAGTCCGTGGTTCCACCTGAATTTCCCTGGTTGGGGACACTCTGACCCGGTAACGGCGGGGGCCGACGAGGCATTTCCTCCTCATAGCTTCCGGGGGCCTTGGGCGGGTTCCAGGGGGCCTTGCACCAGCCGGCCCCTCTCTTGTACTGGAATGCTTCGCTTACTCTTCCCGGTCATCGCTGTTTGCGGAGACGATTCTATCACCGTTTTTGAGGGATGTCAAGGGGAGAAAGCTCCGATTTTGCTTGTCAACCGCCGTTGAAAGGGATATAATGACCGCTGCGCGGCTATACATTGCACAGCAAGAACTTGCAAGGGTATATCAAATAGGAAATGAGGCGGTTCCCTATGGCGGACGACAAGACCAATGTGATGCGGGTGCTGGATCAGAAGAAAATTCCCTACACTCCCCATACCTACGACGTCTCCGACGGCGCCCTGGACGGGGTGACGGCGGCGACAAGGCTGGCCGTGGCCCCCGAGACCTGCTTCAAGACCCTTGTCACCGTGGGAGCCAGCAAGCGCAACCATGTCTTTGTGGTGCCGGTGGAAAAGGAGCTTGATCTGAGGGCCGCCGCCAAGGCGGTGGGGGAGAAGTCTATTGAAATGATCAAACAGGCCCAGCTTCTCCCCCTCACTGGGTATATCCACGGCGGTTGCTCCCCGGTGGGAATGAAAAAGCGCCTTCCCACCGTTATCGACGCTTCGGCCCAGGCCCTTGCCCAGATGACCGTGTCCGCCGGGAAGATAGGCCGCCAGGTGACGCTTTCCCCAGTTGACCTGGCCGAACTGGTGAGGGCGGAGTTCGCTGCCATAGCCAAATAGCCGTGTACGGCTGTTAAAAAATATCACTGCCCCGATTGTTTCTCCCCAAGAAGTTTGGTATAATAGATTAAATTTGTTTTATTCAGAGAGTGGGAGAATATGAAATACAAGCAGTGGAAAGAGCTTCCCCCCGGCGCGGGGGAGGCGGAGCTGACCGCGGCGGGAATACCCGCCCTATGCGCCAAGGTCCTCTCCGCCCGGGGCGTTGCCGATCCGGCGCGGGCTAGGCGGCTGCTCTATGAGCGGGAGGAGCTTCATGACCCGATGGAGATGGCCGACATGGACAAGGCCGTCAAACGGCTGAAGTCCGCTCTGGAGGAGGGCGAGACCATCGCCGTCTATGGGGATTATGATGTGGACGGCATTACCGCCACCTGTCTGCTTACCGATTTCCTCCGCAGCGAGGGCGGCAAAGTTCTGCCCTATATCCCCAACCGTTTGGAGGAGGGCTACGGCCTGAACCAGGGGGCGGTGGAGCGGCTGCGGGAACAAGGCGCGGCGGTCATCGTCACTGTAGACTGCGGCATCACCGCTGTCCAAGAGACCGAGTACGCCAAGGGCCTGGGGCTGGACGTCATCATCACCGACCACCACGAGTGCAAAGAGGAGCTTCCCTCCGCCGCGGCGGTGGTGGACCCCCGCCGGGGGGATTGCCCCTATCCCTTTAAGCATTTGGCGGGCGTAGGGGTCTCCCTGAAGCTATGCATGGCCCTGGCGGGTCGGGAGCGGGAAGAAGAACTGCTGAGCCGTTACGCCGACCTGGCCGCCCTGGGCACCGTGGCCGACGTGATGGACCTCACCGGGGAAAACAGGACCATAGTCTGCCGGGGACTGGCCCAGCTGCCCGAAAGCAGCCGCCCCGGCCTCCGGGCGCTTATCCGGGAGTCGGGGGCGGAGGGCAAGGCCATGACCTCCACCTCGGTGGGCTACACCCTGGCCCCCCGGATCAACGCCGCCGGACGAATGGGCTGCTCCGAGACCGCCCTGGAGCTGCTGCTTACCCACGACGAGGCCCAGGGAGAGGCGCTGGCGAAGGAGCTATGCGCCCTGAACCGCCAGCGGCAGGAGCTGGAGGGAGATATCTTCTCCCAGTGCGACCTGCTGGTGGACTCTCTTGTAGCCGGAGAACGGGATGCCCTGGTCCTCTCAGGGGAGACCTGGCACCAGGGAGTGGTGGGTATCGTGGCCTCCCGCCTTACAGAGAAATACGCTGTGCCCACCTTTATGATCTGTCTTCAGGATGGCCGGGGCAAAGGCTCCTGCCGCTCTTACGGCGGACTGAACCTCTTTACTTTGCTGGAGGGCTGCGCCGATTTGTTGGAGGCATATGGCGGCCATGAACTGGCGGCAGGCTTTACCATTCTGGAGGAAAATATCCCTGCTTTCCGGGCCAGGGTCAATGAGCTGACCCGACAAAACCGGGAGGAAAAGGCCCCGGTCACTGCCCTGACGGTGGATTGCGTTCTCCCCGACACCTCCCTCCTGACCCAGGAGGAGGTGGGGGCGCTGGGGCTGTTGGAGCCTTGCGGTCCGGGGAACCCCAAGCCGGTGTTTCGGCTGGACAGGTGTTGTCTGGCCGGAGTGTGCATGGTGGGCAATGGCCGGCATATGAAATTGAAGCTGACGGTGGGGGGCAAGAGCCTGGACGCCATCTTTTTCTCCGCCGCCGGGGCGGAGGCGTCCGCCGGAGACCGGGTGGACGTGTGTTTTACCCCCCAGATCAACGAATACCGGGGCTGGCGCAGCGTGCAGCTGCAAATTTGCGACCTGCGCCCTGCCCGCACCAGGGCCGAGGTGGAGGAGGAGCTGTTCCGCAAGCTCCTGGACGGTGAGGAGATGACCGCTGCCGAGGCCATGGCCCTTCTGCCCACCCGACAGGAATTTGCCAACCTCTGGCGTTACCTCTCCTCCCGCCGGGAAAGCGGCTGTATTGAGGAGACCGCCCGGCGGCTGGCCCGGAATGTGGCCCGCGCCTGCGGCGGACGGGAGGAGTTTATGCGCACCCAGGTGTGCCTGGCGGTGTTCCATGACCGGGGGCTTGTCCGGGTAGAGCAGGTAACGGACCATTTACGTATCCGTGTGCTGGAGCGGACGGAGAAAGTGGACCTGGAGGGCGCGGGGCTTATGCGCCGTCTGCGGGAGCTTTCCGAGACATAGAGAGGAGGGAGGAAAAGGTATGGACCCCATTTTGGAACGGTATCAGGCGCTGGAAGACAGAATAAAAGGGTATAATCCCACCGTGGATACCCAGCGGCTTTTTGACGCCTTTTCCTTCGCCGATACCGCCCACTCCGGGCAGCTTCGGAAATCCGGCGAGCCGTATATCATTCACCCCATTGCCGTGGCTGAGATCGTGGCCGAGCTGGAGTTGGACATTGACTCTATTATCGCCGCTCTCCTCCACGACGTCATTGAGGATACCGGCGCCACCCATGAGGACATTGCCAAGCGCTTTGGCGAGCCGGTGGCCCAGCTGGTGGAGGGAGTTACCAAGCTGACCAAGATGCAGTTTGTCACCAAGGAAGAGGAGCAGATGGAAAATCTGCGCAAGATGCTCATGGCCATGGCCAAGGATATCCGGGTCATCCTCATCAAAGTGTGCGACAGGCTGCACAATATGCGTACCATGGAGTACCAGTCTCCCAAAAAACAGCGGGAAAAGGCCCTGGAGACCATGGAAATTTACGCTCCCATTGCCCACCGCCTTGGTATGCAGCGCATCAAGTGGGAGCTGGAGGACACCTCCCTGAAGTACCTGGACCCCATCGGCTACAAGGAGATCGCCGACGAGCTTGCCGCCCGCTCCGCTACCCACGAGGAGTTTCTTGCCAGCATTCAGAAAAAAATTCAAGACCGAATGGACGCGGAGAACATCAAGTGCACCGCCTATGGCCGGGTGAAGCACACCTACTCCATCTACCGCAAAATGTACTCTCAAAATAAGACCCTGGACGAAATTTTTGATCTCTATGCCTTCCGGGTCATTGTCTCCGACGTGCCCACCTGTTACTATGTCCTGGGCTGTATCCACGATATGTTCAACCCCGTGCTGGGCCGGTTCAAGGATTATATCTCAACCCCCAAGCCCAACGGCTACCAGTCCCTCCACACCACCGTCATTGGCCGGGAGGGCATTCCCTTCGAGGTGCAGATACGTACCGAGGAAATGCACAATACCGCCGAGTACGGCATTGCCGCCCACTGGAAATACAAGCAGGGCATGGCAAATGAGAAGCTGGGTACCGAGGAGACCTTCGAGTGGGTACGCAAGCTGCTGGAATCGCAGCAAGACACCGACCCGGATGAATTTGTCTCCACCCTGAAGGTGGACATGTTCGCTGACGAAATTTTTGTCTTCACCCCCCAGGGGGATGTGAAGAGCCTGCCCTCGGGGGCAAACCCCATCGACTTTGCCTACTCCATCCACTCCGCCGTGGGCAACCGCATGACCGGGGCCAAGGTCAACGGGCGCATCGTGCCCTTTGAGACCGAGCTAAAAAACGGCGACATCGTGGAGATCATTACCTCCAAATCCGCCCACGGCCCCAGCCGGGACTGGCTGAACATCTGCAAGTCCAACGAGGCCCGGAACAAAATACGCCAGTGGTTCAAGAAGGAGCGGCGGGAGGAGAATATCGCCACCGGGCGCGCCGCCTTTGAGTCCGAGCTGAAGCACCAGGGCCTTACTCTGGCCGACGTCACGGATGAAAATGTTCTCCCGGCACTGCTGAAAAAGGTGCGCTACGGCACCCTGGACGAGGTCTATAACGCCATTGGTTACGGCGGCTTGTCGGCCATGAAGACGGTCTCCCGGATGAAGGACGAGTTGGTGCGCATGGACAAGGCCATTGCCGAGCGCCATGCCGCCGAGCGTCTGGCCACCACCGAGGACGAGATCATCATGCCCTCGGCGGCCATCAATACTCCTGGCCACCAGAAGCAGAAGCCCCGCCACTCCCAGTCGGGCATCGTGGTGGAGGGCCTGGACAACTGCCTGGTCAAGTTTGCCAAGTGCTGCACCCCCGTCCCCGGTGACCCGGTGGTGGGCTTTATCACCAGAGGCTTTGGCGTGTCGGTCCACCGCCAGGACTGCCCCAACGCCCAGCCCTCCGGCCAGAGCGACGAGGACAAGGGCCGCTGGGTCAAGGTGGACTGGGTGGAGGGCGAGCTGCCCGGCTACTCCACCGCTCTGGAGCTCTCCGCCAAGGACCGGGACGGGCTGACCCTGGACGTGGCCATGGCCCTCAGCGCGGCCAAGGTGAAGGTCTCCTCCCTCTCGGCCAAATCCATGCCCGACGGCTACGCCGTCATTTCCGTGACGGTGGAGGTCAAGGACAAGGAAGAGCTGACAGGGGTCGTCAACAAGCTCAATCAAATTCAAAGCGTCTACCAGGTCAAACGCGCCGTGGGATAAAATAGGAGGCGTATTTCCATGAAATTTACCGACCAGAGCTTTGTTCCCCTGCTGTTGGGGGCGGATATCAACGTCTACTCCATGGCCCGGGCCTTTCATGAAGCCTATGGCGTGAAGACTATAGCCTACGGCCTTTATCCCTCGGGGCCGTGCTATGGCAGCGCCATCATCGACTACCGGGTCAGCGAGAACAATGCCAGCCCGGAGAAGGTGCTGGAGAACGCCCGCCATGTCGCCGCCGAGTTTCCGGACAAGACTGTCCTTCTGCTGGGCTGCGGGGACGACTACCTCACCGCCATCTCTGCCAACCTGGGCAAATACCCGGATAACGTGGCGGCCCCCTATGTGCCCTTAGAGCAAATGCAGACGCTCATCCACAAGGCCCGGTTTTACGAGCTGTGCGAGAAGTACGGCATCGACTACCCCAAGACGGTGGTCTACACCAAGGACATGGGCCATGACTTTACCCTGCCCTTTGACGGTCCCTTCGCAGTGAAACCTGCCGAGAGCGCCACCTATTGGGACCATCCCTTCGATACCCAGCGCAAGGGCTATATTGCCCAGACCCGCGCCGAGGTAGAACAAATTCTGGACGACGTCTACGCCCACGGCTATGAAGACGCCATGATCATTCAGGACTTTATCCCCGGTGGGGATGAGAATATGCGGGTGCTGACCTGCTACTCCGACGGTGAGGGCAAGGTGCGGCTCATGTGTTTAGGCCATGTGCTCTTAGAGGAACACACCCGCCACGGGGTGGGCAACCACGCTGTCATCATTACCGAGCCCAACGAGGAGCTGTACGAGACCTTCGGCCACTTTTTGGAGGAAATTCATTTCGTGGGCTTCTCCAACTTCGACATCAAATATGACCCCAGGGACGGGAAATTCAAGGCCTTTGAGATCAACTGCCGCCAGGGCCGGAGCAACTACTATGTCACCGGCGCGGGATATAACCTGGCGAAATTCCTGGTGGAGGACCGGGTGGAGCATAAGCCCTGCGAGCTGGTGAAGACCCGGAACCACCACCTGTGGATGGCAATTCCCAGGAAGGTGGCCTACGACTATATCCCCCGGCGGTTCCATGGGGAGATGAAGGCCCTGGAAAAGGCGGGAGCCTATGTGAATCCTCTGTGGTACGGGGCGGATACGGCATTGATCCACAAGCTGCGGATATACCGCATCCAGAGAAGACAGTATGGGTGGTATGCCGGAAGTATGGAGAAACCCGAAGGGTGAAGAACAGGTCAGTGAGGGAGCTTGGACTGGAGCGAGGGTGAGTGCAGAGCCGCTGTGCGGCTCAAAGACCAGCCCGAGTCGGAGGGAAAGAGACCGAACGCTCTGACCTGTTCGTAGCCTGACAAGGCATGCTATAAAAGGCGGAGGTGAAGCGAGGTGTCAAAAAGCAAGCTGGGTATTTTGGGCGGCATGGGCCCCCAGGCCACCGAGCTATTCTACCGTCGGGTGGTGGAGCTGACCGCCGCGGTCAAAGACCAGGAGCACATCGAGACCCTGATCCTCAGCGACACTAAAATGCCGGACCGCACCGCCGCCATCCTCTCAGGGGATACCGCCCCGGTCTATGAGCGGCTCCTGGCCGACGCGCGGTTTCTGGAAAGCTGGGGGGCGGCATGTATCGCCATTCCCTGCAATACCTCCCATACCTTTGTCCCCCAGCTTCAAAAGGAGCTGAACATGCCCATTGTCAACATGGTGAGAGAGACTGCCGCCGCCCTGAAAGAGCGGGGCGCCAGGCGGGTGGGCATTTTAGCCACCGACGGCACCATCCGAATGGGTCTTTATCACGCCGCCTGTAAGGAAGTGGGGATCGAGGCCGTATCTCCCGCGGAAAAAATACAACGGCTGGTGATGAGCGTTATCTATGACGAGGTCAAGGGAGGGCGCCCGGTCAGCTCTGACAAGCTGGCCGCCATCGACGCGGCCCTGGTGGAAATGGGCTGCGACTATGGGGTGCTCTCCTGTACCGAGCTGTCGGTGTGCGAAGGCTGGGGAGGACTGAAATGCCGGTACCTGGATGCCCTGAACGTACTTGCCCGCCGCTGTGTGGAGCTGTGTGGCTATCCGCTGAAAAATCTGTGATATTTTTGGTCAAAGTGGGGTGAAGTCCATGCCTGCCCTTCCCTTGGGAGAATATGTCCAGCTTCTCCTGAAAAACGGTCTGCTGGCCGATGATACCACCCCGGCGTTGGACCTTACCCGAACGGTGAGCAGCCTCACCTGCGACTCCCGCGCCGCCGTCCCCGGCAGTCTTTTCATTTGCAAGGGAGCCGCTTTCAAAAAGGAATATCTGGCCCAGGCTTTGAGCCGGGGGGCTTTCGCCTATGTCAGCGAGAGGGAATACGATCTCCCCGCCCCCTGTATCCGGGTCCCCGACGTGCGCCATGCCATGGGGCTAATGGCAGACCTGTGCTGGGGCCACCCCTCGGGGCAGGTGAAGGTCATTGGTATTACCGGCACTAAGGGCAAGACCACCACCGCGTATTTTCTCAAGTCCATTCTGGACGCCTGGCGGGAGGAGCGGGGGCTTCACCCGGTGGGGCTGCTGTCCACCCTTGTCACCGACGACGGCGTTCTCCGCGCCCCCGCCGTTCTCACCACCCCCGAGCCGTTGGAGCTGCAACACCATCTGTGGAATGCCGCCCAGGCCGGATGCGGCTACGTGGTGATGGAGTGCTCCTCCCAGGCCCTCAAATATGGCCGTATGGTGGGGGTAGAGCTTTTTGCCGGGGCCTTTTTGAACCTGGGAGAGGATCATATCAGCCCCAGAGAGCACCCCACCGCCGAGGACTATTTCCGCTCCAAGCTGAAAATATTTGACCACAGCAAAAACGCCGTTGTAAACCTGGACAGTGACCGGGCGCCTGAGGTCCTCGCCGCCGCGCAGAGGTGTGACCGGGTGCTGACCTACTCGCTGGATACGCCCTCCGCCGACCTTTTTGCTCCCCGGCTGACCCATGGCTGGGAGGGAAGCAGGTTTTCCGTGACCTATCGGGGGAAGGAGGAGAACTTCTCCATTCCCCTGGCCGGTTCCTTCAATGTCTCCAACGCCCTGTGCGCCCTGGCGGTATGTGAGCTGCTGGATATTCCCGCCCAGGCGGTCCGGGTGGGGCTGGAGCGGTGCGTCGTCCCCGGCAGGATGGAGACCTATACCAGAGACGGCAAGACCGTGGTGGTGGACTATGCCCATAACGGCATGGCCCTGGAGGCCCTGCTCCAAGAGGTCCGCCGGGGCTTCCCCGGAGCATCTGTTACCGCCGTTTTCGGCAGCGTGGGGGATAAGGCCCTGGACCGCCGGGAGGGGATGGGGAAGGCCGCCGGGAAATACGCGGACTTCACTATCCTCACCGAGGACGACCCCGGCGGCGAGGATGTAGGGGACATTTGCCGACAGATAGGGGAGTATATCGCCGCCGCCGGAGGAGAGTTTACCATTATCCCGGACCGAGAGACGGCGGTGAGGACTGCCATTGAGAAGGCCCAGGCCCCAGCCGTTATCGTCCTGGCGGGGAAGGGAGCCGAACAGGCCCAGAAGCGGAAAAACGGCCCTGAGCCTTGCGTCCCCGACGGACTGCTGGCGAAAAAATATCTGGGCCTCCCCCTGGCCTGATGCCTGGGCGGAACGTCAAAGAGAGAGAAACAGAGAAGAGAGCGGATGTGATCCCATGGCGGAGAAAAAATTAGGTATGACCGAGGGGCCCATCGGGCCCCTTTTGCTGCGCTTTGCCCTGCCCCTGTTTTTGGGCAACCTCTTTCAGCAGCTCTATAACGCGGTGGATTCCCTGGTGGTGGGCAACTTCTGCGGCGACGCCGCCCTGGCCGCCGTCAGCTCCTCGGGGAGCCTGTGCCATCTGCTCATCGGCTTTTTCCAGGGGACCTTCATCGGCGCCAGCGTGGTCATTTCCCGGTATTGGGGGGCGGGGGACCGGGAGCGGGCCGACAAGGCCATCCACACTACGGTGGTATTTTCCCTTTGCATCGGCACCCTCCTGTCGGTCTTTGGGGTGGTCTTTACCCCCACCATTCTGCGCTGGATGGGCACGCCGGAGAACGTGCTGCCCAACTCCATTGTCTACTTCCGTTTCTACTGCGCCGGGCTGCTGGGCCTGGTGCTCTACAACACCGCCAACGGCATTTTTCAGGCGTTGGGGGACAGCCGCCACCCGCTCTATTATCTGATGATCGCCGCCGCCCTCAACGCCGCGCTGGACCTCCTTTTTGTGGGGGCCTTTGACTGGGGCGTGGCGGGCGCCGCCCTGGCTACCGTGCTGGGGCAGGTCCTGTCCGCCATGCTGGGCTTTGCCCGCCTGATGAGCGGAAAATTCCCCCTCCCCATCCGGCTTCAAAAGCTCCTCCCCGACAGGGTCATCCTAGCGGAGGTGTTCCGCCTGGGGCTGCCCAGCGGGGTGCAGAACTGCGTCATCAACATTGCCAACGTGGTGGTCCAGTCCAACATCAACGCCTTCCACGATAACGCCGTGGCGGGCTGCGGCAGCTACTCCAAGATCGAGGGGTTTGTCTTCCTTCCCATCACCTCCCTGACGTTAGCCATCACCACCTTTGTCAGCCAGAACCTGGGGGCTAAGCAGTATGACCGGGTAAAGGCGGGAGCGAAGCAGGGAGCCGTGATGACGGTGGCTCTGTCCGAGGTGGTGGGGATTGCGTTCTTTGTCTTTGCCCCCGTTCTTATCGGCCTGTTCAGCAAGACCCCCGAGGTGGTGGCCTTTGGCGTGCGTCAGGCCCGGGTGGAGAGCCTCTTCTATTGCTTCCTGGGCTTTTCCCACGCCGCCGCCTCCATCCTCCGGGGCGCGGGCCATGCCGTGACCCCTATGGCGGTGATGCTGGCGGTGTGGTGCCTGTTCCGTATCACCTATATTACCATCATGGTGCGGGTGTTCCAGGACATCACCGTTATCTTCACCGCCTACCCCGTGACCTGGTCCATCAGCTCGATCCTGTTTGCCGTTGCTCTGTGGAGAGGGGACTGGCTCCACTCCAAGGGAGAAAAAATTTCTCAAAAAGCCTCTTGACAAAATGAGTTAGCTGAGGTAAACTACGGATGCTTGAAGGGTTAGCGAGAGCTAACCCCTATATTCGACCAATCAGTTAGCTCGAGCTAACCGATTGGGAGACAAGGGAGGCGGTCAATATGCCGTTGTCCATGGCGAAGCCGGGAGAGACGCTGGTCATCCGAAAGATCACCGGGAAGGACGAGGTGCGCGCCCACCTGGTGGAGCTGGGGTTTGTGGTAAATGGCGTAGTGACGGTAGTTACCGAGCTGGCCGGGAACCTGATCCTGCAGGTGAAGGACAGCCGGGTAGCGCTGGACCGGGACCTGGCCAGCCGTATCCTGGTTTAGAAGAAGCGCCGAGCCGTCGCGAACAGGCGAGGCGTGACAATAGCGAAGCGCCCGAGCCGTCGTGAGCAGCGCGGATGGACTGGAGCGAGGGCGAGCGGCGGGGCCACAGGCCCCAGAGACCAGCCCGAGACGGAGGGAAGCCGCGCGTCGCGAACAGGCAAGGCGTGACATCAAGAGAGGAGGAAATACCATGAAAACACTGAAGGACGTGCCGGTGGGCGGGACTGCTGCCGTGGTAAAGCTCCACGGCGAGGGGGCGGTACGCCGCCGCATTATGGACATGGGCATCACCAAGGGCGTGGAAATATACGTCCGCAAGGTGGCTCCCCTGGGCGACCCTATGGAGCTGAACGTCCGGGGCTATGAGCTCAGCGTCCGCAAGGCCGACGCCGAGATGATAGAGGTAGAAGCGTAAAGCATAGGTCTGCGAGGGAGCTTGGACTGGAGCGAGGCCGAGCACAGGGCCGCAAAGCGGCCCGGAGACCAGGCCGAGTCGGAGGAAAAGAGACCGAGTGATCAGACCTATGCGGAGCGTGACAGGGCAACCTATGCGAAAGGTTGCATTTTTTCAATTATAGAGTTAGCCGCTGCTAACGCTTGAAAGGAGAGGAACAACATGGAATTGAAAATTGCCCTGGCGGGCAATCCAAACTGTGGCAAGACCACGCTGTTCAACGCCCTCACCGGCTCCAGCCAGTATGTGGGCAATTGGCCTGGGGTCACGGTGGAGAAAAAGGAAGGCAAGCTCAAGGGCCATAAGGACGTCATCATCCAGGACCTGCCGGGTATCTATTCCCTTTCCCCCTACACCCTGGAGGAGGTGGTGGCCCGGAGCTATCTGGTGGGCGAAAAGCCCGACGCCATCCTGAACATCGTGGACGGCACCAATATCGAGCGCAACCTTTACCTTACCACGCAGCTTATTGAGCTGGGAGTTCCGGTGGTAGTGGCGGTAAATATGATGGACCTGGTCCGCAAGAACGGGGACAAGATCGACCTGGATAAGCTGGGTCAGGCCCTGGGCTGTACCGTGGTGAGCATGTCTGCCCTGAAGGGGGACGGCTCCGCTGAGGCGGCTGAGGCCGCCGTGAAGCTGGCCCAGGCCGGAAAGGTGGGAGAGCTTCCCCATGTGTTCACCGGGTCGGTGGAGCACGCCCTGGCCCACATCGAGGAATCCATTGAGGGAATGGTGGATGCGCGGTACCTCCGCTGGTACGCCATCAAGCTTTTCGAGCGGGACGAAAAGGTCATGGAGGAGCTGAAACTCTCCCCGGAGCTGAAGGCCCACCTGGAAGAGCATGTCGCCGACTGTGAAAAGGAGTTGGACGACGACGCGGAGAGCATTATCACCAACCAGAGATATGCCTACATCAGCGGGGCCGTAGAGCGCTCGGTGAAGAAAAAGGCGGCAAAGCACAGCCTTTCCGTCTCCGACAGGATCGACCGGGTGGTCACAAACCGTGTTCTGGCCCTGCCTATCTTTGTGGCGGTGATGTTCCTGGTGTACGCCATCGCTATGGGCGGCTGGAAGGTCTCCATCGGCACCGCCGCCACCGACTGGGCCAATGACGGCCTGTTTGGAGACGGCTGGTTCATGCCTTTTACCGCCTCCGATGTGGACGGCTATGACGAGGCCGCGGGGGCCTATGAGGAGGCTGAGGCCATCATCGTCGCTTACGAGGCCGGTGAAAGCGAGGCTTACCTGTACGACGACGAGGCGGAAGAGGTCGTCACACTGGAGGCCACGGAGGACGCCTACAACGAGGCGTTGACCGTGGAAGAGCCTGACCCGACGGAATATGGCACCTGGGTCCCCGGTCTCCCCGTGCTGCTGGGGAACGGCCTGACCGCCCTTGGCGTGTCTGAGGACGGTTGGCTCTACGGCCTCATTATGGACGGTATCGTAGGCGGCGTGGGCGCCGTGCTGGGCTTTGTTCCTCAGATGCTGGTGCTGTTCCTGCTGTTGGCCATTCTGGAGGATGTGGGCTACATGGCCCGGATCGCCTTTATCATGGACCGTATCTTCCGCCGCTTTGGTTTGTCCGGCAAGAGCTTCATCCCTATGCTGGTGGCCACCGGCTGCGGCGTTCCCGGTATCATGGCCTCCCGCACCATTGAGCAGGACCGAGACCGAAAAATGACCATCATGACCACCGGATTCATCCCCTGCGGGGCGAAAATGCCCATCATCGGCCTGTTTGCCGGGGCGCTGTTCGGCGGTTCTCCGCTGGTGGCTACCTCCGCTTACTTCATCGGCATTGCCGCCGTGGTCATCTCCGGTATTATGCTGAAAAAGTTCAGGGCCTTCGCCGGGGAGCCCGCCCCCTTCGTCATGGAGCTTCCCGCCTACCACGCGCCCTCTGTCAGCAATGTCCTGCGCTCCATGTGGGAGCGGGGCTGGTCCTTCATCAAGCGGGCCGGGACCATCATCCTTTTGTCCACCATCATCCTCTGGTTCCTCCAGGGCTTTGGCCTCGGGCCGGACGGCTTCGGCATGGTGGAGGACAGCGCCGACTCTATCCTGGCCGCGGTGGGCGGCGTGATCGCTGTGATCTTTGTCCCCCTGGGCTTTGGTAACTGGCAGGCCACGGTGGCTACCATCACCGGCCTGATCGCCAAGGAGGAAGTGGTTGCCACCATGGGCGTGCTGTATCCGGGCAACATCTTTGTCAATATCGGAGTTGCCTTCACCGCCATCTCCGCCTACTCCTTTATGATCTTCAACCTGCTGTGCGCTCCCTGCTTTGCCGCCATGGGCGCCATCAAGCGGGAAATGAACAACGCCAAGTGGACCTGGAGCGCCATCGGTTACATGTGCGGCTTTGCCTATGTGATCTCCCTCATCGTCTACCAGCTGGGCGGTCTTGCCATGGGGCTGGTGAGCTTCAATCTCTGGACGGTGGTGGCTGCCGCCGCCCTGGTCGGCATCGTCTATCTGCTGGTACGCAAGGGGTATCAGGGCGAGGACCGCTTCCGCGATCTGAGGTCTGTTGCCGCCGCCGTGAAATAAACGGCGTGGAAAGGAGTGGCTGACAAATGCCCCCTGTTTTGGGAAATATCATTGTAATTGCCGTCCTGGCCGCCATTGCGGCTCTGGCCGTCCGCTCCCTGTGGCGGGACCACAAGAGCGGCAAGTCCTGCGCCTGCGGCGGGGATTGCTCCCGCTGCAAAGGGTGCCATTAAAGCCGTTGACCCACCTCAAAATATTGCCTGAATGTGGTCCAAGGGACGGTGGCTTCTGCCACCGTCCCTTGGACCGTTTGGGGCGATTTTCGTTGCCCTCCCCTGCCGGGGCGTGGTATACTGAAAAAAAGGAGGCGGAGGAGATGAAAAGCCTATTTTCCTGTCCCATCTGCGGCGAAAACTTACACCGGGAAGAAAAACGCTATGCCTGCCCGGGCGGCCATAGCTTCGACCTGGCCCGGGAGGGCTACGTGAACCTCCTTCCCGCCAACCGCCAGCACTCCAAGGCCCCCGGCGACGACAAGGCCATGACCGACGCCCGGACCAGGTTCCTGGACGGCGGGTGGTACGCCCCTCTTCGCGCCGCCCTGGTGGAGCTGGCGGAGAAGGCCCTGCCCCAGGGCGGCACACTGCTGGACGCGGGCTGCGGCGAGGGCTGGTACACCGCCGCCCTGTCGGAAATGGTCAAAGCCAGGGGCGGACAAACAGTAGGAGTGGACCTGTCCAAGCCCGCGGTAAAGAGGGCCGCCCGCCGCTGTCCCGCCGCCGGGATCGCTGTGGCCTCGGTGTACCGTCTGCCGCTGGCGGATGCCTCGGTGGACGTGCTGGTGGACTGCTTCTCGCCCCTGGCGGCGGCGGAGTTCGCCCGTACGCTCCGTCCCGGTGGAGTTTTCCTTTATGTGGTCCCCGGTCCAAGGCACCTGTGGGAGCTGAAGGAGTTGCTCTATGAAAAGCCCTATGAAAATGAGGAAAAGGAAGAGACCTACCCCGGCTTTTCTTTGGAGCGGGCGGTCCCGGTGGAGAGCGTCTTCACGCTTACCCGGAAGGAGGATGTCATGGCCCTCTTCGGCATGACGCCCTATGCCTGGAAGACCCCCAGGGAGGCGGTGGAGCGGCTTGCCCAAGCGGAGGAGCTGACCGTTACCGCGCAGTTCCGCATCCATACCCTGCGGCGGAAATGACGGCCTTGCTTTTTTCAAAATATCTTTTATAATAAATGTGACCACTCAAACTACTGATTTAAGGAGGAATTTTACATGAACAAGACCATTGCCACTGCTTCCGCCCCCGCCGCCATCGGCCCCTACTGCCAGGCCAAGCTCTGCGGCAACACCCTCTATACCTCCGGCCAGCTGGGCCTGATCCCTTCCGAGGGCAAGCTGGCTGACGGCGTAGAGGCCCAGGCCGAGCAGGCCCTGAAGAACCTGGGCGCCATTCTGAAGGAGGCCGGGATGGACTATAACGACGTGGTGAAGACCACTGTTTTCCTGGCCGACATTAAGGACTTTGCCGCCATCAACGCCGTCTACGCCAAATTCTTCCCTGACAGCGTTCCCGCCCGCTCCTGCTTCCAGGTGGCGGCGCTGCCCATGGGTGGCCTCATCGAGATCGAGTGCGTCGCCGTGAAATAATGCGAGTCTGAAAAAGGAGGAAACGACAATGCCTGTTACCGACCTCTATTCCTGGACCGCCGGCGTTCCCGCCCGGTGTGCCGCCCCCCAACCCCCAGTCACCGGCGAGGTGAACGGTCTGCGGGTGGTGGACCTCACGAAGGTACTGGACCCCCGCACTGAGAGCCGCCGCTGCCGTCTCTGGCGGTTCAATACCGGCGGACTGATCCCCGATTTCCATACCATCATGGACCTGACCAGCCACCTGGGCACCCACTGCGAGTGTCCTTATCATCACGATGAGGAGTGGGCCAGCGTGGGTGAGCTGCCGGTGACTAACTTTATGGGCCGGGGTATCTACGTGACCCTGGACCTGCCCAAGAATGCCCAGATCACCGCTGGGGACCTTGACAAGGCCCTGGGGGCCAAGATCAAACCCGGCGACACCGTCATCATTGACTCCCCCCATAAGATACCCCCCTTCACCCCCGCCACCAACGGGCCCGACGACCACCGCCTTCGGGTGGGGGCGGAGAGCGCCCAGTGGTTTGCCGATCACCAGGTCAAGTGCGTTGGCTTTGGCGACGGCGTCTCGGTGGAGAGCAGCGACGAGGACGTAAAGCCCTTCCACGACATCCTCATGGTGAAGAATATTACTTTCCTGGAGGTCCTGAAGAACTTAGAGGAGCTACGCAGCGAGGTCTTCTTCATCTCCTACGCCCCCATGAAGATCATGGGCCTGGACTCCTGTCCCGTGCGGGTCTACGCCATCGAGGGTCTGCCTGGCTTCTGCTGAGCGCCGGCAGACCAAGGGGCAGAGGAGAACCCTTTTTGTAGGGGCGCATAGTATGCGCCTGCGGGCGGCTGGTAGCCGTCCCTACCTCCAAACAACGAAAAAGGACCGCCCCAGTCGTTGACTGGGGCGGTCCTTTTTTACCGTTTTATTGCTTGCAGAATTGAAGGATCAGCTCCACCGCGGCGTCGATCCCACGGCGGGAGGAGTTGATGCACAAATCGTAGCTGTCGGCGGCGCTCCACTCCCGGTCTGCGTGGAAGGCGTAGTAGGCGGCGCGGGCCTTGTCCATCTTCCGCATTTTCTCCCGGGCCTCCTTCTCGTCGAGGCCGTCCCGCTGGCAGATGCGCGCTACCCGGGAGTCGTCGTCGGCGCAGATAAACACCCGCACCAGCCCCGGCTGGTCCCGGAGGATATAGTCGGCGCAGCGACCCACGATGACGCAGCTTCCCTTCTCCGCCACCGACAGCACCGCGTCCCGCTGGGCCTGGGAGGCCAGCTGCTCCACAGTGGTGCCCCGCATGCCGGAGAGTACGTTCTGCTGGCCCATGACCAGAGAGTAGAGAAAGCTGTTGGTGGGCTTTTCGTCATAGTTGCTCAAAAATTCATGGCTCAGGCCGCTCTTCTCGGCGGCCACCTTCAGCAGCTCCTTGTCATAGTAAGGGATGCCCAGGGCCTGGGCCACCTTCTTGCCGATCTCCCTGCCTCCGCTGCCAAACTGGCGGCCAATGGTAACGTACAACTGCTGTGCCATAGCGTCCACTCCTTTTTGATGGCGAATGTTTGGGATAGCTTCCCTGTAAAAATTATACCACAAAGGCGGGCCTGATTACAACTCGCTGAGGGTACCTTTTTCGTAGCGCAGCTTCTTCACGTTGTTCCGGGTGCCCTTGACGATGTTGTCCATCCGCAGGTCCTCAGTGACGCCGGAGACAAAGGTGTAAGCCACGCCGTGACGCTTGGCCCGCCCGGTGCGGCCAATGCGGTGGACGTAGTATTCATTCTCGTCGGGCACGTCGTAGTTAAAGACCACGTCCACGTCGTCGATGTCCAGCCCCCGGGCGGCCACATCAGTGGCCACTAAGACCTGGAATTTTCCCTCCCGGAACCGTTGAAGGCTCTTTTCCCGGCTGGACTGCTGAATATCGCCGTGGATGGCCTCGCACTTTACCCCGGCCATCCGCAGCAGCCCCATGAGCCGGTCCGTCATGTTCTTCGTGTTGCAGAAGGCGATGGCCCGCTCATAGCCGCCGTGGGTCAAAAGCTGTACCATCAGCTCGGCCTTGGCCCCCCGGTCCACCTCAATGCGGAACTGGTCGATGTCGGGCTTGTTTTGGGTATCGGCCTGAACGGTGATCTCCACCGGATAGCGCTGGTAGACCCAGGAGATGTCCAGCACTTCCCGGGAAATAGTGGCCGAGAACATACCGATGTTCTTACGGTTCTTGATCTGGTCCAGGATACGGGTCACGTCCTGGATAAAGCCCATATCCAGCATCCGGTCAGCCTCGTCCAGCACCACGGTCTCCACCTTGTCCAGCCGCACGGTCCGCCGCTTCATGTGGTCCATGAGCCGTCCGGGGGTGGCCACCACGATCTGGGGACCGTTCTTCAGCTCCTTGATCTGCCGCTCAATGGGCGCGCCGCCGTAGAGGCAGACCACCTTGACCCCGTCCTTAAAGGCGCACAGGTCTAGCAGCTCCTCCTGGATCTGGATGGCCAGCTCCCGTGTGGGGGCCAGCACCAGGCCTGTCACGTCTTTACAGGCCGGGTCGGTGTGCTCCACCATGGGGATGCCGAAGGCGAAGGTCTTGCCGGTGCCGGTGGGGGCCTTGGCAATGACGTCCTTCCAGTCCATGAAGTAGGGGATGGCCCCTGCCTGGACGGGAGTGGCCTGGACATAGCCTTTTTTCTCCACCGCCTTCAAAAGCTCGGGCGACAGCCCCAGCTCGTCATAGCGCTTGATCTCGTTTACGCTCTCGCCGTTGATTTCCATATTGGACAAACCTTTCTGTTATCTTATGTGCTGTCACTATATCATACTTGCGCTTTGCCCGCAAGAAGATAGGCGCTGCTGATTTTCACCCGGCGATGGCCTCGGCTGCCACCGCGATAATGGGGAGGGTAAAAATGGAGAGCAGGGTGGACAGGCTCACCAGGCCCGCGGTGCGCTCCGGGGCGCGGCCAAACCGCTCGGCAAACATGCTGGTGATGCCCGCCGTGGGCGCGGCGGCAAGAATGACGGTAGCGGTGTAGAGCAGGGGATCATGGCGTAGGGGAAGGAGCACGATGGCAGTGAAGACGGGGATGAGGACGAGCTTGAGGGCGGAGGCCTCAAAGAGCTTTTTGTCCCGCAGCAGGGCGCCAATGTCGGCCCGTGCCATTTGGGCGCCGATGACCACCATGGCCAGGGGCGTGTTCATACTGCCGATATAGCGTACCGCCGTGTGGAGTACCCCCGGCAGGGTGGTCTGGGTCAAAAACAGGGGCAAACCCACCACCACCGCCAGTAGCCCGGGGGTGAGGAGGGCCTTTTTCAGGGAAAAGCCGTGGGAGCTGCCGTTCATCATCATGTAACCGTGGCTCCACACTACCACATTGAAGACCATCAAAGAGACCACGGCGAAGATGAGAGCCTCGTCCCCCATGATGGCCTGAATGAGGGGCAGGCCCATAAACCCGGTGTTGCCGTACATGGCACCGAAGCGGAAGGAGATGCGGGTGTCCTCGTCCTCCTTGCGGAAGAAGAGCTTGACGATCATGGCGTAGAGGAAGAAGAACACCAGCTCCACCACCGCGCCCAGGCCAAGGGTCCGCAGCAGAGCGGGGTCATAGTCGGTCTGAAAGGAGTCGATGATGATACAGGGGGCCACCACGTAGAGCAGCAGGGAGGACATCTCCCCCGTGCCTGCGGCGGTGATCTTTTTCCATTTGCCCAGGACAAAGCCCACCGCCATCATCAGAAAGAGGGTGGACACCTGACCCAGCACCACTAAAAAACGGGTAAACATAGCCTCGCTCACGACCTTTGAAAATTATTTCGCCATCCATCCCGTGGCTCTATATTGCAGGGCCTCGGCCAGGTGGGGAAGCTGAATGGCCTCGCTGCCGTCCAGGTCGGCAATGGTCCGGGCGACCCGCAAAATGCGGTCATAGCCACGGGCGGTGAGGCCCATGCGCTCGAAAGCCCCCTTCATCATGGCCTGGCACTCCCCGTCCAGGGGGCAGAATTCCTCCAGCTCTCCCCGGCCCATCTGGGCGTTGCAGGGCACGCCCTGTCTGCCAAAGCGCCGGGACTGGAGGGAGCGGGCGGCGTTGACCCGCCCCCTGATCTCCGCCGAGCTTTCCCCGGCGGGCTTATCGGAGAGGGTGGCAAAGTCGGGGGGCGGCACGTCCACGATAAGGTCGATCCGGTCCAGCAATGGGCCGGAAATTTTATGCTGGTATTTCTCTACGTCCTTTTCCGAGCAGCGGCAGCGGCGGTCATTGTAGCCGTACCAGCCACACTTGCAGGGGTTCATGGCGCACACCAACATGAACCGGGCGGGGAAGCTCTCGCTGCCCGCCGAGCGGGAAATTTGCACCCGCCCTTCCTCCATGGGCTGGCGGAGGACCTCCAGCACGTCCTTGTGAAATTCAGGCAGCTCATCTAAAAAGAGCACGCCGTGGTGGGCCAGGGAAATTTCCCCCGGACGCACCAGCCCCGCGCCGCCTCCCGCCATGCCTGTGGCGGAAATGGTGTGGTGGGGGGCGCGGAAGGGCCGCTGGGTGAGCATGGGCGCTTCCTTGCTGGTCATTCCCAGCACCGAGTGGATGGCGGTGGCCTCCAACGCCTCCCGCTCGGAGAGGTCGGGGAGGACGGAGGGCAGCCTTCTCGCCAGCATGGACTTGCCGGACCCCGGCGGGCCGATCATCAGTACGTTGTGCCCGCCCGCGGCGGCGATCTCCAAACACCGCTTCACGTTCTCCTGGCCCTTGACCTCGGCAAAGTCAGGCAGGGGGGTCTGGGCCTCGTCGGGGGTCCAGACCGGAGCGGGGGAAATGGGGGCCTCCCCCTTCAGGTGGGCCACCAGCTCGGTAACGTGGGACACGGGATAAATATCCACCCCGCCCGCCAGGGTGGCCTCGGCGGCGGCGTCGGCGGGGACGAAGAGCTTTTCCATGCCAGCGGCCTTGGCGGCCAGAGCCATGGGGAGCATACCGGGCACCGAGCGCACTGCCCCGGAGAGGGACAGCTCCCCCACAAAGGCCCATTTGGCGTCGGGCTTGGGCAGCTTGCCCTCGGCGGAGAGGATGCCGACCAGGATAGGCAGGTCGTAGACCGTGCCGCCCTTTTTCCTGTCGGCGGGGGCCAGATTGACGGTGATGCGGGAGACGGGAAAGTCAAAGCCGCAGTTTTTTACCGCGGCGCGGACCCGGTCCCGGGCCTCCTTGACGGCGGTGTCCCCCAGCCCTACGATCTCAAAATTGGGCAGCCCGCCGGACAGGTCACACTCGCAGAGGACCACATAGCCCTCCACTCCCCGCAGCCCCAGAGAGCGCACTTGAGTCATCATGGCAGGCCACCCCCTTTCCAACACGATACTGTTACAATTATAGCACGCTCCGGAGGAAAAAGCTACCAGAGAGGAAAAATCCCCCGTCCGGGAGGACGGGGGATGGGTGGGACGGTATGCTTTTGTTATAGCTCAGGGAGCCGTTACTTTGTTAGTGTCTAAAGTTTTGCTATCCGATGAGGAACCGATAGTAGCAGTGCAGGTCACTCTGGCAAAGTAAGAGGTGCCGGAGGTCCCCTTATAGGTGTAGGACGAGTTGTGGCGGCTTGTATTAGTAAGAATTAGTCCATTGCCCTTTGTGCCCATGATAGTGGAGGCATAGGAACCATCCGCCTTGTAGATGACGATGGAGGAAATGCCTATCTCGTCTGCGGTGCTGTTGGCTCTTACATCAAATTTGATCTTGACCTCTCCCGCGCTGTCTCCCTCTACGAGGGACAGGGTAAATGACCGAATGGTATCGCTGGCCCGGGTCTCGGCGGCCACGGCGGCCCCTCCGCAAAGGGAGAGGACCAAGGCGGTCATGAGGGCGAAGGAAAGAAACCGTTTTTTCATGTTGATATACCTCCCATGGAATTGATCATTCTTTTGACCTCATTGCTTGTGAGGTCGCCTCCAATAGATACCATCAAGTTGCCATCAGCTGATACGGCGGAAATGACATTTATGTTGGAATAAATGTAAAATGTCCTGCCGCTTTTTGTGTACGTCTCCACTGGCTTGGCGTCCTTTTCAATGAGCATTTGGACGTTTTCAATATCTCCATATTGATCGACGCTAATATCAAAAAAGTCTCCACGCTCATTTGTAAACGTAAGCCAGACGGACTTGTCGGAACTGGACTCATCACTCATGGTCTTCAATTCCGGGGTAAATCCCTCGGGGTACCAGCCGGGGGCCAGCTCCGTGGGCAGATCGTGCTCCTTCAGAGCCTTATAGAAAAGGTCGTGGGTCTCTATGTTTCGGGCATTGCCTCCAGAGGAAAAGATGAAAAAGAGATGCTCGTCAGTCCACCGGGCCAGGTGCCCAAAGATATCCGTTCCGGCGGCCTGGGCCCCGATCATTAGGGTGAACAGAAGGGCCGCGGCGGTGGCAACGGAGACCACCATCCGCCGGAAAGCGCGCCCTTTGCCGGAAGGAGCCGGACTGTCCCGGCTGCCGGAGGTGGGCTTGTCCTCAAAAGAGAGGCTTTGGAGCTTGCGCTGAAAGTCCTGGAAGGCGGCCTCCGTGTCCGGGGCGGGGGGCATGGGGGCTTTTCGGTCCAGAGCGTCCAGATAGGCGTCGATGACCGCCGGGTCGTAGGTCTCCTCCGTCATGGAATCTAAGGCCAGTTCCAGAGCCTCGGCCAGCTCTACGGGGGACATGGCCTCCAGGCTTTCTGCCGATATGGCTGGGTTGACAGGGCTGTTTTGTGAAGTTTGTTTTTTCGCGAAGTCATTCATTTTTTCATCCCTCCTTTCTGCCCTCATAAGTTATATGTAACGAGAGCGGCATTTTGTTGCAGGGTTTTGAAAAAAATTTTTATTTTCTAAAAAGCGTTATGCTCTATCACCAGATCCCGGCACCGCTCCAAAGCGCGGGAAAACCGGCTGCGGGAGGCCGATTCGGAAAGTCCCAGGTAGTCGGCGATCATTCTGTGATCCATTTGCTTTCCAAAACGCAGGATCAATATCTGCTTGTCGGGATCGGGCAGCTCCTCGGGCAGCAGCACCAAAAGGTCGTCAGTCGTTTCCGGCGCCGCGAGATGAAAAACGCTTTCGAGAGGGACCTCGGAATGGGAGCGGAGCAGCCTGCGTTCATTTTTGCAAAGGTAGCCTACGACCAGGGTAAACCATCCCTCCGGGTTGGGGTGGGTGGTAAAGTCTTTCTTTTGGACAAGCGCCAATAAAAAGGCCTCCTGAACAGATTCCTCTGCCAGGTCTTTGCAGCCCGTCAGACGGAACGCCAGACGGAAAAGCCTTTCGTGATTGTCCTTGAAAAGAGAGGCGAGCAGACGACTGCGCTCCTGTTCCATGCGAAGCTTCACCTCCCCGGCAGTCTTTGGGATATATTTCCTTCTTGAATTTTGTCATAAGTTTTTCCGAAAGAAAAGCCCTCTTTTCATCCAAATACGACCTCTTTTGGCAAAAACAACAAATTTTAATTTTTTTCAAAAACGATGCAACAAAATGCCTCTCTCGTTACATATATCTATGGGAATATTTGCTATTGGAAAGGCGGAGGCGATAAAATCCGGCTTTCGCTGCAAAAGCCGGACCTATTTTTCTTCAGGGAGGAAAAATAAGGAACAATACTTCCTTGAGGTAAAAGGGGCTTCCCCATACTCTAAAAGCATCTTATCGACAGAAAGAGTGGGTCTGCGATGTTTTTAGACAATTTATCCGCTTCTCTTCTTCAGCTCTGCGACGCTGAGCGCCTCAGCTATGAGCGGGCTTCCGAGCGGTGCCAATGCAGTTCCAAGCACTTTGCCAACATTGTCCGCAAACGCACTCACCCGACCCTTAACGTCTTTGAGCAAATCTGCCTTGGCTTTCATGAAACGCCCAACCACCTTTTGGGCATAGAGGAAAGCGATCTCTCCTATCGGGCGCCTATGGCGGTCATGGAGATCCGGGCGTTTCCCAATATGACCGGCAAACCGATGTTTCCCGTCTGCCCTAGATGCAAAGCGTCTCTGGAGCGGGAGTATCTGTCTTATTGCAATTACTGTGGGCAATGCCTTTCCTGGGAGCATCTCAAAGTCGCCGCCATAATAGTTTGTTTATAGCCCTTAAAATTCGTCATATGAAACAAAAAGTAAAAAATGAAAAAAGACTGCAACAAAACGGGCGTCTTGTTACATATATAACAAGTATAGAGGCAAATAATGGGAGCAAAATTGCGTTTTGCGAAAGAGGTGGGTCCAATGCAGAGCTGAAGAGAAGCCGCGGAGCGGAAAAGGCCGCTTCCCGGTGCGACCCGGGAGGGACGGCCTTCCATAAAAATTTGACACAAAAGAAAGGAAGCTATAAAATGAAAACACGGAAAAAGCTCGTCAGTATCCTCTGCGCGGCGGCCCTGCTGGTCTCCGCCCTCCCCGCCGCTTCCGCCGTTGAACCCGTGGAGAATGGTTTTGACACATTAAGTATTAGTATGGATGATTACTATGCGGCAACAAAACCGACATCAATGCTCTTTCATACAACCTCAGAGTATGACATAGTGAAAAACGTATGTGAAGCATTTATTGCTGTTGGTCGGGCATCTGTAAGAAGTCCTGAATATTCCCTGGAAGCATTTTCGGATTTGTCTCAAGACCAAGTAGAATACCGTCAATCGGAATATCAATATCTGGCTGCGCTGTATGAGGCAACAGATGTGGCGATTTTAAGAGACGATATGCTGTTTTCTGACTTTGAAGCAGAGATCGACGGTACATCCGCCACAGCGTCTGTTATTGAAAAATACACATATTACACAAATGACTTTGATGGCTACAATTTTAGAATGAGAAAGTATACCTTTTCTCTTGATGAGCAGGGGGATGAAAATTGGGTCATTACAGGTGTCGTCACCGATGATCCGTGGGAAACGAGCGATTTTTCTTATGAGCCATACAGTATAGCAGACGTTGATAATGTTGCAAATGCGGTGGTCCCAATTGATACGGACATGGAAGCGGACAGATTGGGCGAAAAAGTCGCGGCGCGATCATCCGGCCTGTATAAGTGGACATATAATACCTCAGCCGCAGTCGAGTATGCTGAACACTTCTTTAATGCATCGGCGACTGGAGGATATAACCCACTGTTTCCATTTAAGACGAATGAAAATGGTGCTGGGGTAAATTGCCAGAATTTCGCTTCGCAGTGCGTATGGGCGGGATTGATTGGGGACTGTGACATAGCTCTGGCAATGACCAGCCGTACTGCGCTTCCGGCTGTTACTGCAAGCAGGGCGGGAAGTTCTGCAAAAAATGTTTGGAGTTATGAGGATGGCTATACGTCGGCGTACGATGGTAATCCATGGGTAAGCTCTACCCGCTTTGCCAAAATGATAAAGAATAGTAACACCATAACAGAGGGACCATATGGAAATACTCACTACGGAAATTTGAACTACGCAGACGTTGGAGATGTGATCCATATTAACTGGTCTGGCGAAGCGGTTGACTATACAAGCACCTTGAATCATGCAATGTTTGTAACCGCTGCAAATGGTGATTTTGGCAGTAGGATGGTGACGGATTTGAAGATCGCGGCAAATAGCTCTTCCACAAATGCGGCTTATCAATCCCTCGTGTCATATGTTGGCAAGAGTTATAAGGACAAAAACTTTTCCACCTCAATTATTGACTGTGGATATTACAGTATTCCAAGGGATTGGATGAATTTTAACTGATGAATATGAAAAAAGGTGCTATTTCCTTGTTGGTCATTGCAATTACCCTATTTGCCATTGCCCTTGTCGCGACAAACCGAAAAGATTTGCAGCAAGAAGAAATAAGCAGTAATATATTGGACGATTATGACAAGAGAGCGGAGGCAGAAGAGTTTATATTAAATGTCAAGGGGGACGCTCTCCAAAGAGCATATTTAACAGGAACGACTTTGCTGTATTATGATCCGGGTTCTTTGTGCGCGCGGGTGGATGATGAGTTAACCAATCATTATATTTCACAACGGCTAATTCATGATTCCGACCCATCGTACACAGCGCCAGAGGAAGTAAAGGAGCTATACTTAAATCACTACTATTCTGTACTATTTGAATATACTGCGGAATATGATCCCTACCAATTTTCCATTGTAGATGGTGAGGAAGGCCGGTTGCGCGTTAAAGAAGAATATTTTGTTGTAGAGAAAAACGGGGTTTGGGAAATTTGCGACAACCAATATCGTGGTTCTGTTCCAGTCTCTGAAGAACAAGAAGTTGTAAAATAAAGAGACAGTTTTCTATTTTCCATTTGTAAGGGGCCGCCCACCGGGCGGCCCCTTTGCTATGCACTCATTTGAAATTCGTCATATGAAACAAAAAGTAAAAAATAAAAAAGGCTGCAACAAAATGAGCGTCTCAAGACATATATAGGTAGGGGCAAATGATGGAAACAGGATTTTGCCTTAAAAGGGGTGGGTCTAATGCAGAGTTGAAGAGAAGCCGCGGGGCGGGAAATACCGTTTCCCGGCGCGGCCCGGGAGGGACGGCCTTCCATAAAAATTTGACACAAAAGAAAGGAAGCTGTAAAATGAAAACACGGAAAAAGTTTGTCAGTATCCTCTGTGCGGCGGCCCTGCTGGTCTCCGCTCTCCCCGCTGCGGCGGCAGAAAAAACCGAGACAAATAATGCGAGCACCGATTTTTATATGCAGGTTGAATCCTTTTTGCAAAACGCCGACGTTGAGTATGGCATTTCAAAATATGATAACGTATTTCTCGGAGGAGAAATACCAGCATACTACGTAGAAGATGAAACAGGAGCTTTGCAAACATCATCTATTCATTACTATCCGATTTTTGGAGATGATTCAGTGATTGGACTTCTGGAAACCTACAATGACGAAAACGGAAATCAAGTGTTCTATTATTCTAAAGCGCATTGTAAAACCATTAATAACTTTTTGAAAGAAAACGTCCCAATTGCAGTTGTTGGAAATGGCACGTCTCTCTTTGTTGTGAGTAACAATAAAACGGAAAATTTAACCGAAGCCGGAAACACGGCTAACTTGCCGTGTGAATATAGTGAAGTCATTTGCTCATCTCCGCTCAACAACTTGCATAGCTTAAATATTGCTGCGCATCAGCAATCCAGGGCTGCAGACAGTTATATGATTTCTGGTGTCTTGAGACATACCCAGCATGAAACGTGGGCGTGCTGGGCTGCTTGTGTTGCGTCATATGGCTATTTTTATACAGAGAAAAACTACACATACACATCAAAAGTCGTTGCGGATAAAATGAACTGGCATGATTATGCAACAATGAGCAAAGTAAAGAGTGCGCTCAAATCATTATATGGTATTTCCCATCCTTATTATAGCGCAAGTAATCTTCACACAAGCAATCTCATTCGATATATTAGCAATGATAAACCCATAATGGCGGGATTGGTAAAAAGCACAAACAGCAGCGCCCCGGGGCATATGGTCATTATTCGCGGATATGCGTCAAATTCTTCTTTTTTTGGCCTTTCCATTATGGATCCTGCTGAAAGTGAATATGCACTCGTCAGCGTATCTACTGATAACCCTATTACATTTCCTATTGGTGCGCAAGTTTATAAACTAAATGAATATTTGGTAAACGGATGAAAAAAAGAAAAAAAGTTGCGTTCATATTATCTATACTCTTGGCCTGTTCAATCGCCATCTGCGCAAGAGGAACGTATGTGTTCTCCGGCGAAAGGCTGGAGAAGGCGCTGTCGTCTGGGTGGGAGTTGGGAGCGAGACCGTCTTTCCAATACGATGGAGTGCGGTACTATTTCAGGGAAAAGAGCGTGCATCCCAAGCTCGTCAGCAAGGACATTTTTCACCTTACGAAATTGAACGAAGAAAACGCCCCTTCCCAGGACAAGCCGGAGCTGTTGGGCTGTTCCGTATGGGCGCTACCGGATAACGGCGATGCGTTATATCTGAGAAAGGGCGGAAGCAGGTACTTTTTATTTATGTCTGCCCCGGCTTGGTTTAGCTGGATATGTTACGATAATAGCTTCTTCTTATACGAGGGGCACAGTCAGACTAATGTGGGTAGAGGACTGGAAGACAGGACGCATTTGCCGGATGCGTTTATTCCTCTCGGCACGGTCAGCTTTGACGAAGCGGATCGAGACCGCATGCCCCACAAGAACATGACGACAAACGACCCTTGGCTCAAAAACCATCAAGCCTATCTTGATCCCCAAAATGAAAAAGAACTATATGTTGAAATACCAAATGGAGCGTACAGCGAAGGACCGTTGGTCACGAGGTATGATCGATATATCAAGACAGACCCCAAGACCATTACAGAGGCCTTTGCCTATTTGCCCCTCTCTCAGCCCACAGCGTAAATAACATTCGTTTTTGGGGGCCGCCCGGTGGGCGGCCCCTTGCTTTCTCCCTGTGGGGAGGATTTTCTGCCGGGGACTTCCTTTTCGGGAAACTTCCAGTGAGATTTACACAAAAAATCGCTTTAAAACCGCAAACAGACGGTTTACAAATCACAAAACAGGTGATAAAATGAGAACGCTGTGAATATGCAACCTTAGCATTACTTTAAGGAGGAGTTGCGAATATGGTACAAAGAAAGTTCAAATCCATGGACGGCAACACCGCGGCGGCGCATGTCAGCTATGCGTTCACCGAGGTAGCGGGTATTTACCCCATCACGCCGTCCAGCCCCATGGCCGACTACGTCGACCAGTGGGCCGCCGCCGGACTGAAAAACGTCTTCGGCAATCCCGTCAAGGTCATTGAGATGCAGTCTGAGGCCGGTGCCTCCGGCACCGTCCACGGCTCTCTGGCCGCCGGCGCCCTGACCACTACTTACACCGCCTCCCAGGGCCTGCTGCTCATGATCCCCAATATGTATAAGATCGCGGGCGAGCTGCTTCCCGGCGTGTTCCACGTCTCCGCCCGTACCGTGGCCGCCCACGCCCTGAACATCTTCGGCGACCACTCCGACGTGATGTCCTGCCGCCAGACCGGCTTTGCCATGCTGGCCGAGAGCAGCGTCCAGGAGGTCATGGACCTTGCCCCCGTGGCCCATCTGGCCGCCATCAAGGGCCGGGTGCCCTTCGTCAACTTCTTTGACGGCTTCCGCACCTCCCACGAGATCCAGAAGGTGGCCGTGTGGGATTACGCCGACCTGGCCGACATGCTGGACATGGACGCCGTGAAGGCTTTCCGCGCCCGCGCCCTGAACCCCGAGCATCCCACCATGCGCGGCAGCCACGAGAACGGCGACATCTTCTTCCAGCACCGCGAGGCCTGCAACAAGTACTATGA
>CAJTLK010000015.1:0-26090 GCA_910577415.1 uncultured Oscillospiraceae bacterium
AACTGACCACTCCAGAGGATATTTTGATGGCGGAGGCCGTTTTGGAAAGGTGGGGAGCGGGATGAGGATCGGACACGGATATGACGTTCACAAGCTGACGGAGGGACGGAAGCTTATTCTGGGCGGTGTGGATATTCCCTATGAAAAAGGACTGTTGGGCCATTCCGACGCCGACGTTCTTGTCCACGCGGTAATGGACGCGCTGCTGGGCGCCTGTGCCATGGAGGACATCGGACACCTGTTTCCCGATAACGATCCTACTTATGCCGGAGCCGACAGTATGAAGCTACTGGAAACAGTGGTGTCGCGTCTGCGGGAAAATGAGTTTCAGGTGGGCAACGTAGATGTGACGGTCATCGCCCAAGCGCCCAAGCTGGCCCCCTTTGTCCCTCAGATGAAAGTAAATCTTGCCCGGGGACTGGATATCGCGCCTGATAGGGTAAATGTGAAGGCTACCACCGAAGAACGCTTGGGATTTACCGGCAGGGGAGAAGGTATTTCCTGCCACGCCGTCGCTCTGGTGCTGGAAAAAAGTGACGGATGACCTTGTTTCGACAAAATGGCTCTATTCTGCTCATGACCGTGCTCGGCGGATGGGTGACAGAGCGCTCCTCCGGCGCATATGATGCGCTGAGAGGAGCGCTTTTCTTCTCTCCTGATGGGAGACCATTTCTCCCATAGACTGGAAAGGAATGGTCATTCAAATGGTCTACTATCTGATTATCTGCCGGTCTCTCACCTACGCCCAGAGGACCGAAGCGGCTCTGGCCCGAGCGGGCATTACCGCCCATATCCGCCGCTCTCCAAAGACCATTGACAGCGAGGGGTGCAGTCACTCGGTAAAGGTGTCGGAGCGAAACCTGGCCCCTGCGCTGGTGGTACTTGCCCGCGCCGGACTATCCCCCAAAAGGGTATTCATTGTTGCCGGTGACGGCAGCTATAAGGAGGTACTGCTTTGATGGTCTATCTGGATAGCGCGGCCACGACGCTGCAAAAGCCGCCTACTGTGGCACGGGCGGTCAGATCCGCCATGGGACGCATGGCAAGTCCCGGGCGGGGTGGGCACAAGCCCGCTATGCTGGCAGCAAAAACAGCCTTTGATTGCCGTGAGACAGCTGCGGGGTTTTTTCATCTGGACGATCCAGAGAACGTGGTTTTTACGCTTAACGCTACCCATGCTCTGAACCTGGCCATCAAGTCCATTGTGAAGCCAAAGGATACGGTGGTGATCTCCGGCTATGAGCACAATGCCGTTACCAGGCCGCTTCAGGCATTGGGCTGCCGTGTCAAGGTAGCAAAAGGCCCGCTTTTTGAGCCGGAGGTCATCCTGGCGCGGTTTGAACAGCTGATCACGGAAGAAGTCTCCTGTGTGGTGTGCACCCACGTTTCCAACGTATTTGGGTATGTTCTGCCTGTAAAGGAGATCGCCCGGCTATGTCGGCTAAGGAAGGTCCCCTTTATTCTGGACGCTTCCCAATCAGCCGGTGTATTGCCGGTGCACATGGATCAGTTGGACGCAGCGTTCATCGCTATGCCTGGGCACAAGGGCTTATATGGCCCGCAGGGGACCGGTCTGCTGCTCTGCGCGGCAGACCGAGAGACCCGGCCTCTTCTGGAGGGGGGGACGGGAAGCCTGTCCGCCCAGCAAGATATGCCGGACTTCTTGCCGGATAGACTGGAGGCGGGGACCCATAATATCCCTGGCATCGCCGGACTGCTGGAGGGGCTTCGGTACGTTGCATCCAAGCCGGACGGGGCCATTCTCCGCCATGAGCAGGAACTGACCGCCTTAGCGGTAAAGGGACTGTCCGCCATCCCCGGAGTGACGCTCTATGCCTCCAAGCGCCCCGAGGTCCAGGCGGGGGTGCTTTCTTTTACACTGGCCGGGATGGACTGTGAGAGCGTAGGAGAGGAGCTGGGGCTGCGGGACATTGCGGTCCGTGCGGGCCTCCACTGTGCGCCAAGGGCACATGAAAGCGCCGGAACACTTGGCTCCGGCACGGTTCGCGCCAGTTTTTCCGACTTCAATACTCCCGCTGATGTCCGTCGACTTGTATCGGAGATCGCCCGTTTGGCGGGGTAAAATTGGGAAGAGGGCAGCCGTAAAGGGCTTGCCCTTTTCTCTCCTGAAAAATCGGACGAGCCGCCGGAGAAAAAGAATGGAAAATCAAGAAATTTCATGCTTTCCGCTCTTGCGTACCGCAGGGAAATACAGTATAATGTATTTTGCATAATAGCAGGGAAAGGCGTTGCCGGGAAAAGGCCGGGAATCCCCCTGGAGCGGGAGGGAAGAGGATGGAACAGATCGTGCGGGTAGTGGAGCAGTTTTTCTCCAACTTCAGCCCCATTGGGATCACCGATATTATTGACATTGCCATTGTTGCCTTTGTCATCTACAAGATCATCTATCTGGTTCGCACCTCCAGCTCTGGCAAGGTGTTCAGGGGGATCCTACTGATCATTGGCGCCCTGTGGCTGTCCGTTGTTTTCCACCTGTATACGGTAAACTTTTTTATCAGCAGACTGCTGGAATGGGGCGTTCTGGCGCTGGTAGTCCTTTTTCAGCCTGAGCTTCGTAAGCTGCTGGAGCAGGTGGGCAGCAGCAACATTGGAAAGGTGTTTTCCGGCCACAGAAGTGTACCCGATGAGCTGGAGAACGCCATCACCCAGACAGTGGAAGCCTATACTGCCCTCTCGAAAAGTAAGACCGGCGCGCTGATGGTTTTTGAACGGGAAAATATGTTGGACGAGCCTATCCGCACGGGAACGAGCCTGGACTGTGCCGTCAACGCGGAGCTTCTGAAGAATATATTCTGGAACAAGGCCCCTCTTCACGATGGCGCTGTCATCGTCCGGGACGGGCGGATCGTGGGAGCGGGATGTATGCTCCCCATGTCCGGCAACGTGAATCTCTCCCGTGAGTTGGGGATGCGCCACCGTGCAGGCATCGGCGCCAGTGAGCAGACCGACGCGGTGGTGGCCATCGTCTCCGAGGAGACCGGCTCCATTTCTGTGGCGGTAAACGGTATGCTCAAGCGTCATCTTGCGCCTGAGACCCTGGAGAGGCTGCTTCGTAACGAGTTGGTGCCGGAGGAGAAGGAGGAGGATCCCTCTCTGCTGAAAAAGTTATCCGCTCAGCTCCGGGGAAAAAAGGAGGCGACGACGGATGGAGAAAAATAGAGGCTTTTATATGGTCCTCTCTCTGCTCATCGCCATGGCCCTTTGGATGTATGTAGGCAATAAAAACCCCAATGAGGAGGGGCCGGTACGAAATTTGCCCGTTACCTTTTCCGGCATAGAGATATTGGAGAGCCGGGGACTGATGATCACGGAGGGAAAGGATCAGACCGTTACTCTGAACATCACCGGCAAACGGGATGTGTACCGTCTCCTTTCCGCCGAGACCGTGAACATTACGGTGGACGTGTCCTCTGTGCAGCAGCCTGGCCCGCATACACAGGCGTACCAGGTTTCCTATGATCTGCCCAGCTCCGTCTCCGCCAATTCTCTTGTGATCACAGACCGCTACCCGCTGAATATAACGTATACCGTTGCGCGGAAGGCCACCCGGTCCATCCCTGTCCGCGGCACCATCGTGGGCGGCGTCGCCGAAGGCTATCAGGCCGGAGAGTTTACCTTCCTGCCGGCCAGCATCCAGGTCAGCGGCGAGGAATCTATCGTCAACCAGATCGACTATGCCCAGGTCACGCTGGAACGGGCCGATATGGACCAGACCTACAGCGGAGACCTGCCCTATACGTTTATCAGCTTCACCGGCGATGCGCTGGAAGGTATTGCGGTCACACCTGACGTATCCTTGGTGCGTACCACCCTTCCCGTTTTCCAGTTGAAGGAAGTGCCCCTGACAGTCAACCTGATCTCCGGCGGCGGGATCACTGCCGATACAGTGGAGAATTATGTGAAATATAAGATCGAGCCGGAATCCATTATGGTCTCCGGTTCGGCGGCTGATCTAGAGCCCTTGAAGGAGATATCCCTGGGCAATGTGGACCTGGCTAAGGTCTTGGGGACGAATACTCTGAACTTTACCATTCCACTGGCGCCCGAACTGACCAATGTCAGCGGCGTCAGTGAGGCTACCGTCAAGATCACTGTCACCGGGTTGACCACAGCCACTATGGAAGTGGACAATATTGAGGTCATCAATAAGCCTACCGGGTACGAGGTAGAGAAGGTTACCACCTCCCGCCAGGTGCAGATCCGGGGTTCCGCCGATGCTGTAGCGTCGGTAACGCCCAACCAGCTCCGTATCGTCGCCGACCTTCAAAACGCAGTGGCCGCCACCGGCTCTCAGACCATTCCGGTCAAGGTCTACCTGGACGGAAGAAGCGATGTGGGCGTGGTGGGAGATTATAATATCGTGATATCTATCCGAAGATAAGGAGTTTCCAGATTTATGAAGCAGACTGCCCAAGTGATCCGCATTGTGGCTCCCGGATATGTGGAGGTCAGGGTCCGCAGGACCTCCGCCTGTGCCAGCGCTCATAATTGCGGCTCCTGCGATCATTGCAGCTTTATGGAGAATGCCCCGGAGATCACTGTGGTGGCGGAGGACGCCCACGGCGCCGGAGTTGGCGACACGGTTACGGTAGAAACAGCCAGCTCCAGAGTTTTAGGGGCAGCGGCGCTGCTCTATATCGTTCCTTTGGTCCTTTTCTTTCTGGGGTACTTTATCGGCGGCAGTCTCGGCTGGGCTGAGGGGAGAGCCATCGCCTTAGGGGGCGGCGGTTTTCTGGCTGGTTTGTTGGGCGCCTTTGTTTTGGACCGGCGGATGAAAAAGCGGGACAGCGTTACATTCAAAGTCGTCTCCATTGGAGGCTGAAGGTGTTTGGCTATGTCAGAGCCCGCTGGGATACCATTCCCGGGGCCGTGGCAGAAAACTATAAGGCTGTCTACTGTGGCCTTTGCCAAACCATTGGGAAAAGATACGGGCAGTTTGCCCGTCTTTTCCTTAATTACGACTTTACCTTTTTGGCCATGCTCCTGATGCGTTCGGACGACGCACTCTGTGTCAACTGCCGTGTCTGCCTCCGGCATCCGTTCCATGGAAGGCCGGTCTGTGAAAGCAGTCAGTGGTTGGATACCGCAGCAGGGGAGAGCGTGATCCTCGCCTATTGGCGGCTACGGGACACTGTGGCCGACGAGGGTTTTCTTAAAGGGACAGGCGCGCGTATTTTCTCTGTGCTTCTCACAAGAGCGTACCGAAAGGCCAGAAGAGAGTATCCTGACTTTGACGCCCAGGTGGCAGGGCTGCTTCAGGAGCTGCAAGCACTGGAAGCGGAGGGGTGCCCCTCTATTGACCGTACCGCCGACTGTTTTGCGCGGCTCCTTCGCGCCGCCGCGCCCGTAACTGGGGAATATAGCTGTGACCGGGCAATGGCGGAGCTTCTTTACCATGTGGGACGGTGGGTATACCTCATCGACGCGGTGGACGACCTATCCGAAGACGAAAGGGAGGGGCGATACAACCCGGTGTCGGCCCGGTTTTGTGGGTGGACGGAGGAGGATAAGACCTATCTCCGACAGGTGATGGACCATTCTCTCGCCTTAGCGGGTGCAGCATTGGCGCTTTTGCCCTCCAATGTTTGCACCCCGGCAATAGAAAATGTTATATACAGCGGGCTTCCCACCGTACAGGAGCTGGTCTTTTCCGGCCAATGGCGGGAGGAGCAAAAGAAGCACAGGAGAAGTAGCCTATGAGCGATCCATACAGCGTGTTGGGGGTCGACCCCAGCGCCAGTGATGAGGAGATCAAAAAAGCATATCGGGAGTTGGCGCGGAAATATCACCCTGACAACTATCAGGATAATCCCCTGGCAGACCTGGCCGAGGAGAAGATGAAAGCGATCAATGAAGCCTATGACGCTATCACCCGCGCCCGCTCCGGCAGCGCCGGTATCGGACAAAACCGGCAGCAATACCAGCGGAGCTATCAGCAGGCCGCTGGGAACAGTCTCTATGCCCAGGCGCGTCAATACATCAACCTTGGCGACCTGGCCCAGGCGGAGCAGCTTCTTCGCACTGCCCCCCGCCAGGATGCTGAGTGGCATTTTCTTATCGGCTACATTGCCTATCAAAAAGGCTGGATCGACGAAGCTACCCAACATTTTCAGACTGCCTACTCCATGGAGCCAGGCAACGCTGAATATCGGCAGGCAATGGCCATGATCCAACGGGGAGGCTCCACATACCGCCCCGGGATCTATACCTCCACTGGCTGCGATCCCTGTACCGCATATCTGTGCTTCAGCTGCCTGACTCCCTGGGGCGGCACTTGCTGTTGAGTGAAAAGGGTTTTCAAAGAAAAACTTTTGTGATATAATTTGGATTTCAAGAGGAGTGAACTCCTATGATAAAAAGCATGACCGGCTATGGCCGAGGCGAGGCGTCTGGAGAAGGACTGACCGTTACGGTGGAGCTGCGGGCGGTAAACAACCGCTATTTGGACTGTGCCATCAAAATGCCCCGGAGCTATCTATTTGCCGAGGAGGCTTTGAAAGAGCGTATCCAGAGCAAAGTAGGCCGCGGTAAGGTAGATGTTTTTGTCAATGTCAGCCATATTGCCGGAGACGATATGACCGTCACTGTAAACCAGCCGCTGGCGAAGGCATATGTGGACGCGCTGGAGCAGCTTATCCATATGGGCGGGGGCTGGACAAAGGACTCTTATTATCCCACCGACCTGGCCCGCTTTCCCGACGTTCTTACCGTAGAAAAAAAGGAAGAGGAGCCGGAGGCAGTGAAAGCGCTTTTGCTGCAAGCCATGGATGAGGCTTTGGCCGATTTTAACGTGATGCGGGAAAGAGAAGGCGGGCGGCTTGCCAAGGACGTCCTTGACCGTACCGAAACCATTGAAACCCTCACAAGCAAGGTGGAGGAACGTTCCCCGGGCATTGTGGCGGATTATCGGGCACGGCTGGAAGCCAAAATGGCTGAGGTGCTTCAAAACACACAGCTCGACGCGGGCCGCATCCTTACCGAGGCGGCGATCTTTGCGGATAAGGTCGCGGTGGATGAGGAGACCGTCCGTCTTCGCAGCCACATTTCCCAGCTTCGTGAAATGCTCTCTGCCGGTGGTGCCGTGGGCCGGAAACTGGATTTTCTCATCCAGGAGTTTAACCGGGAGGCCAACACCATCGGCTCCAAGTGCAATGATGTAGAGACATCCAAGATCGTTGTTGATATCAAGGCTGAGATCGAAAAGATCCGGGAGCAGATACAGAATATTGAGTAAACCGGGGGAAAAGGTATGGAACTGGTTGACGTAGGCTTTGGCAGTATGATCTCACCCCGGCGGCTGGTGGCGCTCATCGGTCCTGATTCAGCCCCAGTAAAGCGTATGATCCAGGAAGCTCGGGAGGCTGGAAATCTGGTCGACGCGACTTACGGTCGGCGCACCCGTTCTGTACTGATCATGGACAGCGGCCACATCATCCTCTCCGCTATAGAGAGCGAGGCGGTGTCGGAGCGGATGAACAAAAGAGAGCGCCACAGCGGCGAGGAGGATGGTCTATGACGCCAAAGAAACAGCGGGGACAGCTGATCGTACTTTCCGGGCCTTCAGGCGTTGGGAAAAGCACCGTGATCGCGGAACTCCTCAGCGACAGGCCGGACATCTTTTTCTCCGTCTCCTTTACCACCCGCCAGCCACGGGTGGGTGAGGCCGACGGGGTTAATTACCGTTTTGTGAGTAAGGATATTTTCCAGGATATGATCGCCCGGGATGAGTTTTTGGAATATGCCTGTTATGTCGATAATTTTTACGGCACATCTCTGAAGGTTATTGAGGAACAGCTGGACGCAGGGATCGACGTACTGCTGGAGATCGATGTCCAGGGAGCCGCGAAGGTGCGGGAGAAGTGTCCTGACGCGCTCCTCATCTTTATTTCCCCGCCATCCTTCGAGGAGCTGTCCCGCCGTCTCCGTGGCCGCCACACCGATGATGAGACCGTCATCAAGGAGCGCTTGCAGCAGGCGTTGGAGGAGTGCCGCCAAATTCCCAAGTATGACTTTCTGGTAGTCAATGATAAGGTTTCCCATGCAGTGGAAGAGATTTTAGCCATTCTGACAGCGGAAAGTTGCCGCACAAAGTATAGAATGAACGTAATGGAAGGAGTTTGATGCCATATGATGCTGAAACCCGCTATGAAAGACCTGCTGGGTCAGGTGCCCAGCCGCTATCAGCTCGTGAACGTGGTGGCCCATCGTGCCCGCCAGATCGCCAGCCAGGCCGAAGATGAGGGCTACCCACTGAACGAAAAACCGGTCACTTTGGCCCTGAATGAAGTGGCGGACGGCAAGATCGAACTGATCGACAGGGACTAATCAACAAGCGCCGGGGCACGGCCCAGGCGCTTGCTTTTTGAGGAGGGGGGCGGTCAACGTGTCAGGTATAGTCGCAAAAGTCGCCTTATCGGCGGCCACATTTGCCATTGACCGCCCCTACGATTACCTTGTCCCCTCAGAGCTGGCCGGATTGAGGGCTGGGATCCGGGTCATAGTGCCCTTTGGTCCCGGCAACCGGCGGACCGAGGGCCTTGTGCTGGCCTTGGAGGAGGTCCCCAAGCCGGAAAAGCCACTGAAATCTATTTTGACCCAGTTGGATGAGGAGCCGGTACTGGATGAAGAGGGTATTCGTCTGGCGCTGTGGATCCGGGAGCGCTGGTTCTGCACCGTCTATGACGCCGCACGGGCCATGCTTCCCGCGGGACTGTATTATTCTCTTCAGGACTGCTACCGCCTTGCCGACGGTATGGAGAAGGAAGCCGCCCTAGAAATGGCGGGCCGGTCCAAGCTCGAGCGGCGCATTGTGGAGCTTGTGAGCCAACGGCTGGATGGGCTGGAGGTACTCCTGATCCGAGAGGACTTTGGGACCAAGGACCCCAATCCGGCGCTTCATTCCCTGATGGAAAAGGGCGTCCTCACCATGACCACAAGCGCTGAGCGCGGTGTGGGGGATAAGCGAGAGCGGTGGGCTTCCCTTGCCATCCCCGCAGAGGAGGCTCTGGCCCAGGTAACGCCCCGGCGGAAAACCGCTCCTCTGCGCTACGCTGTGGTGGAACTGCTGGCAGGGGTCGGAGAAGCGTCTGTGAAGGAGATATGCTACTTTACCGGCGCGGCCAACGCAACCTTGCGCTCTCTGGAAAAGAGCGGCCTTGTGGTCATAGAGGAACGGGAAGCCTATCGCCGGACAATACCGGAACGGGTAAAGGAGCCGGCGCCCATTGTCCTTAACACTGAGCAAGAAACCGCTTTTAAGGGACTCAATACCTTGTCGGAAAGCGGGAACGCCGCGGTGGCCCTGCTATACGGCGTCACCGGCAGCGGTAAGACCCAGGTATACCTTCGGCTCATTCAGGAGACCCTGAAGCGTGGTAAAACGGCGCTGGTTTTGGTGCCGGAGATTGCTCTGACGCCTCAATTGATGTCCA
This sequence comes from uncultured Oscillospiraceae bacterium, assembly GCA_910577415.1. Classification (GTDB taxonomy): domain Bacteria; phylum Bacillota; class Clostridia; order Oscillospirales; family Oscillospiraceae; genus Vermiculatibacterium. The sequence continues at coordinate 9,453 of CAJTLK010000015.1, forward strand.
TTTTTACCTCCTACTTTGGAGAGGAGGTCGCTGTCCTTCACAGTTCCCTGCCTGCCGGAGAGCGTTACGATGAGTGGAAGCGGGCAAAAAACGGAAAGGCACGCTTGGTCATTGGCACCCGTTCCGCCATTTTTGCGCCTTTAAAAGACCTGGGGCTTATCGTCCTGGACGAGGAGCAAGAGGGCAGCTATAAGTCGGAGAATATGCCCCGCTACCATGCCAGGGACGTGGCGAAGTACCGGGCCAGCCGCAACGGCGCCCTGCTGGTGCTGGGGTCAGCGACTCCTTCGGTGGAGACCATGTACCATGCCAGACAGGGCGATTATCGTCTGTTCACCTTGGGACACCGCTATAATGAAAAAATATTGCCTCAGGTCTATCTGGCCGATATGAAAGAGGAACTCAAAGCGGGAAATCCCTCGCCGTTGAGCGGTCCCTTGATCCAGGCGCTGGAGGAAAATCTGGAGCGGGGCGAGCAGAGTATTCTTTTTCTCAACCGCCGCGGCTCCAGCCCCATGGCGACCTGCCGCTTCTGCGGTCAGGTACCTACTTGCCCAAGGTGCTCGGCCTATTTGACCTATCACTCGGTCAACCGACGGCTGATGTGTCATCACTGCGGTCACTCTGAGCCTTTGCCCGACTCTTGCCCCGAATGCGGCGGCAGTCTGGAATTTGTGGGCTTTGGCACCCAGCGGGTGGAGGAAGCTCTTCACGAGAGGTTTACGGGGGTGGCGGTCATGCGGATGGATGCGGACACCACCACCGCCAGCCGTTCCCACGAAAAGCTTCTGACCCGGTTCCGGGAGGAAAAGGTCCCTATCCTGGTGGGAACTCAGATGGTAGCTAAGGGGCTTGACTTTGAGAACGTCACTCTGGTGGGGGTCATTTCCGCAGACCAGGGACTCTACGTAGACGATTACCGGGCGGGGGAGAGGACCTTTTCCCTCATTACGCAGGTGGTGGACCGGGCAGGCCGCGGGAGCAAAGACGGCAGAGCCATCATCCAGACCTTTACGCCGGAGAACGACGTGATCCTGGCCGCCGCACGACAGGACTATGACCACTTTTACCAGCAGGAGATCGGGCTGCGGCAGCTTCGCGGCTGTCCGCCCTTCACTGCCTTTTTCGTGATCCACGTCTCAGGTCCTGAGGAAGGGCAGACCCTGCGGGTATGCGCGTTTCTGCGGGACACGCTGCGAGAGTGGCTCAAGCAGCCGGAATATCAAGAGATGGGCAGTCAACTACTGGGACCGGCGCCTGCCGCCATTGCCAAGGTCAATAACCGCTACCGTTACCGCTTGACCCTGATGGCGCAAAACACAAGAGCCGTGCGTGAGATGGTCGCCCACCTGGTGCGCTGTGCTCAAGGGGACCGAAAAAACAGGGGCGTATCGGTCACAGCCGATGTAGACCCTATGAACGGATAAGGAGAGAATACCATGGCCATTCGAGAGATCCTAACAGACCGGGACCCGGCGCTCCATAAAAAGTGCCACCCGGTGACAGCCTTTGATGCGCGTCTGGGTGATCTGCTGGACGATCTGAAGGACACCTTAGCCAACGCCAATGGCGCCGGTCTTGCCGCACCCCAGGTAGGTATTCTTCGCCGCGCGGTGGTCGTGGTGGATGAAAATGAGCATATGCTGGAGCTTGTGAATCCAGAACTCATTGCCTCGGAAGGTGAACAGGATGGGCTGGAGGGGTGCTTGTCTCTTCCGGGAATGTGGGGTTATGTCCTTCGGCCTGAGAGAGCTACCGTAAAAGCGCAAGACCGCTACGGAAAGTGGTTTGAGGTCAGCGGCGAGGGTGTGGTGGCCCGGTGCTTCTGCCATGAGATCGAGCATTTAGACGGCCATGTGTTTACCGAGCATGTGGATCGTGTATACACTACTGAGGATCTGGATGAGCTGATGGGAGAGGAAAAGCAACCCAGAAGGAGGCGACGCAGACGTTGAAGATCCTGTTTATGGGCACTCCAGAGTTTGCCCTCCCCTCTCTGGAGGCCCTTATTGCCGCGGGGCACACTGTCTGCGGCGTTTTTTCCCAGCCGGACAAGCCTGTGGGAAGACATCAAAATAAGCTCCAGGCCCCACCCGTGAAGGAATGTGCCTTGTCATATAACATCCCGGTGTTTCAGCCGGTAAAGTTGCGGGACGGTACGGCCTTGAAACAGATCAAGACCCTGGCGCCAGAGCTGATCGTGGTGGCGGCCTATGGAAGGATATTGCCCCAGGATATCCTTGACTGTCCGCCTCTGGGCTGCGTCAATGTCCATTCCTCGCTGCTGCCTAAGTACCGTGGGGCGGCTCCCATCAATTGGGCTATCCTGAACGGAGAGAGGGAGACCGGCGTCACTATTATGCATATGGCGGCGGCTCTGGATGCCGGGGACATTATCTCCCAGGCTTCGATTCCCATTGCCCCCACGGAAACCGCCCCGGAGCTGACGGCCCGCCTTGCCCAGTTGCGCGGCAAACTGTTGGTGGAGACCGTGGCGGAGTTGGAAAGGGGCACGGCTTCCCGTACCCCCCAGGATGAGAGTGCCGTCACCCTGGCGCCTATACTGGGGAAAGAGCTGTCTCCTCTGGACTGGACAAAGGACGCCAAATCGCTTCATGACCAGGTTCGGGGGCTGCTTCCCTGGCCCGCGGCTACTGCCCAGATCGGCGGTACCCACTGTAAGATCTATTCCACCAGCCCCGAGGAGGGAAACGGCACCCCCGGGACCTTATTGGACGCAGGAAAGACCGGGCTTTTGATCGCCTGCGCCAATGGCTCAGCTCTGCGGATCCTGGAGCTTCAGCCGGATGGTAAAAAGCGAATGCCGGTCACCGCTTTTCTTGCCGGCCATCCGTTAACGATAGGGGAGGCTCTATAATGAGTACTGCCCGTGCGGTAGCATTAGAATGTCTTGTTTCAGGGGAGAAGCAGGGAGCCTGGTCCGACGGCTATTTGAAAAAAGCCATTCGGCAGACCGGCCTTTCCGGACGGGACGCGGGGCTATGTACTCAGATCGTGTACGGCTCGCTGCAAAATAAGCTGCTTTTGGACTGGTACATAGATCGGTACTCCTCGGTCCCCACAGAAAAAATGGAGTCCGCCGTCCGCAATACGCTGCGGCTTGGCTTGTACCAGCTCTTGTTTTTGGACCGGGTGCCCGTCCATGCCGCTGTCAACGAATCGGTGACGCTGGTAAAAACGAAAAGCCGGAATCCCAGAGCCGCCGGACTGGTAAACGCTGTCCTCCGAACGATAGACAAGGAGCGCGGCTTTGGTTTGCCGGAGCCGGAGGAATTATCCATCCGCTTCAGTCACCCTGCGTGGCTTGTAAAGGAGTTTTCCAATACACTGCCTGCCGATGAACTGGAAGCGCTTTTGGCGGCGGACAACGCCCCGGCTCCTATTGTGGCCCAGGTAAACACCCTGAAGACCTCCCCAGCCGCTTTAACAGCGGAGCTGACCGCCGCCGGAGTGGCGGTCAGCCCTCATCCATGGCTTCCAGACTGTTTGGAACTGGCGGAAACGGGGAGCCTGGAAGAGCTGGCCGCATTCCGCGATGGGAAGTTTTACATCCAGGACGCCGCCGCAAAGCTGGCCATTTTGGCCGCCGCGCCAAAGCCCGGCATGTGTGTGTTGGACGCCTGCGCCGCTCCCGGCGGCAAGTCTTTTGCCGCCGCCATTGCCATGGAGGGAACGGGCGAGATATGCGCCAATGACATCCATCCTCACAAGAAGAAACTGATCGAGGCCGGAGCCGCCCGACTGGGAGCGACCAATATCAAGACTGGGATCATGGACGCCAAGCGTTTTGACCCGGCCATGGAAAATGCCTTTGATCTGGTCATTGCCGACGTACCCTGTTCCGGCCTTGGCATTATTCGGAAGAAGCCGGACATCAGATACAAAGACCCTGAACCGATCAAAGGCTTGCCCCAGGTGCAAAGGGCTATTTTGGAAACGGTCTCCCGGTATGTCAGGCCCGGCGGCACACTGCTCTACTCCACCTGTACGCTGCTACGGCGGGAGAATGAGGATGTTGTGGCGGGGTTCCTGACAGGGCACAGGGACTATGCGCTGGAAAAGTTTGTCCTTCCCGGCCCCATCGGCGCGGCGGAGGGCATGCTTACGTTATGGCCCCACCGCCATGGCACCGATGGGTTCTTCATTACCAAGCTACGGAAAAGGGGATAGGAAGATACGTCTGAATACACCGGGAGGCGACCAGCTTGTTGGATTTGAAATCTATGGATCTTGAAGAAATGACCAGCCTGATGAAGGAGCTGGGTGAGCCTGCTTTCCGGGCCAAGCAGGTCTTTCAATGGCTGCATCGGGGCGTTACCTCCTTTGAGGAGATGACCAACCTCTCCAAAGCCCTGCGGGAGAAGTTGGCCGAAACCTGTTTTATCACCGCCCCCCAAGTGGAGCGCAAGCAGACCTCCCGGGTGGACGGCACTGTCAAATACCTGTGGCGGCTGAGGGACGGCAACTGTGTGGAAACCGTTTTGATGTGCTATCATCATGGGAATACTGTGTGTATCTCCTCTCAGGTAGGCTGCCGGATGGGCTGCGCCTTTTGCGCATCCACCATTGGCGGCAAGGTGCGTGACCTGACCCCCGCCGAAATGCTGGACCAGGTGCTGTTTACCCAGTTGGACTCCGGCAAGGCGATCTCCAATATCGTTCTTATGGGTATTGGGGAGCCGCTTGACAATTTTGATACGGTCATCCGTTTTTTGGAGCTTGTAAACCATCCAGAGGGGCTGAACATTGGAATGAGGCACATTTCATTGTCCACCTGCGGATTGGTGGAGCGGATTGACAAACTGGCGGAGCTTCGGTTACAATTAACTTTAAGCGTATCCCTCCACGCCCCCGATGACGAGACCCGTTCCAGGATCATGCCGGCAAACAAGGGTGTGGGTGTGGACAAGCTTTTTGCCTGCTGCCGAAGGTACTTTGAAGTCACAGGCCGTCGAATATCCTACGAGTATATTATGATCGACGGCGTCAACGATACCGACTGGCAGGCCGACCTGCTGGCAAAACACTTAAAAGGCACTCCCGGCCATGTAAACCTCATCCCGCTCAACGAGGTTGCCGAGAGTCCTTTGAAACCAAGCACCCGGGTCAGGGAATTTCAAAAGCGGCTGGAGGAGCAGGGGGTGACGGTCACAGTCCGGCGAAAGCTGGGCGGTGACATCGACGCATCCTGCGGCCAGTTGCGGCGGAAACGAATGAAGGAGGCGGAATGATGATATTTGTATGGGGCGTCACAGATAAGGGTGCGGTCCGGGTACAAAATCAGGATTCCTACTACTTAAAGCCTTTGAGGCCGGATCTGGCCCTGGCAATCGTGTGCGACGGTATGGGCGGCGCGCGGGCGGGAAATGTGGCCAGCGCACTGGCCATTGAAGCCGCCTCGGCCTATTTTGAGACTCTGTCTGATGAAGAGTTTCTTAAGGCCCCGGAGGAACACCTGTCCCGGGCAGCCAAGCTGGCCAACAAGGCAGTGTATCGAAAATCCGGGCAGGATACAGATTGCCGGGGGATGGGGACGACTATGGTGGCCGCCTTACTCTCTGATGGAAAAGGCTATGTTCTCAACATTGGGGACAGCAGAGCCTACCACATTGGCGGGGAGGGGATCGTCAAAGTCTCCCGGGACCACTCGGTAGTAGAGGACATGCTCTACCGCGGGGAGCTTACCCCGGAGGAGGCCCGCCTTCATCCTCAAAAGAATTTGATCACCCGGTGTCTCGGCGTGGAGCCGGAGGTCGAACCCGACCTCTATGAGGTCGAACTGAAAGAGGGGGATTTTCTCCTACTGTGCACCGATGGACTTTCCAACACCCTCACCGACCAGGAACTGCTCTATGAGGCACTCTACGGCGGAAGCGGGGAAAGTTGCTGCAAACGGATGTTGGATGTAGCCCTTTCCAAAGGTGCGACAGATAACGTAACTGCCGTCTTGTTTCAAATCGTGTAAGGGAGGGGATGAACTATGGATCAGTACATAGGGAAATTCCTCGACGACCGATATGAGCTTTTAGAGCGTATCGGCACCGGCGGTATGGCCATGGTCTATAAGGCGAAATGTCATTGGCTCAACCGCTATGTCGCAGTGAAAATATTAAAAGAAGACCTGGCCCAGGACGAGGAGTTTTGCCGCCGCTTCCATGAGGAATCTCAAGCCATCGCCATGCTCTCCCATCCCAATATCGTCTCGGTCTACGATGTGTCCCACACGCCGGATCTGGACTATATCGTCATGGAGCTGATCGAGGGCATTACGCTCAAGCAATATATGCAGAAACGCGGCGGTAAGCTGAATTGGAAGGAAGCACTTCACTTCATTACCCAGATCATGAAGGGACTTTCTCATGCCCATAGCCGGGGTATCATTCACCGGGATATCAAGCCTCACAATATCATGGTCCTACGGGACGGCAGCGTCAAGGTCACAGATTTTGGCATTGCCCGGCTCATGTCCAACAGTCAGAGCACCATGACCCAGGAGGCCCTGGGCTCGGTACACTACATTTCTCCTGAGCAGGCCCGCGGCAGCCGTATTGATGAGCGCAGTGATATCTATTCCGCGGGTGTGGTCCTTTACGAAATGCTGACGGGACGGCTGCCCTACGAGGGGGAAAATCCTGTGGCGGTAGCCATTCAGCACATCAACTCCATTCCTCTCTCTCCGCGAGAGATCGATTCCTCCATCCCCGAGGCTATTGAAGAGATCACCATGAAGGCCATGGCCTCTGATACGGATAAGCGCTATTCTTCAGCGGATGCTATGTTGGCGGATCTGGAGGAATTTCGCAAAAATCCCAATATCAGCTTTGACTATACCAGGGACGATCTGCTGATCGGCGAGGGCGACGAGCCAACACAGAACGTGAAGGCCGTGCCGCCGCAGGTGGTGCCCGTTCATGACCGCCGCAAGGAAGAAAAGCTCCACGCTGCCTTAGCGCGCCGGGAGGAGAAAAAACGTTCCCACCGCGCCTCCGAGGAGGACGAGGATGAGGATGAATATGAGGAAAGCGGCAACCGGGGGATATGGATCGCCGCCGTGGCTGTGCTCCTTGTGGCGGGTATGGTGGCTATTGGTATGTTCCTCTGGAATACTGTTTTCCGGGATATGGTGGCAGCCGGACAGACCTATGTGGTGCCCGATCTTTATAACTATACGCTGGAGGAGGCACGACAGCTTCCCGCTGTGGTTGAAAACGGATTCACTGTGGTGGAGGGACAGTATATCTCCAGCGAAACAGTGGAAAAAGACCATATCATCGATCAGTCTCCCGCCGCTAATGCTGTGGTCAAGGCAGGGGGGCAAGAGATCACCGTGACCATCAGTGTGGGCGACAGCGCCCTATCCATGCCCGACCTATACAACAAAGACCGCCGGGTAGCTGAGACTACGTTATCGAACATGGGCCTTGAGGTCACTGTAATAGAGGCAAACTCTGACGAGATCACCAAGGGAAACGTGGTCTCGCAGACTCCCGCCGCCCGCGAGAGCGTGGAGAAGGGCGACACGGTCACCATTGTGGTAAGCCTTGGCCGACTGTTGAAGGATGTTCAGATGATCCCTCTTATCAATATGTCTCTGGACGAGGCTACCCGTGTTATTACGGAAGAATTGGGGCTTCGGGTTGGCACTGTGGTGCCGGAAACCAGTGACCTTGCGGAGGGACAGGTCTGTTATCAGAGCATACAGCCCTATACCCTTGTCAAGGAGGAGACCGTGGTGGACCTCCGGGTAAGCACCGGCACCGGGATCGCACTGCCGCCCAATACGACCCAGACCAGTCGTCCCAGCACTGTGCCCTCTACAGAGCCTTCCGCCTCCGCGGTCCCCACCACCTCGCCAGAGCCTACGCAGCAGGTAAGCCGACGTAAGGACGGCACCGTACGTCTGCCCAGTGACCGGGAGACCGTCACAGTCCGGGTCACTGTGGATGGAGTGCAGCAGTATAATGAGCCGGTCAACACCCAGATGCGCATCGCCCATTTTACTATAGAAGGAATAGGGAACCAGGAGGTCATAGTCTATATCGATGATGTAGAGACCAACCGCTATTTTGAGGATTTCAGCAGTTGATGGAGGGCGTCATCTTTAAGGCTTTGTCCGGGTTTTACTATGTGGATTGCGGCGGCGTCCAGATCACGTGCCGGGCAAGAGGAAAATTTCGCTTGGAAAAGGTCTCTCCGTTGGTAGGGGACCGGGTAGAAGTAGAGGTACAGCCTGGTGGTGAGGGGACTGTGAAGGCCATTCTCCCTCGGAAAAACCAGTTTCACCGCCCCGCCGTTGCCAATATCGACTGCCTTGTGGTGGTATGCTCCGGCGCCACCCCGGTCACAGACCCTTTTTTGATCGACCGGGTAGTGGCTATGGCTGAGCGCCGGAAATGTGAGAGCATCATATGCTTTAATAAGTGGGATCTGGAGCAGCCACAGGCGCTTTATGAGACTTATCTTAACGCCGGTTTTCCCACTCTCCGTCTCAGTGCCGAGACCGGCGAGGGAGTGAAGCAGCTCTCCCGGCTGATCGCCGGGAAGACCTGTGCCTTTACAGGCAACTCCGGGGTGGGAAAGTCCAGTATTTTAAACGCTTTGGAACCCGGTTTCGGCTTAGAGGTGGGGCAGGTCAGCGAAAAGCTGGGCCGGGGCCGTCACACCACCCGGCATGTGGAGCTGTTTCGTTTGAAGAATGGCGCAACAGTGGCGGACACTCCTGGCTTTTCCTCCTTTGAAGAGGATGGGGCGGGCTGTCCGCCGGAGGAGCTGGCTGCCGCGTTTCGGGAATTTCGTCCCTATCTGGGCGGCTGTCAATTTCTGGACTGTGCCCATGTGAAGGAACCGGGGTGCGGCATACTGGAGGCTTTGGCGGCGGGAGAGATCGCAAAAAGCCGTCATGAGAGCTACGTGCGGCTCTATCAGCAAGCCAAAGAGATCCCGGAATGGCAGAGAAAGTAAAAGTTTACATCACCATGAACCGTCTTCTTTCGTATACTGGTATATCCAGTATTGGAAGGAGGCGGTTTTTTGCTTTCGGAAGAGACAAAGCGGAACTTGGTCCTGGCCGCTGCCTGCACAGGGGGCGTGGCGATCTTACTGGCTCCCGCCAGTGTAGTCACGTTGGCCTTGGGGGCAGCCTTGGGTTACAAAGGTAAGGACTACATCAAAGAAGCGCTGAAAGGGGGGAAAGAGACGTGAAGATCGTGGTGGTAAAATCACCCAAAGCGCTGCGGGGACTTCTCCGTTGCATTTTTCGGGTAAAAGAATGACATACAAGCCACTCCTTGCACATATAGATTCACAGAGAAAGGGGCGGTAGCCCAAGCAAGGAGTGGAAACGCTTATGGAATTTGAACTGGACAGGACGCAGATGAATAGCTACGATACACGAATGGATACGACCCTCCTGCGGGAGGAGACGCTGGAAATGATAGTCCCGGACGCCTGCCCCGACATCCTCCGGGTAGTTGAGACCGATGGAAAAGTGGTCCTCACCCGAAAGGAAGCCATGGATGGCAGAGTGGAGCTGGCAGGACTTTTCAAGCTGTCGGTGCTCTATGTCCCGGATGGGGAGAGCGGCATGCGGCATCTGGACGCCGTCATTCCTTTTACCTGTGCGGCTGAAGGGAACGGCATAAGCCCCACTTGTACCGTTGTGGCCTGCGCACGGCTTTGCAAAGCCGATACCAGAGCGATCAATCCAAGAAAAATTCTGGTTCGGTCAGAGGCTGCAGTGGATGTTACCGTCTTTGTTCCCCAGGGAGAGGCCATCTGCTCCCGTGTGGCAGGCGACGGCGAGGGGGGCGTGGAACAGCTCACCGAGACCCGGGAGGTATATCTTACCGCCTGTGTTCAGGAAAAGCCCTTTCCGCTTTCCGACGACATAGCCCTTTCCGCCAGCAAGCCCGCCGCCCTGGAGCTGCTGAAGAGCCGGGTAAGTCTAAACCGCGGTGACTCCAAGATCATTGGAAACAAGCTGATCTTCAAAGGAAGCGCCAATGTGACCATCCTCTACCGCGGTGAGGATAACGGCATATATGCATCCTCGGCGGAGTTGCCCTTTTCCCAGATCATGGAGGTCGCCGGTGTGGCGGAGGATGCCGAGTGCGATCTGACCCTGGCCCTTACTGGCGCGGAGTGCACCTTGAATCCTGAAGATGACGGCAGAACAGTGTCGGTGAGCATAGAGGCGTTGGCTCAGGCCGTGGTGCGGGAAACTCGGGTATTGGACGTCTTGGTGGATGCATACAGCACCAAAGAACCGCTGAATGTAGAATGGGAGAGCTGTTCGACACAGAGCAGGCTGGACCGGGGCATTCGCAGCCAAAACGTCCGTGAGGTCTGGGAGGTCCCCGGCACCATTCGGGAGATCACCGATTGCCGCCTGACGGTGGGACAGATCACACGTGCCCAGGAGGGAGAGAAGCTGGTCCTCACCGCCCAGGCAGAGATCCAGACCCTGGCCCTCAACGAGGAGGGTGAACTATTCGCCTTCCAGCATCCCGTAAACGTTCCCTGCAGCCTTGAGCTGCCTGAGGGATGTGTATGCTCCTGCCAGTGTGAGGGAAGCGGCGAGGTCTACGCCGCTCCTACCGCAGCCGGAGTGGAGGTCCGCTTTACCCTCGACTTCCGCTATTGCGCCATGGCCCACCATCAGTTGACCGCCCTGTGCGCGCTGGAGCCGGGAGAAGCCCGGAGCGAAAGCGGCAAACAGCCCTCTCTGGTCCTGCGGATGCTGGAGCAGGGGGAGCGGCTGTGGGATGTGGCCAAAGCCTACGGCACCACCATCGCAGATATTATCAGCGCCAATGAGCTGGAGGACGCGTCCGCCGCGGTGGGCCGGCTGCTGCTCATTCCCAGGAAAAGGTAAAGGGGGAGAGGAAGATGGAAGATACGAAGCTCTATGACGACATTGCTCAGCGGACAGGCGGCGATATCTACATCGGAGTGGTCGGCCCGGTAAGAACGGGAAAATCCACGTTTATCAAGCGATTCATGGAGACTCTGGTCATTCCCAATATAGAGAATGTCTACCGCAAGGAACGGGCCAGAGATGAACTGCCCCAGAGCGGCTCCGGGCGCACGATCATGACCGCCGAACCGAAGTTTGTCCCCGAGGAGGCCGTTCGGGTCGATATGGCCGATGGCGCCTCCTTCTCCGTTCGGCTGATAGACTGTGTAGGCTATCTGGTGGCCGGCGCTGTGGGGCAGACGGAGGATGACGCTCCCAGAATGGTGTCCACCCCTTGGTTTGACCACGACATTCCTATGACAGAGGCCGCCGAGTTGGGCACCCGCAAGGTCATTGCCGAACACTCCACCATCGGCATCGTAGTCACCACCGACGGCACCATCACCGATATCCCCCGGGAGGACTATCTGGAGGCCGAAGCACGGGTCATTACCGAACTGAAGGAGCTGGGAAAGCCCTTCCTTGTCCTTCTCAACTCTGCCGCCCCTGACTCTGACCGGGCCAGGGCCATCCAGACCGACATTATGGACCGTTACGACGTAGCCTGTATGCGCTGCAATTGCCTGGAGCTGGAGGAGAGCGACGTTACCGCCATCATCCAGGCCGTCCTCTATGAGTTCCCCGTCCGGGAATTGGATCTGTTTTTGCCTCCATGGGTGGACGCTCTGCCCTACGACCATCCCATCAAGAGCGGACTGTATTCCGCCATTCGGGAGGGTGCTGAGGGTATGCGCCGGGTCCGGGATGTGGAGGGTTCTATGGCCTCCATCGGCGCCTGTGAAAGCGTCAGCAGCGTCAAGGTCAATTCCATTGACTTGGGCGCAGGCCGCGCGATGGCGACCCTGGAGCTGCCCAGGAGCCTCTTTTATGAGACCATCTCCGCTCAGTCCGGCTTTGCTGTGGCGGATGACGGCGACCTTATGAACCTGTTGACCGATCTTGCCGGGGTAAAGCGGGAATATGACAAGGTCGCCCAGGCGCTGTGCCAGGTCCGGGAGACTGGTTATGGCATCGTCGCTCCAGGTTCCGATGAGTTGAAGCTGGAGGAGCCGGAGATCGTCAAGCAGGGCGGACGCTACGGTGTTCGGCTGAAGGCGTCGGCCCCCAGTATCCATATGATCCGGGCGGATATTGAGACCGAGGTCTCGCCTCTCATGGGCAGTGAGAAACAGTCTGAGGAGATGGTCAGCTACCTTCTCCAGGAGTTTGAAGGGGATACCGCCCGCATCTGGGAATCCAACATCTTTGGGAAATCCTTCCACGAGCTGGTCAGCGAAGATCTGAACACCAAGCTCAAACGGATGCCGGACGACGCCAGGGATAAGCTGCGGGAGACCCTGCAGCGGGTCATCAATGAAGGCTCCGGCGGTCTCATCTGCATCATTCTCTAAACAATTTAAAAACTGGGGGCCAGTCAAAGACTGGTCCCCAGTTTTTATTTATCCCGCCCCAGTAGTCTGCGCTTGAATGCCCGGAATCTGCTCATGTGCCCGCTGGTATAGAGCGCGCCCAGAATGAGGGCGCCAAGGTCGATCCCCAGAAGGAACCCACACAGAAACCCCCAGGGGCCGGTGTCCGGTACCTCAAAAGAGTCCAACGCCAAATAGGCCAGCATGGCCCCAATGGAGAATAGAAACATTTTGTTGAGATATTTGGCAAATGCCGACTTTTCTTTGGCGCTATATTCCGCGGCCTTGCGAAGCGCCTCTTCCGCTCCGGGAGAGACGCTCTCCCGCCGGGCGCCGTCCAGCAGCTCCTCAACTCCAACCTGAAAACAGCTTCCCAGCTCCCGCATCAGGTCAAAATCGGGCATATTTACTCCATTTTCCCAGCGGGAGACCGTACGGTTGCTAACGCCCAGCCGTGCCGCCAACGCCTCCTGGGTCATGCCCTTTTCCTGACGAAGTTCTTTGAGAAAGTGGCCGATCTTTACTTGATCCATGAGATCTCCTCCCTTTAAGGCCAGAATACCATGGCGGCAAGAAAATAAACAGGACAAAGAGCGAGAATCAAGCTTTTCGCACGATTTCTTCACACTCCATCCTGAGAAAAGCGTTCCAAGGCGATTTTATCCATGACCGTGACGGCCCCATAACCAGTCCTGATCCAACCATTTTGAGAAAAACGTGCCAGCACCCGGCTGACTGTCACCCGGCTGACCCCTACCGCGGAGCCAAGCTCTTCGTGGGTAGCTCGAACGACGCCATCCTCCCTGGCTTGGCCAAGCAGCGCTCCCGCCAGACGCTGGTCGGCGGGACGAAAGGTAATATCGTCCACATGTCCCGAAAGAAGCCGCACCGTCCGTGCAAGATAGCGGAGCATAGGAAGGGCCAGCTCCGGGTGGAGCTGGAATATCCGCTCCAGCCGCTGTCTGTCAACCGAAAACACCTTACATTCTGTTATCGCTATGGCAGATGATACCCGAGGACATTGGTCAAAAAACGATGCCTCGCCCATCAGATCGCCACTGTGATGGAGGGTCAGCAGCCGCTCCGTTCCCTCCGGGGAGCTGATAAAGCTCCTGGCGGAGCCGCTCTCCAAATAGTAAAACGCTGCGGGATAGGTATCCTGCAGGTAGATGAGCTGTCCAGGGACATAGATTTTTGGGGGAAGTCCCTCCGCCAGCGGCGCCCAAACATTGTTTTCATCCATTTTGTCTCACCTCACAGGTAAGATTGTAACACAGTTTACATTCTTTTTCAAAGAATACTGTCATACTGTACCTATGAAATTTAAAAGGAGGGGCTGACATGGGTATGACCATGACCCAAAAGATCTTGGCTAAACACGCCGGACTTAGCGAAGTTAAGGCCGGACAGCTGATAGAGGGGAAATTGGATCTGGTACTGGGCAACGACATTACGACCCCGGTGGCCATTACGGAATTTGAAAAGGCGGAGCTGACACAGATTTTTGACAGGGATAAGATCGCCATTGTTCTGGATCATTCCACCCCCTGTAAGGACATCAAGTCCGCCCAGCTCTGTGCCCAGGCCAGAAGCTTCGCCAAGAAGTATGATATTACCCATTTTTATGATGTGGGTACAGTGGGCATTGAGCATGCGCTGCTGCCGGAGAAAGGTCTGTGCGCCCCCGGTGAGATCATTGTCGGCGCCGACTCCCATACCTGTACATACGGGGCGGTGGGGGCTTTCTCCACCGGCGTTGGCTCTACAGACATGGCGGCGGGTATGGCAACGGGGATGCTTTGGTTCAAGGTCCCTGCCGCCGTTAAGGTCACGCTGAAGGGAAAGCTGCCCCAGTATGTCAGCGGAAAAGATGTGATCCTCCATCTCATTGGACTCATTGGGGTGGACGGAGCCCTCTATAAGTCTCTGGAGTTTACCGGGGATGGGGTGGAAGCGCTTACTATGGATGACCGCTTTACCATTGCCAACATGGCCATCGAGGCTGGTGCTAAAAACGGCATATTCCCGGTGGATGAGCTGACAAGGGCTTATCTTAAGGGGCGGGTCCAACGTCCTTGGGACGCCGTTGAGGCCGACCCTGACGCTGAATATGATAGGGAAGTGGTCATTGACCTTAGCGCCCTCCGGCCTACGGTGGCGCTGCCTCATCTGCCCTCCAATACCAAAACGGTGGACGAGGTGGCCGGCACGCCCGTCCAGCAGGTGGTCATTGGTTCGTGTACCAATGGGCGGCTAAAAGATCTGGCGGAGGCTGCCGCTATTCTGAAGGGCAAAAAAGTGGCTGACAGCGTGCGGTGTATCGTTATCCCCGCCACCCAGCAGATCTACATGGACGCCATGAAGGCGGGCTACATCGAAACCTTTATCACCGCAGGCTGTGCGGTATCTACCCCCACCTGCGGCCCCTGTCTGGGCGGACATATGGGCGTTCTGGCGGCGGGAGAGCGGTGCGTTTCCACCACAAACCGCAACTTTGTAGGCCGGATGGGGCCTACCGATTCCGAGATCATCCTGGCCTCTCCCGCTGTGGCGGCAGCTTCCGCTGTGGCTGGCTGCGTGGCTGACCCGTCCGGCCTTTCCTGATACTCAAACCGCTGAAAGGATGAAAACCATGAAAATATACAAGTACGGAGACAACGTAGATACCGACGTCATTATCCCTGCCCGACATCTCAACGACCCGGACCCCAAGGCCCTGGCCGCTCACTGCATGGAGGACATCGACATCGACTTTGCCAAAACGGTACAGCCCGGAGATATCGTGGTAGGCGGCGCCAACTTTGGTTGCGGCTCCTCCAGGGAACATGCACCGCTGGCCCTGAAAGCCAGTGGGGTCAAATGCGTTATTGCCAAGAGCTATGCCCGTATTTTCTACCGCAACTCTATCAATATCGGCTTGCCAATTCTGGAATGTCCTGAGGCGGCGGAGGCTATTGCCGCTGGGGATCAGGTCAGCGTAGACTTTGCCACCGGCATCATCACTGATTCTACCCAGGGTAAGACCTTCCAGGCTGCGGCCCTGCCGGAGTTCATCGATAACATTGTCCAGAGCGGAGGACTGCTAAAGTCTCTGAAGGCGAGAGGGGTGGCTAAATAATGAATTGTAAGATCGCGCTGATCCGAGGTGACGGCATTGGTCCCGAGGTGGTCAATGAGGCTGTGAACGTACTGAACGCTATAGCGGACAAGTATGGTCATCGAATCGAATATGTAGACGTATTGATGGGGGGCTGTGCCACTGATGCGGTTGGGGTCTCATACCCTGAGGGTACTGCTGAAAAATGTAAAAGCTGTGACGCTGTTCTGCTGGGTGCGGTAGGCGGCCCCAAGTGGGGGGCGGATAAACCCTCTGAACAGCGGCCTGAGACCGCGCTCCTTGCCATTCGGAAGGATCTTGGCCTGTATGCCAATCTCCGCCCCGCCGTCCTTCGCCCCGCCATGGCCGACGCCTGCCCCCTGAAGAAAGAGACGGCGGAAAAGGGCATTGACCTGATGATGGTTCGAGAGCTGACCGGCGGCGTCTATTTCGGAAAACGGAACAAATATCAGACCGAGGACCGTGGCATAGAGGCGACTGACCTGATGGCATACTCCGAAAAAGAGATCGAACGCATTGGCCGCAGGGCCTTTGAACTGGCACGGCTGCGCCGGGGTAAGGTGTCCAGCGTGGACAAGGCCAACGTACTGGAGACCTCCCGGCTGTGGCGGAGCGTGATGCACAAGCTGGTCCAGGAGTATTCCGATGTAGCCTACGAGGATGTGCTGGTGGATAACTGCGCCATGCAGATCGTCAGGGAACCCGGCCAGTTTGACGTATTGGTGACCGAGAACATGTTTGGCGACATCCTTTCCGATGAGGCCAGTATGGTCACCGGCTCCATCGGACTACTGCCGTCGGCCTCCATTGGTGACAGCGCGCCTGGACTCTACGAACCCATCCACGGTTCCGCCCCTGACATTGCCGGACAGGATAAGGCCAACCCCATTGCCACGATCCTGTCGGTGGCCATGATGTTCCGCTACTCCTTTCATCTTTTCCGGGAGGCAGACACTATTGAAGCGGCGGTGGACGCGGTGCTGGCCGACGGCGTTCGGACACCCGATATTGCCCACCCTGGAGAAAAAACAGTGGGTACCAGGGAGATGGGCCGCCTCATTCGGGAAAAGATCAAAGCAATGTAAGTATAGAGAAGGGGCAGTTGTCCGAAGTGA
>CAJTLK010000015.1:26100-28833 GCA_910577415.1 uncultured Oscillospiraceae bacterium
AGCAGCGAAAGAAATAAGCCAGCAGGGATTCATTTTTCTTTTTAGAACAGAAAGCATAGATGTTTTTTGGCATAGGACTCACTCCTTTTCCGACGCTGTAACGTCCTTGTGCCTTGATTATAAGCAGAGGGCGTTATAGCGTCAAAGAAAGTCCTATCCGGGGTCAAAAAACGCTGATATCTCTTTTTCTTATGCAAAAAAGAAAAAATGGGAGAAAAATGGAGCAAAAATATGCGCCGTATGTTATACTGAAGACAACACGCCCAGCAGGAAGGATCTATAATGCCCCAAGAAATCATTTCCGAACGGCTGAAGGAAAACCCCTTTGTCAAACTGAATGACGCGGTTTATGAACATCTTCGCGAACAGATCATTTCCCTGGCCTATGAGTCTGGAATGCGGCTGGTAGAATCCCAACTGGCAGAGGAATTAAAGGTGAGCCATTCTCCGATAAGCGCTGCCCTTCAGCGGCTCCAGGAGGAAAATTTGGTGGAGCGGGAAGTGGGAAAAAGCCCCATTGTAGCGCCCATCCGCTACAGGGATTGTCTGATGCTTCTGGAGGCCCGCCGGGGGATCGAGGGGCAGGCCGCCTATTTGGCTGCGGAGCGGATCAACGATACGGAGCTGGAGGAATTAAAGCGTATCATGCTGGGGCTGAAGCGGGCCGGTGAGGATGGCGATCCAGTCCAATGTGCCAAGAATGACGCCTGTTTCCATGGCTTGATAATGAAAGCCGCCCGGAACAAGTATCTTCAGGATACGTTCGCCTCTATGCAGGGCAATATTTTCCGCTATCTTCTCTATGTGCTGCGAAAAATGCAAAGCGAGGGACTTCATGAATTTGAGCATCATCTGGGAGCCTATCACGCACTGAAAAATCGTAGCGCCTGCCTTGCCCGGGATGAAATGATCCACTCTGTGGAGCATATGTATCATGCTATGCGGTATTTATAAAAAAGCAGAGGCGGGGATGACCTGCCTCTGCTTTTGACCGTCCAATGCGGTTTTTACAAAATATCCGCGCCGCCCTCCAACCGGGGGGACAACGGAGGAACTACTCCGTCCGTCGCGGCGGAGAGGAAATAGCTGTACACCTTCGCCTTTTGCTCCTCATAGAGGTCCAACCGTTGATAAAGTTTCTTATAGTAGTCAAAGGTCTGAATTTTCATGGCAATGGTACGCCGCAGGGAGACCTGGGAACTGACCAGGCTGCTTTCCCGCTTTCGGTAATAATAGATGGGCTTGGGAACAGCGGAGACCAGACGGACATATTCTATATATTCCAAATTGAAGAGAAAGTCCTCACACCAATTGACCTGACTGTCAAAGCGTAGGCGGTGGGCCTCGATGATGGAGCGGCGGTAAAGCTTATTCCACAGCACTCCATAATAGTAATTTGCCGGGGCTTTCATCATCTCCTCGGCAAACTCCTGACGGGTAAGCACACGCTGAGCCTTGATGTGTCCCCGGGCCGCCACGCGTTCCTCCACCACCCGGTAAAAGTGGGCCAGCACCAGGTCGGCTCCGGTAGACTCCGCCGCATGTACCAATGTCTCGGTGGCGTCAGAGGAGAGCCAGTCGTCTCCGTCGAGGAACTGGATATACTTGCCCTCCGCACGGTCCAGGGCCTGGTTGCGGCTATCGGAGACCCCGGAATTGGCCTTGTCAATGAGCTGAAAGCGGCTGTCACGGCGGCTATACTCCCGGCACACCGCAAGGGAAGCATCGGTACTGCCGTCGTTGATAAGCAGGGCCTCGAGATTCTCATAGGTCTGCTTTCGCACCGAGTCCAGGCATTGGGGCAGGTAATCCGCCAGGTTATATATGGGGATGATGAGGGAGACAAGAGGCTGGGGCATGGCCAACACCTCGGAAAAGATTTTTTATTACTGCTTTGCGGTTATTATAACAAAGCACGGAAAAAAAGAAAAGTATTGACAAAAGAAAATTGCCTGATATAGTGGGAGAAAAGAAGGGAATACTTCTTTCATTCGACAGAAAGGGTGGTCAAAATGGCACTGATCCATTTAAATGAGGAGGGCTTTGACAAGGCGCTTTTCTCCGGCGTACCTATGCTGGTGGATTTTTGGGCTACCTGGTGTACCCACTGCAAACCCCTGGGGCCGATCTTCGAGCAGCTTGGAGAGGAATATGAGGGAAAAAACGTATTGATCGGCAAGGTGGACGTGGACGAGGCTCCCGCCGTTGCCGCGAAATATGGGATCATGGGCGTCCCCACCGTTGTGCTCATTCAGAACGGGAGAGAGACTGACCGAAAGGTGGGGGGCATGCCTTATGATGTCTATACCGAAATGCTTGACGCCGTTTTGGGCGGGGATGAGACCTGATGCGGATCATGGCTATCGATTATGGCGACGCCCGGACGGGCGTCGCCGTGTCAGACCTCACCGGGATGTTGGCGGGCTTTACCACCGTGATCCAAAGCCGGAAATCGGAGTTCGTGGCCGCTGAGGTTGCCCGGCTGGCGAAAGAGCATGGGGTGGAGGAGCTGGTCATGGGCTTTCCCAGGAACATGGACGGTACGGAAGGTCCACGGGCCGACCTTTACCGCGTCTTTGCCAAGCAGGTGGAGAGAGCTGCGGAAATGCCGGTAGTGCTTTGGGATGAGCGCCGGACCACCATAGAGGCCCACGCTATTTTACATGAGAGCGGCAAACGGATGAAGCGTCATAGGGAAAATGTGGATGCGGTGGCCGCGTCCCTTATATTAGA
>CAJTLK010000016.1 GCA_910577415.1 uncultured Oscillospiraceae bacterium
CTTTCCAGGGCGTCCCATATCGTGTTGATCCTGCTGATGTATATTGGCCGGGTAGGAGGGCTTTCTATGTCCATTGCCTTCCTGACTGGGCGAAAGGTAGCGGATAAGATCAAATATCCCGAATTCCATGTAATGATCGGATAGGTGAGGAATATGAAAACTTTTGTGGTCATTGGCCTGGGCAGGTTTGGAACCGCTGTCGCCCGGGAGCTGTCCGCTCTGGGCCATGAGGTCCTGGCGGTGGACGCCGACGGAGAGGCCGTGGAGAAGGTGGCCGACAAGGTCACCCATGCCGTCTGCGGCGACGCCCGTGACGCCGCCGTGCTCAAGGCCCTTGGAGTGCGCAATTACGACTGCGGCATCGTGGCCGTGGGCGGCGACGTGGGCAACTCCGCCCTCATCACCCTGAACCTGAAGGAGCAGGGGATGAAAGAGGTGGTGTGCAAGGCCCAGAGCCACGTTCACCAGCGGGTGCTGGAGAAGATCGGCGCAGACCGGGTCATTTTTCCCGAGCATGAGATGGGGGTAAAGCTGGCCCAGGGCCTCTCCTCGTCCAACGTGCTCAACTTCATCGAGGTGTCCGAGGACTTCGGCATCGTGGAGCTGGAGATCCCCAAGTCCTGGCAGGGGAAGACCGTCCGGGACCTGGATATTCGCAACCGCTACCATGTGAACGTCATCGCCATCCGCAAGGCGTCCGAGGGCGGGCAGATCCATGTGGCCCCCATCGTGGACTACAGCCTGGAGAACGGGGACCGGGTGGTGGCCCTGGGGCGGAACGAGGACACCAATCTGCTCCACGAGGTGAAATGATGGAGAGCATCACCAGCCGAAAAAATCCGCTGTTTCAGAGCATCCGCAAGCTCAACACCTTCGCGGCCTTCCGCCGCCAGCAGGGGCTTTTTGTGTGCGAAGGGCCAAAGCTGCTCCAAGAGGCGGTAAAATGGGGGGCGGAGCTGGAAACAGTGGCGTCCGTTCCCGGAACGGTCCTTCCGAAGCTGGACGTTCCCCACTGGGTGGAGACCCCCGCCGACGTGCTGCGCTCTGTCTGCGATACCGAGACCCCCCAGGGGGTGCTTTTTACCTGCCGCCTTCCCGATACCGCCCTGCCGGACAAACTGTCCCCAGGGCGCTATCTGGTTTTAGACGGCATTCAGGACCCGGGGAACCTGGGCACCGTTTGGCGCACTGCCGACGCATTGGGGGCGGCGGGACTGCTTTTGACCGGCCCCTGCGCCGACCCCTTTTCCCCAAAGGCTGTCCGGGCCTCCATGGGAGCCTGTTTCCGTCTGCCGGTGTGGAGGGGGGGACGGTTCGACGTGGCCGGAGCGCTGAGAAGGAGCGGTATTCCCCTCTATGCCACCGCCCTCCGGGAGGACACGGAGGATGTAAGAGCGGCAGACCTTTCCGGGGCTGCTGTGGTCATCGGCAGCGAGGGCCAGGGCGTCTCGGAGGAAATGCTGGCCCTGGCGGAGAAGACGCTGAAGATCCCCATGGAGGAAAAATGCGAATCCCTCAATGCCGCCGTGGCCGCCGCCGTCGTGCTGTGGGAAGGGTACCGACATGAGTTTACATAATTTTCAGGAAATAGTGATAAAGAGAGCGACACAATGGATTCTGCGCTTTTAATTTACATAATATTAGATAGGAGGCGTTCCCATGGCGAACCTGAAATATTTTATCTGGCTCGCCACCCGGAAGGGGTTCCGTGCCGGTGAACTGTGGGAGCTGCTTTCCCGGTTCCACTCTCCCGAGGCGGTCTATTTTGCCGAGCGGGCGGAATACGAGCTGCTGGGGATCGCCGGAGCGCGGCGGGAGAGCTTGGAAGACAAGGACCTCCAGGGGGCGGAGGTGATCCTGGCCGATTGCGACAGGCTGGGGATACATATCATGACCATCCAGGACGCCGACTACCCGGAGCTATTGGGACGCATCGACGACCCGCCGGTGGTACTCTATTGGAGGGGCAAGGCGCTCAACGTGGACGACAGGCTGAGCATCGGCGTGGTGGGCACCCGGAAAAGTACCCCCTATGGCGAGAGCCTGGCCGGACGGTTGGGGATAGAGTTGGCCCGGAGAGGCGTAACGCTGGTCTCGGGTATGGCCGAGGGCATCGACGCCGCCGGGATCAAGGGCGCCCTTCAGGGCGGCGGGACGGTCATCAGCGTGCTGGGCGGCGGCATCGACGTCGTCTATCCCCGGCAAAACCGCTGGCTCTATGAGGATGTAGCCGCCGCGGGCACCCTGGTCAGCGAGTATCCGCCGGGGACAGAGCACGCGGGACGCCATTTTCCCGTCCGCAACCGCATTTTGAGCGGCCTTTCCAGAGGCGTGGTCGTGGTGGAGGCGGGGCTGCCCAGCGGCGCGCTCATCAGCGCCAGAGTCGCTCTGGACCAAAACCGGGAGGTCTTCGCCTTTCCCGGCCCGGTGGCGGCGGAGAAAAGCCTGGGCTGTAACCGCCTCATTCAGCGGGGCGAGGCCAAGCTCGTCTTGAACGCCGACGACCTGCTGGAAGAATTTACCGGCGTTCTTGCCAGAGAGGTGCCTCAGGGCTTGCCGCCCATGGACGAGAGGACGGTGGCCGAGCGGCTGGACGTGGAGCCTGTCCCTGCCCCAAGCCGCCCCAAAGAGGAAAAAGTGGTTGACAAGCCGCCCCAACGGGCATATATTTCTTTAACAGACGACCCCGGGGTCCTCACCGAAGACCAGCGGGACATCCTTATGGCCATCCAGCACAAGGCGCTGACGGCGGACGACATTGCCGAGACCGCCCAGCTTCCGGCCAAGCGGGTGCTCTCCGCCCTCACCATGCTCCAGCTCCAGGGCTGGGTGGAGGAAAAGCCGGGCAAGAAGTTTTACGCGGCGGTCATTGTCGCGCCGTAAGGAGATATGTTGTAATTTCGGAGGTAAGCCGTGGCTACGAAAACAAAGACTGACCTGATCATCGTGGAGTCGCCGGCAAAGGCGAAGACCATTACCAAGTACCTGGGGCCTGGCTATGAGGTCAAGGCGTCCATGGGCCATGTCCGGGACCTGCCCAAGAGCAAGATCGGCGTGGACGTCACCGACGACTTTGCCGTGGACTATCAGCCCATCGCCGGGAAATCCGACGTCATCAACGACCTGAAGAAGGCGGCCAAAAAGAGCGGGAAAGTGTACCTGGCTACCGACCCTGACCGGGAGGGAGAGGCCATTTCCTGGCACTTGAAGGAGCTGCTGGGGCTGCCCGACGAGACCACCTACCGGGTGACCTTCAACGAGATCACCAAAAAGGTGGTGCAGGAATCCATTGCCGAGCCGCGGCAGATCGACATGGACCTGGTGGACGCCCAACAGGCGAGAAGGGTGCTGGACCGGGTGGTGGGGTATCAGATATCCCCCTTCCTCTGGAAGAAGATACGCCGGGGCCTCTCAGCGGGCCGGGTCCAGTCGGTGGCCACCCGTCTGGTCTGCGAGCGGGAGGCTGAGATCTGTGCGTTCCAGAGCGAGGAATACTGGTCCCTGGACGCATCCCTGGAGCGGGTCAAGCCCAATGTGGGCAAGTTTACCGCCCAGTTCTACGGCAAGGAGAAGAAGGAGGAGCTTCCCAATGAGGCCAGTGTCACCGCCGTCATGGACGCGGTGCGGGAGGCCAAGTTCGTTGTCACCGACGTGAAGCGCCAGGAGAAAAAGCGCAACCCGGCCCCACCCTTTACCACCTCCACCCTCCAACAGGAGGCCAGCCGGAAGCTGGGCATGTCCCCCCGGCGCACCATGGCCATCGCCCAGCAGCTCTATGAGGGCGTGGATATCACCGGCGAGGGTACCGTGGGCCTTATCACCTATATGCGTACCGACTCTCTCCGCCTCTCCGACGAGGCCACCGCCGCCGCCAAGAGCTTTATCCTGGGGCGGTACGGCAAGGACTATTACCCCGGCTCCCCCCGGGTCTATAAGGCCAAGGCCGGCGCCCAGGACGCCCACGAGGCCATCCGCCCGTCTAATGTGGAGCTGGTGCCCGAGAACATACGGAAGGACCTGACCATTGAGCAGTTCCGGCTCTATAAGCTGATCTGGAGCCGCTTCCTGGCCTGTCAGATGTCCAGCGCCACCTATGACGCCGTCACCATCGAGACCACCGCGGGCGACTACCGCTTCCGGGCTACCCATACCGAGCTGAAGTTTTCTGGCTACACCGCCGTCTATGTGGAGGGCAAGGACGAGGATGAGGAGGAGCTTCAATCCCCCCTGCCCGACCTGAAGGTAGGGGAGAGCCTGAGCCTGAAGGAGCTGCTGCCCAAGCAGCACTTCACCCAGCCCCCCGCCCGGTATACCGAGGCCAGCCTCATTAAGGCTTTGGAGGAGAAGGGCATTGGCCGTCCCTCCACCTACGCTCCCACCATCTCCACCATCGAGGGCAGGGAGTATGTGGTCAAGGAGGGCAAATACCTCCGCTCCACCACCCTGGGTGAGACGGTGAACGAGGTGATGAAGGAGCGTTTTCCCGACATCGCCAGCTACGACTTTACCGCCCAGATGGAGGAGCGGCTGGACGGCGTGGAGCAGGGCAAGGAGAACTGGAAGTCTGTGCTCCGGGGCTTTTACGGCGACTTTGCCAAGGAGCTGGAGAAGGCTGAGGCCGATGTGGGCGAGCGTATCAAGGTGCCCGACGAGGTCTCCGACGAGGTCTGCCCGGTCTGTGGGCGGAACCTGGTGTTCAAGACCGGGCGGTTTGGCCGGTTCCTGGCCTGCCCCGGCTTCCCTGAGTGCACCCACACCCAGCCCATCACCGAGCAGATGCCAGGTAAGTGCCCCAAGTGCGGCGGGCGGCTCCTGAAGCGCACCGGCACTAGCAAGAAAAACGGCAAGCAGTATGCCTATTACTGCTGTGAATACCTGAGCAGCAAGGACGAGGCCAAGAAGTGCGACTTCATGACCTGGGACGTGCCCGTGGCCGACAACTGCCCGGTCTGCGGGACGACCATGTTCAAGCTCTCCGGCAGAGGGGCCAAAAAGCCCTTCTGCATCAATTCTGCCTGCTCTAACTTCCTCCCCGAGGACAAGCGGGGCTATTATAAGAAGTCCGACGGCGAGGACGGGGAGAAGAAGACCAAGGGCAAAAAGACCGCCGCCAAAAAGACTACGGCCAAAAAGACTGCCGCCAAGAAGACCACAACGAGGAAGACCACGGCGAAGAAGACCGCCGCCAAGAAAAAGGCGTGAGCGCCGTCACCGTCATCGGGGCGGGACTGGCGGGGTGCGAGGCGGCCTGGCAGCTTGCCCAGCGGGGCATCTCCGTGGAGCTGCGGGAGATGAAGCCGGAAAAGTCCACCCCCGCCCACCACAGCGGCGACTTTGCCGAGCTGGTGTGCTCCAACTCCCTGCGCTCCGACCAGCTGGAAAACGCGGTGGGGCTGCTGAAGGAGGAGCTGCGGCGGCTGGGCAGCATCATCCTTTCCTGTGCCGACGCCCACCGGGTGGAGGCGGGAGCCGCCCTGGCGGTGGACCGCCACGGCTTTTCCGCCGCCGTCACCCAGGCCATCCGAAGCCATCCTCTTATTACAGTCGTCCCCGGGGAGGTCACTGACATTCCCGAGGGCGAAGCCATCATTGCCGCCGGACCTTTGGCCTCGGCGGCTTTGACCGATTCCATTGCCAAACGCTTCCCCCACAGCGCCACCCTCAACTTTTTTG
Organism: uncultured Oscillospiraceae bacterium; assembly: GCA_910577415.1. Classification (GTDB taxonomy): domain Bacteria; phylum Bacillota; class Clostridia; order Oscillospirales; family Oscillospiraceae; genus Vermiculatibacterium. The sequence goes on from CAJTLK010000016.1 coordinate 5,674, forward strand.
ACGCCGCCGCGCCGTTGGTGTCCTTTGAGTCCATCGACATGGATAAGGCGTGGTTTGCCTCCCGGTACGACAAGGGAACACCAGATTATGTAAACTGCACCCTCTCCAAAGAAGAGTACCTGGACTTCTGGCAGGCCCTCCGCACGGCGGAGGAGGCGGAGGTCCACGGCTTCGAGGATTCCTCGGTGTTTGAGGGGTGTATGCCGGTGGAGGTCATGGCCAGGAGGGGGGAGGACACCCTCCGCTACGGCCCCCTGAAGCCCAAGGGACTGCGGGACCCACGCACCGGGCTGACCCCCTACGCGGTGGTCCAGCTCCGCAAGGACAACGCCCAGGGCAGCGTCTATAACTTAGTGGGCTTCCAGACCCATCTGAAGTGGCCGGAGCAGAAGCGGGTATTTTCCATGATCCCCGCCCTCCGCAACGCGGAGTTCCTGCGCTATGGGGTCATGCACCGCAATACCTATTTGAAGTCTCCCGGCTTTTTGAACCGCTATTATCAGGTCATGGAGGCGCCGAATATCATGTTCGCGGGGCAGATCACCGGGGTAGAGGGGTACGTGGAATCCGCCGCCAGCGGGTGCCTGTGCGCCATAGAGCTGGCCCATCGGCTCCAGGGCAAACCTCCGGCGGACTTCCCCCGGGAGACCGCCATCGGGGCCTTGGCCCTCTATATCTCCGACGTCAGCGTTACCGACTTCCAGCCGATGAACGTGAATTTCGGCATCATGCCCCCCTGGCCGGAGCGGGTGAAGGGCAAGCGGGAGAAGAACGCCCTCATCGCCCAGCGGGCTTTAGCCGCTTTGCCCCAGCTGTGACGCGGCGAAGCCCAGTTGAACGCCGTAGAGGAAGCTGTTCAGCAGGGCGTGGTATTTGATCTCGGACTGTACATCAATGAGTTTTGTGCGAAGCTCCTCGGGGATATTTTCAAAAAGCCGACCCTCCAGACTTTTCAAATGCGTGTATTCCGGGGCCTTGTCGGTAAGGGTTTCCGCGTCTTCGTAAAGCAATTGGGAGAGATCGAAAAGGAGTTTCATAGAATCACCTCGACGCTAATGGTGTTAAACGCATTATAACACCATTAGCGCGAATGTCAAGGGGGAATAGAAAAAATGGAAATTTTTTCTCAGCGGCTTCGGGAAGTACGTAAACAAGCTGGAGAGAGCAGGGCTATGTTGGGCGAAGCCCTTGGCCTCAGCATAAGCCAAATCAGCGAGCTGGAAAACAACCGAAAAGGGACCACCTTGGAAAGGTTAGCGGTGCTTTGCCGCCACTACAACGTCTCCGCCGACTATCTGCTGGGTCTCACCGACGACCCTGCCCTGCGGTAAAGAAGGGAGAAGGCCATGAAGATCATCATCGACGCTATGGGCGGCGACAACGCCCCCCGCTCCAATGTAGAAGGCGCCCTCAGCGCCGTTCGGGAGCTGGGAGTAGAGTGCGTATTGGTGGGGCAGGGGGATGAAATTCTCGCCGCCCTCCGGGAGCTGGGCTGCGACGCGCCCCCGCCGGGGCTGGAGATCGTCCACGCCTCCGAGGTGGTGACGATGGAGGACAATGCCGCCACCGCCTTTAAGGAGAAGAAGGATTCCTCCCTCACCGTGGGGCTGAACCTGGTAAAGGACGGCAAGGGGGACGCCTTTGTCTCCGCCGGCTCCACCGGGGCCTTGCTCTCCGCCGCTACTCTGGTGACAAAGCGCATCCGGGGCATCCGCCGGGCGGCCATGGCCCCCCAGCTCCCCGTTCCCGGCGGGGCCATCCTCATCGACGCCGGGGCCACCGCCGAGTGCACCCCGGAGTATCTGCTGCAATTCGCCTTTATGGGCTCCTACTACGCCGAGCATATCCAGGGCAAGCCCCAGCCCCGGGTGGGGCTTTTGAACATCGGCGCGGAGGAGGGCAAGGGGACGGCGCTCCAGAAGGAGACCCACGCCCTGCTGAAGAAGGCGGACGAGGAAGGACGCATCCACTTCACGGGCAATGTGGAGGCCCGGGAGGCGGTGCTGGGCGCGGTGGACGTCATCGTGGCCGACGGCTACTCGGGCAACATCTTCCTGAAGACCCTGGAGGGCACCGCCCTGTTCCTGGCGGGGGAGATGAAAAAGATGTTTAAGAAGAATCTTCTCACCAAGCTCTCCGCGGTGATGGTCTCCAGCGGCATTCGGGACTTTAAGAAGCTGCTGGACTCCCGGGAGGTGGGGGGCACCGCCCTGCTGGGCATCTCCCGTCCTGTCATCAAGGCCCACGGCTCCTCCGACGGCTACGCCATCCGCAACGCCATCGCCCAGGCGGCCAAGTTTGCCTCCTCGGGCATCATCGAGAGCGTCACCGAGAACATCGAGTACATGCGGCTTCCTGTCATGAAGGAGGAAGCGGAAAAAATTTGATTTTCCCCCTTGACACCGGGGGAGATATTGCCTATTATTCATATAGTTTGGAGCGGGCGGCAGCCGCCCGCAAAAGCTACGGATAAGGAGCGATCACTATGATCTTTGAGCGTTTGGCGCGTATTCTGGCCGAGCAGTTCGGCCTGGACGAAGAGGACATTACCGAAGAGACCGGCTTTGAGGACCTGGGCGCCGATTCGGTGGACCTGGTGGAGCTGTCCATGAACCTGGAGGAGGAGTTCGGCATTGAGGAGATGAGCGAGGAGGACATCGCCTCCATCCACAATGTGGGCGACATGGTGAGCTACCTCCGAAGCAAGCTGGGCGAGTAATGGAGAGTTTAGAGGCCAAGCTGGGCTATACCTTCCGTGACCGCGCCCTGCTGGAAAACGCCCTCACCCATTCCTCCTTCGCCAACGAGAACCGGGACACCCTGGGCAGCAATGAGCGCCTGGAGTTTTTGGGGGATTCCATCCTGGGGATGGTGACGGCGGACTACCTCTACAAAAAGCACCCCGACCTGCCCGAGGGGGATCTGACCCGGACAAGGGCGGCCTTGGTGTGCGAGGAGAGCCTGGTGGAGGTGGCGGACCGGCTGGATCTGGGGAGCTATCTCCGGCTGGGCCGGGGAGAGGCCACCGGCGGAGGGAGGACACGCCCTTCCATCCGGGCCGACGCGGTGGAGGCCGTGCTGGCCGCGGTCTATCTGGACGGCGGGCTGGATGAGGCCCGGAAGATCATCCAGAAGTTCATTCTGGACAAGGAGAGCGAAAAGAGCGCCCACCGGGACTTTAAGACCGCCCTCCAGGAGCTGGTGCAGCGGGAGAGCGGGCAGGTGCTGGGCTACCGCCTTACCGGGGAATCCGGCCCCGACCACGCCAAGGTCTTTACCATGGCGGTGGAGCTGAACGGGGAGGAGATCGGCTCTGGCTCGGGCCACAGCAAGAAGGAGGCCGAGCAGATGGCCGCTAAAGCCGCCATCGAAAGGCTGAACAGAGAATAAGCAAGGGCGCGTTGCAGAATAAAAACTGCAACGCGCCCTGTTTGCACCGTCTCTTATTTTTCCAGCCGCTTGCCGCTCATATCCTTCAGCTCCTGGTAGACCGAGGGGGTGGGGGCAAAGCGGTGGCAGGCGGCCTCGATGAGGGCCAATACCGTCCCGCCGCCGAAGGCCACGGCTCCCACAAGGACTGCCGCTCTGGCCCAGAAGTCCTCCGGGAGGATGAGAATGATCTGGTCCATCCGCCAGTCAAAGACCCAGTTGCTCTTGCCGGGGAAGAAGAGGGTGTGGAAGGCGGTGAAGAGGCTTTCAAAGTCGTTGAGGCCCCACACCAGAATGGCGCCCAGCGCCACTGCCAGCAGCATCAGCGCCCAGAAGCAGGAGCCCTTGTCCAGGAAGCGGTAGAGCCGCACCTTCCGGGTAGCGCGGAGGAGCGCCAGCACCAGCAGCGCCACGGCGCAGACAGCCAGGATAAGGAAATCCAACTGGAACAGGGCTTTGCAGTCAGCAAAGTGGGCCTGGCCCTCCTGAGACCACCTGAGCTGCCCGGTGCCGAAGGGAGCGCCCTTCACCAGAAAGTCCATCACCTGGTCAAAGGACTCCCGGATGACCTCCGGGGAGAAGCCGGAGCGGTAGGACAGCCGGAGGGAATCCATCTGCCAGTAGTAAAAGCCCCGCCACAGGATGGGCACGGCGATGGCCCCGGTGAGCAGAAAAGCGGCGGTGAGAAGTGTGGAGAGAATGGAGAGCAGCTTGGAGCCTTTTTTCATACGTGTTCACCTTCCAGTCGTTGTGAGAGGACGATAAGGACCTGCGAGGGCAGGTAGAAAAACCACATCCCCACCCGGGAGAATTCTGCCAGTGGGGCGGGGAGGAGAGCCGAGGCGTTCCAAAGCCCCACGCAGACGTCGCAGCAGACGAAGAGCAGCAGGCCCCAGGCGAAGCGCCGGAGGGGCGCGCTCAGGGCAAACGCTTCCAGACAGTTGACGCACAGGGCGGAAAAATAGATCAGGGGCAGTAGAAAAGTGAGGAAGCTCCCCGCCACGGCAAAGGTTGCCAACAAGAGGGAAAGCGCGCCGTCGGCGAACAGAGAATACAGCAGCCATAGGGCAAAACCGGCACAGAGGAGGAACCCGGCTGCGGGGACCAGCAGACGAACGGCCAGGCCCCAGCGGCAGGGGCGGCTGCCCCGCAGAAGATAGAGTCGGTAGGCGTAAAGGCCCTGTACCACAAGGAACAGGCATATGCCCAGGAGATACCCCCTGTTCCACACCAGCAAAAACCAGTCCGCCGCTACGGTAAAGCATAGGGCCAGGGCCACCAGCTGCCCATCGCGGCTCTTTGCCCCGGTGAGGGCGGCGGCGCAGCAGAGGCAGATGGCGGTGAACTTTATCCAGGTAGAGTCGCCCGTTTTCGTTAGATCGAGGAAGAGAAAGACCAGCCAAAGCGCCCCGGAGGCCGCCGGAAAAAATTTTTCACGAAAAAGGGCCATGCGCTCACCTCGTTTTTTATTGTAGCATAATGGAAAGGAGTTTGCAAATACCGGGAAAAATACGGAGAACTCGTTTCCCCGGTCCGACTTAGCCCTTGTCATCGACCCAGCTTTATGCTATACTGTCCTCACACAGAAATGGGGAGGACTCGCCCATGTTAGATAAAGAAGACCTTCAGGCGATCAAGAAGTTGATCGACGCCTCTCTTGGCGTCTCCGAGGAGCGTACCGACGTGAAGCTGGCCGCCATGGAGGAGCGTACTGACGTGAAGCTGACCACCATGGAGCAGCGTACTGACGCAAAGCTGACCACCATGGAGCAGCGTACTGACGCAAAGCTGACCACCATGGAGCAGCGCATCATAACAGAGGTGACGCAAAGCACTCTGGTCATGATGGAGCAGTACTTTCAGCCCAGGTTTGATCTCCTGGCTGAAAACCAGAAGCTTATCCTTCAAAAGCTGGATGGTAAGGTGGACAAGGAAGACTGCCAGAACAGCATGTCAGTGGTGGCTGCCGCCGTCCGCGCCCACAGCCGGGATATTGAGGAACTGAAAGCTCAGTGACGGGGAAATCGTACATGATCATTCAGTGTGAAAGCCGCCTTTTTAAGGCGGCTTTCCTATTGCCGTCGAGGCTGCGTCCCACCGCGGCCACATCTAAAATTGTCCGTTGAAATCCGTGGCATATCATGGTATAATAATTTGCTATACCATACGCCGTGAAAATTTAAGGACCAACCAAGAAAAGCAGGTGAACGCGTGTACCTCAAACGGCTGGAAATTCAAGGCTCATCGTCCAATTGACACAGCGGCAGTCACTTAGTGCCTTTCAAAACGCAATTTGCAGCGTGAAATATACCAGTTTTATACCATTTGACCGAGGGTATGGCATAGCACCTCCCAAGGTATCAAAGCGCCGGTAATAAGGCGCGTACATATTATGAGTTTATAAGAGTGTTGTTCTTGGTTTTTGAACAGCAATGTTATAAGCCCACAGAATATAGCCCAGGAGCCCGCACAATGGCTCGTAATAGAAAAAACGTCCTGGGAGACGTACTGAAAAGAAACGCCGTACAGAGCACCCTATGGCCTTAATAGAGAGGTGTGTCCAAAATGAGTTTTTACTACATCGTGGTCAATATCGATAAACAGATGTATTTTATTGATAAAGACCTCGACCTAACAGATAACTTTGACTTCGCACGTCGCTTTCAGACAAAAGACGAGGCGGATGAATTTATTTCCAAGCATTACCCGAATGGGAATGCGAATGTCATGTTTTATAAAGGCGCGCACTAAAAAGCCAGGCGTAAAAAGAAGGAGGGTTACCCATGTTTGTGGGTAACCCTCCTATTTTTTTTACCACCAATCTTACGGGAAGTCGTGCTTTTCCAAGTGCTCCCGATAGGCGCGCTCGATGTTCTGTATCGCCATCACAGCGCGGTTGTTTTCATACTCCGGGTGCTCTTTGCAGTAGTTCTCGTAAAAGTCGATGTAAGAGAGAACTTCGATAAAGTCCTCCATAGTATGAGGCAGATCGCGGATCAATTCTCTGTTAAAGTGCAGAATACTTGCTCGTTTATCGTCTGCCTTATCCTTTTTGCTTGATTTCTCATGCGCCTCAAAATGCTTTTCGATGTCGTCGATCTTTTGCTCCATTTCGTCCATCTTTCTCAGAACTGGGCCGTTTATGGCGTTCCCAATAAACGACATGACCATTTTGAAGAAGCTTCCGATAGCAGACCATGGATTTATCTGAATCGGAGAAATTTGAATCAGCGTCATTAAAACTGCTACAACTCCTCCGCCTGCGGCAATTTCCTTGAAGTTCATAAACATCTCACCCCGCTGCCGGAGCGTTGACTGCCTTGCTCATTTCACACAGATTGTCGATAAGACTGCCGATAGCCGCCATGTCGATGTCGTAGTTTACCGTCTCGGAGGAAGCCTTGACCATAGCGATAACCCATTCTCTGCGGTCTGCTCCGTTGTCAAACTTGTCTTCCGCTACAGCCATATACTTCATGACCAAATCAAGAACTTTGCTCCAATTTTTCTCTTTCACAGCTTTCTGCACATACTCTACCAGCTTGACTGCCAGCGGAATAGCGGTGGCCAACCCGGCAAGCACAGACGCGATAAGCCGTGCCCAATCCATCATATTCATAGTGATTCCTCCTAAATAGCGGGACTATCTTCCGTCCCTGAATCTGATCGTGCAAATCCCGCCGCCTCAGCAGCGGCAAACTTGATCCCAACGCCGTTTGCGCCTGTATTTTCTCGTTCGCTCTTACGCACAACACTGTTCAAAACAATGCTGATCGCCGTTCCGATTGGAGCGAACACAGCGGTATAACACGCAAGGGCGCCCATATACTGATATTCAATGCTCTTCATGGCGAGGTAAAAACCTCCGACAAGCCCGGACGCAAGAAACGCCATGAGGTATAGGGCAAGACGGTTGGTAAACCCGATCCGCTGACTGGTTTTTCGGCACTTACGGGTTTTCCGCCGCCCGCGCTCTATTTTGATGGTCATCGTCACACCTTGCCCATCAGCTTTGCAAAACGGTACAGAAGTACAGCCATCTGCTCACGGGTCAAAATGTCCGCCCACATATAGTTGGGCTCGCCATTGATCTCCGTTCCGTTCCCTTCGATAAGGCCGACAGAGACCGCCCAGGCGCGGGCCTCCTTGCTCCAATCGCCGCCGTCGTTGTCCTGCAGCTCCTTGCGCATTTCGTTCCAAAGTTCCTTAAACCGTGTAGCGTCCATGTTGTCCTCCTCCTGCGTCTGATCTGATACAGCCTCCATATACGGTCTGATGTAAGCGCTCACCAGAGACGTTTTCCTGACCCTGCGGTATACTCCGCCTCCGTTAGCCTGACTTCCAGCGACCCCGGGCGAGGTGTTTCCCTCAATGGTAGTGATCTTTCCGCCGCCGCTGGCAGATTCCACGATACCCGTGTGCCCGAAGTTGAATATGACGATGTCTCAGGGCATAGGGACTTTTGAGACACACTCCGGCTTATTGCTTTTGAACCAGTTCAGCAGGGAAGAGCAGCTCGCCGTTTTGTAGGGAAGCCGCATACCGCTCTGGTCAAAGCACCACTGGACAAACGCCATACACCATGGGTAGTCCGGGCCGGATACCTCCAGACCATAGTACCATGTGTTGTACTTGACATTGTTTCTGGCACTCGGACTTTCTTTTACCCCAAGTTGCGCCCTTGCCGTTGACAAGAGCTTATCCGTCATTGTCATGACAGCCCTCCTATCAAATCGTAGTTTTATATCCGTGTATAATTAGACCGGGAGGCGCCAGCGTTGGCGCCTCCCGGTTTTTTATTTCCATCGCTCTGAAATTGTTGATATCCTCCGGCGAGAACCCAAAGACGGCGTAGAATAGCCGCCTTAGCCGTAAGACCCGCTTGTGGTCGTCATAGCCCTCAAAGTAGGCCAGCATACCGTTTACCGACGTCCAGAGGTCTGTATACGTCATTTCCCCGCGTGCGACCTTGCTATGAAAAGCCTTGATCTTTCTGCGCGCCCGCTTAACTCCGTCACGGCTTCCGCACATAATAACGCGCCCGGTCTCAGTCAGGGTAAACTTGGCCTTGCAGTATTTGAACGGCTTCCTCAGCGGCACGATCCTTGTCTTCGACCTGTTTACCGTCAGCTTCAGTCTTTCTGCCTTTTTCGTGACAAGCCTCAAGACCTCGGTGGGATCTCTGTCCGGCGGAACGATAATGTAGTAGTCGTCCATGTAGTGCCCTGCGCACTTTATGCTGAGTTGGCACTTGATGTAATTGTCCAGTGCGGATGGAAAGGCGATCATCTCTGCCTGACTTGGCTCCACGCCGAGAGGCAGCCCGTACTCGCCCGGAATGGTTCGTACCAGGTTATCGGCAAATCTCCTGATATCCGGCTCCAAAAGCAGACGCTTATGCCGCTTGTACAGCTCTTTGTGAGATACGGAGGGAAAGAATTGCCTGAAGTCGATGAGAATGATGTGTCCGTCTCTTCCATAGCGTCGAAAATGCCGCCGCAGATCCTTTTTGAGTTCCCGCTTGGAAAACGAGAAGCCCTTTCCAGGCAGGCTCGCTCCGTTGTTGTGGATCATGCTGGGTGTATACAGCGGGAGAAGCACTTTCTTGGAAAAGACTTTATGTACCTGTCTGTCCTGTATCCGCGGTGCGTCGATGTGCCGGGTCTTGCCACGCTCCGAGATGGTGAAGTGTATGTAGGCAGACGGTTTCCACTGTCCGTCCAGGATGAGCCGCCTCTGTTTTGCCGTGCCGGAGAACAAATGTTGCTCAAACCGCTGTGTGCTGCCTTTCCATCGCACGCCGTTGCAGCATTTCTTTCCGGCCTTGAACATATCGTGATATCCAAAGACGGAGCGAAGAGAGCCCACTTCCTTGCACCGCAGCGCTTTGTTATCGGTTCTCTTCACTGAGCGTCTTTGGTAGCGTCCTTTTCGTCTTGACATAGATTTTTTCGTCCCCCGTACAGATATTTTATTGTGTGCCGTCCGATCTGCTTAATCCCCTGCACATGAAACGAGGTAAGGCACATCCCCCGCCATGCACGCTGCCGTTATCCGGCGCGGCGTTCGTGTGGGAATACCAGGGAAACAGTTTTGGACTTTCGTCACGGGAAGTATCTCTCCTTTCGCAAGGGTCGTGTTTCACCCTGCCGGGTTACTCTCTATTGACCCGCAGCCGTTTCCGGCTTTACGAAATCTGGGGCGAGGCCATAGGAATACCTTGCGTTGTTCCAGTTCGGCCTGCCATCGTCGTTCACAAGGCAGAAATTGCCAGTGTCGTCGTGATGGGGTGAGCGCAGCAGCGTATACTCAGAAGAGCGGGCCGCCGCGGCCACGTTTTACAGAGATACACCCATAAAGTCAAAACGAATTTATCTCCCTTTGTCGCTTTTTAGTACGCCCGTCAGCATGGATCGCTCCGCGTCTATTAACTCGCCGAGCGCCTGCGACATCTGCTCCAGCTTCTTTCTTGCCTTGCTGGAATCTATTGCGTCTCCGTTTGATTTGGAAAAGCAACCCTCCGGGTTTCTCATCATAAGCTCGTAGCAACGCCCAAGACGTAGGTCGAGCGCCGCGAGGGAGGCCCTTGCCTCCAGCAGATGCCGCTCTCGTAGCTCCTTTCTGGTGTCATTGGACGGATAAATGTCGTTCGCTTCCACAGCGTTATCCACGACTTCCGACGCGAGCGCCGCGACCTTTTCCGCCACAAGCCTTGCGTACCGGGATGACAGCCTGGAAAGAAACTCGATGGTTTGAACATAGATTTCATTTGCGGTATTGACGTACTCCGTCTTACTTTCAGTCCGATGTGATTTTAGAACCGACATTGGTTTTCTCCTGCTGTTTTCTTTTCAAGATTTCCTTGACCTCATTTTTGCTCAGCCGCACGGCTGCCGCATGGAAAGGGCTTTGGCGGTCACGCATTGCTGGTCGCCTCCGCGTCGTACTCTGCCACAGCAGCCGCCATCTCCGGGTTGAGCTGCAAAAACCATCCCGGATTCTTTTGCGCCGCCTTCACTGGCGTTCCACGCTCCATCTTTTCCACCCACTCCTCATAGGAGCGGGTGTAGTAATGGTCGATCACGATCTTTTCGTGTGGCAGCTTTCCGATATCGCTGAAATCCACATACCCCTTATTCTCGTCTACGATCTTCAACCAGTTCGACAGCGTTATGGGCGTGCGGATCCCCATTTTTTCCAAACGCTCTGCCTTGCAGATCGACTTATGGGGAGTGGTGGGCCCCGGCAGCTCCACCGTCTGCGTAAACCGCTCCCGTACGGGCCTTTCCTCCCGGCGGAGCTGTCCCGCGGCGTTATAGGTCAGGAAGCGGACGCACAGGGTGTCAATGTCTTCGTAGTCCCTCATAAACTCCCTGATGTCCGTCCCGTCCACTACCCGCAGAAATTCGTCGGTGTCCAGAAAGGCCACCCACTTGGTCTCAGCCTTGTAATTTGCGATCCAGTGGTCGTATGCCTCAAGCTGGGTAAGGTCGCTGTGTGAGGGGTAGTCTATCACCGTGACCCGCTCCCGGTATCCCGCCGGGATACTCCCGGCCACAGGCAGGGCAGAGCCGTTATCGTAGATGTAGATATGGTCCGCCCCGAGCCCCAAATGCCACGCCAGCCACTCCGGCAAATAGCGGTTTTCGTCCTTTGTGATCAGGCAGACAGAGAAATCATATTTCATCGCCGTATCAACTCCTTATTCTTTTTATCGGAAAGTACCCGCTTACCTTGTATGGGCTCCCGGCGATGGCCGTGGCGGAGTCAATAGTTCTGAATGTGATAATTCCTTTGTCGCCCCCCCAAGGTGCCCGAACAACTATTTCCATTTTTGTCAGTGAGAATAATTGTATGATGTGAACCTCCTTCTGCGAGGCAAAACCCTGCCGGGACGCGCACCTCCACCAGACCAGTAGACGAAAGCTGTATATAGTCGCCGCTTATTGTAATGCCAATTTCACTTCCGCTTTTTTGTGCCGCCATGGAAAGTTCCCAACAAGGCACGCCGTCAACTGTTAGCGGAACAATAGATTCCGCCGGGAACGCTATGATGGCTTTTCTCTCTACCGTTTCATCGACGTACATCTTATTGGCGGCGTCGTAGATGTCCTTCGGCGTATCTATGCCTCCGATCAAGGCCCTGTGATAGCCAGCCGCCTCCTTGAATTGCAGGCCGTAGAAGCCCCCGGCGATACGATACATCATCTGCCATTGCAGCCCAGGCGCGTTGTTGATTCCGAAAGGATAAAGCGTAGGTAGCCCCTCGGTGAGAGCTCCACCTGCTGACTCTGGGTAATACTGGCTCGGAAGCCCGAGCAATCTTCCAAAATCATTGGAAAACTGCTCCTCCGTCCCAGTATAGCCCGCCTCTACCGCAGCTTCATAGGCTCCGACGACGCTCTGTGTCTCCAACTCTCCGTTCTCATCAAACCCCAGCACCGTCCCCGGCGCCCCTGTGAGCTTGTCTTGCTTCCCGCCCAGCGCGGCGTCTATCTTGACCATGTTGGAGTTCTCCGTCCCGTTTATGGCCTTGCGCCAATCCAGAAACGGCTCGCTCTCGTCGTCCGTCAGATGGAGCTTGTAGTTGGTCGTCTCGCTCATTTCTTTTATTCACCTCCGTAATTGGTTAAATGCGCGCCAATGCCTAAACATTGGCGCGCATTTCCTTTTCAGCAGTCTTGATAAGTTCTGCTATAACGTCCTGGGATACCTTGACGTCGTAAAATTGTCCCGCATTTTTAGCCCTTAGCCGCTCTTGCTCCAATCTTGCAAGGACGTCCTCGGGGGCGACTTGCAGCAATCTGACCCCTATCAGGAAGTCGTGAAGCGCGCCCTCCGGTCTGCAAGCTTCAAGAAAGCTCATCCCGTCAGCATAATTGGCGAGGATACTATAACAGAGAATGCTATACGCCACTCGCTTTCCATAGCCCAGGGCGTACAGATTGGCAGAGCCATTATAAAGGCTGTCCGCTCTTTTGAGCAAAGAGGGATAAATAACGGACTTCTTAGCCTCCGCGATCTCCTCCCTGTTTTGCTCTAAGTAGTCAGCCACCGCACTCTCTTCGAGAGAGGCCGCGGGGCAGATGATCTGAACGGAATACCACGGAGGGGATTCGCCAAAGAGCTTTTTGAGATACGCAAGAGACCCTCTATGGGTGTCAACCCCATTTTGGTAGTGCTTTTCATAGTAGTCCACCGATGGATCCAATATAAAAATATCGCTATCGCTCACCGGCAAACTTATTCCGTGCGCCTGTGATCCTATTTTTAATGTAAGCATATGTCGCCCTTCCTTTAAGTTCCGACCACAACTGTGATAAGTTTTTCAAACTCGTTCCAGTTGGACGGGTCTACCGCGATCACGACGTTAGCTCCCGACTGATATGCGTTCATGTACCCAAGCGAAAAGCTACCAGATGAATCTGACTCCCCCACACGCAACCCAAAAAAGTTTGTTGCCGCTGCGTAATTCCGAACGCCCCAAAGAGTGGCTGCTGTACCCTCGGAAGAATTGATTTTTACCGCCTCTTCGCTCCAAAAACAGAGCAGTGTAGATATATCACAATCAGGTATTACCAGAAGCCCGTCTGTGAGTTGACACGTCTTGAATGTCGTCGCAATGGACTGACCATGAATACTTGGCGCTTCGTCATAGATTCCCGAACCAATGGAGGCGATTTTTGTGGGGTAATCAGAAAATGGGGTGCTTGCTGGTATGCTGACGCCTTTACCGGAAATTGCCTGCCGAATGGCTTCTTTTGTCTGTGCGATCATATCCAGCTTTTCCGTGATAGTCCCCATCAGACCACCTCCCCGTTGATAGCGTCCAGCGCGGTAGAGATAGCGCCTATAGTATCGTTAAAGGTCTCCGTGGAGACAGCTCCGATATCGCCAGGGGTCAGCGCTCTCGAAAGCCCCGTCCCGCCCCACTCGGGAGGGAGTGGGTTTGGGCTTGCGGACGGAGTCCCGCCGCCGCGTACCACAAAACGGATACTGGGAAATTGGGACGACGCCTGGAGCTTCCTGGTCTCTACATACTCGGTAGCGTCTACCTTCTTGGTGTAGAGCGTATTCCAGCGGTTAGCAGCTGCTCCAAGAGGGAACTCCCCGTCTGTAACAGCGTCTATACGGGAAAAAGGAATAACGCCGCGGCAGTATATCTTGGCTTCTGCATTAACGGAAGTAGAATTCTTTGGATCATATTTGTCTGGATAGATATTGACCTCTCCATTTATGCTTAATCCCTCACCGGCGTAAAGCATATCGCTGAAGCGCCCCGATTTTCCGTAGATGTCGTTCTCAGAGGTAATGGTTCCGAATACTCTAAGATCCCCGCCTGTGATCTGAACCGGTTCCGTGAATATGGATCTGACATTTACCTTAGCAAACCCCGTGCCCTCTGAACCGTCAGGCCGAGTGTACTTGCCGTCTGGCCGAACAAGAAACACACCCTCGTCAGTGGGAAGCCAGTGAGAGTCGGTGACGGTAAAATCACCGGCAATCGTTCCCCCGCTTACCGGCAAAAACGGCCCGTTCTTCAAACTTGCCAACGCGGCGTAAAACTCTTCCTCCGTCCCGGTATACCCGGCAGCCATCGCAGCTTCATAGGCTCCGACGGCGCTCTGCGCCTCCAACTCTCCGTTCTCATCAAACCCCAGCACCGTCCCCGGCGCCCCTGTGAGCTTGTCTTGCTTCCCGCCCAGCGCGGCGTCTATCTTGACCATGTTGGAGTTCTCCGTCCCGTTTATGGCCTTGCGCCAATCCAGAAACGGCTCGCTCCCGTCGTCCGTCAGATGGAGCTTGTAGTTGGTCGTCTCGCTCATTTTTGCCTCCTATCAGCCCTCGCCCGGCCCCAGCACGACAGGCTCGCCCAGCGGGATCTGTTCAGTGACAGCCTCTCCGCTCTCCTCATCCGTGGTGGTGACGGTGGCGTAAAGCTGCAGAGAATCCGCCTCCGCGTCCAGCAGCAGCCCATCCGCCTTTCCGTTGAGCCCCGCCTCCATCGCCTCGCCCATCTGGCCGATCTCGGCCTTCATAGCCTCCGCCTTTTCCTCCATGGTTTTCTGCATACCGTAGATAAGGCTCAGGTTTCGGTCTGTGATGTATTCGTCCATATTGGTGGACGCCAGGATATTCAGCATACATTCCCCGCTCTTCACGATGGCGGGGCAATGCGCCGGGCCGGAGTAGATCTGCAGCCACGTGCATACCTCTCCGGGGAACCGGGACAGGGAAGTGGTCACCGGGAGCACGTACTGAAAATACTTCTCCTTGTACTTTTCCTCCTGCCGCTTCAGCAGCACGATATCCGCTGTCCCGTCCGCCCGGATATAGCTGAGATAGACCGCCGCCGTCTCCAGCGCGATCTCTCCCACCCGCTCCGGGACAAGGTACACGATCTTCTTGCTCATATGCTCGCCCCGGTAAATAGGCTCATTTACCGTAATGCGTAGGTTCATACTTTCATCCAGCTTGATATAAAGCATTCTCTCACCTCTTCTTTCTCGCCCGTGCCTTTGCCTTGGCCGCGGCGGGCGTCTCTATGTAGTCCAGCGCTTCAAGGGCCTTTCCATCCCAGGCCGCCAGTGTCTCCGGGTCAAGCTCCTCCAGCAGCCGTAGCCGCTTGATCTCCGCCGTGGCGGTAATGCCGATAGCCGCGCCCAGCGACTTTGCAAGCCCTGCTGTGACCGCCTCATACGCTCCGGTGCCGGTGGCCTGTGCCGAGATAGCCATGCCGCCCGTGTAGGCGCACGCGCCCTCCTTGACGCTCTTCGGCTTCTGCGTCGGGAGGATAAAGCCAAGCGCGGTCTTGCCCACGCTCTTATTGCTTCCGCTCTCCGTGGCCTCTCCGCCCATTCCGATTGCGAACCGGCAGCCCACAAAGATCTCCTTTGCCGTCTCCGTCTCCGATACGCCTATGCGTATCGCCGCCTTTATTCCGTCAAAGACCTCCGCGGTGCCCGTGGCGGTGCTGGATAACCCCAGCGCCGCCTCCGCCCTTGCGTTGGAGAGCTTTTCCGTCCGCCTCGCCCTTGCCCCTATCCCGAGGGAGCTTCCCCCGCCAAGATAGGACAGCAGCGCGCTCTCCGGCTTGCTGCTTCGGAGCACCAGCCTGTGGATGACGTGGGCGCTTTCACGCTGCGGCAGGGAATAGACGGTCATCTCCCCGTGGGTGTACCGCCGCCTGAGATATAGGTCAAACCGTTTCATTCGCCCACCGCCTCCCGGCCCTTACATATCGCAGACGCTCAGCACCAGAGTGCCGGGCTTAAAGGAGAGGATGGTGCCCTGCTCGATGCTCCGCTGTACGTCCAGTGCCTCAAACATCAGAAGGTTTCCCTCGCCCACGGCGGCGGAATCGTACACGACAAAATAGGGGATAGTGCCCCAGGCCGCCGTGGACTCGTTGAAGCTGATCCTGTCTGTGTTGCTGGTCACGCCGTCCACAGGCTCCGAGAGGCTTTCCAGCTTCACTCTGGCGTATCCCGCTCCGGTGCTGGGCTCCGTGACCCCGGTGCCGTCCGCGGCGGGCGGTGTGGAGCTCAGCCCGATGTAATATTCCGTAGGCAGAGCCGGGGTGGTCTTGGCCTGAAATACGTTCCCGGCCACACAGTTTTTGAAATAGGTAGTGTTCATTTCCTCTTCCTCCTCAATGGGTATAAGAAAGCGGGGAACTGCCCGCCCCCGCAAATTCCTTGTTGATGTTGTTGTAGATATAGATGACCCCCTGCTTGGGGATCTCCACATCGCCCTCGATGTCCCGGATGGTGATCTGGTAAATATACTTTCCCCGCAGCTCCAGCGTCTCCTCCGGCAGCAGCTTCAGGTACAGCACGTTCTTGATCCCGTCCGGCTTTGCGCTCTGTACCTCCATCCGCTTGCTCAGGATAGGCTCTCCGTTCTTGTTGGAGTAGCTCACGATGGCGAACTGCGCCGTACACCCGTCCAGCCCGAAAGGCCGCTTGCCGATGTAGTAGTAAACGTCAAAGGCGATCTCCTGTGTCTCCCCGCCCACAAAATCCATGGTGGGCAGGGTGTACTGGTTCATGGGGCAACCGTTCATGCCGCCGCCTCCCATCCTTGTTTTTATTCGGCTTTATCTTCCTCCGCCGCCTGGTTGGCGCTCTCATTGATTTTCTGGACAAGGGAGCGCATTTGGGTCAGCACGCCCGCCATGCGGATCGCGTCGTCTCCCCGGACGGAGATATCCATCATCGTGCCGTGGATCTGCGCCAGAGTGCCGATCAGTTGCTGAGTGTTCATAGTCTCTTCTCCTCTATTCGATGTTATTGAGGGCGTCTTTCAGCCCATTGAAAAAGCTGGCGGTAATCGTGTCCCCCCGTTTTACCTCCAGCTTCATTGCCGCGCTGTTCATTGCGCCGATTGCCCATACCGCGTGGTTCACCGTCGCCGCCGCTATGGGGTCTCCCCGGCCCACCTGGACGAACGCGCCGTATTTGGGGAGGTTTTTATACTCCCGGAACTCGTTGACTCTCTCGCAAAACGCGTTCCACTCGTTGGCCGACAGCGATATGGTCTTTTTGCTCCCCACCTCCGACCACCACGACCAGTTGCCCGGACGGTTGGAGGGGGTGGTGAAATATCTCGTGGCGGAATTCCCGCCGATGTCGTCCCAGATGTAATAGGAATACCTGGTGTCCGGCGTAAGCCCGGTGAGGAAAACATATGTGACCGGCCTCGTAATGGAGAAATCTCCGTCCCATACCCAGTCTCCTGTGACGGTATCCTTGACCTGAAGACTGATTTCCGTGGCGTCGTTTACCGTGACCACTGCCGTCGCGCTGTATGCCGAAATGTCCGTAATGCTCACGCTGGCCCGCTTCCCGGTTGGGGTGGGCGGCTTCACGCCGTCAGAACTGCATCCACCGTCAGAGCTGCACCCGCCGTCCGAGGAGCAGGGAGTATTGTCTGTAATACACCCTCCGCTGTCCCAATAGCAGTCGCTCTCGTCCGTTGAACAGCTTGGCGTGTCTCCGCAATCCGATGAACACTCTCCGTCTGAAGAGCAATCGCTGCAATCAGACGAGCACCCGCCGTCTGAAGAACAGTCGCTTTCGTCCGTTGAACAGCTTGGCGTGTCGCCGCAGGCGGCGCTCAGAGTAGATACGGTAAGCGCGGCAAGGAGTTGCTCCGGGATATTGCTGTAATCCTGTAAAAACTCCAGCAAGCTCACCACCCCCTTGTAACGCCCTCGACAAACGTGGCGTTAAAAAGCTGGTTCTCCTCTTTGTGCAGGGTTTCCATGATCCTGTATGCGCTGTCCGCCATAAGCCGCTGCCAAACGCAGTACATGGGCGGCACACGGTTGACATTCCCCATGATCTGATAGTTGTTCGGTGCGCAGCCCCCATGGCAGAACCCGTCCAGGCCGCAGCTCTTGCACTGCTCGTTGCCCACTGCCGCCGGGTCGTATAGCGAGACCAGCCTTCGCACCCGTTCCTCGTCAATACCCTCATAAATATTGCCGATGTAAAATGGGCTTTCCCGGTTCAGGGGGCTGATGTGGTGGCACCCGTATATATCTCCGTTAGGGTCGATGGACGCGCTTCCTCTTACGCCGAAACCGCACTGGCTGCACCCGGCGCACCCCGGGCCGGAGCGGCGCGGTGTGCCCTTTACTGCGCAGTTGTGGGCCGATACGATTTGCTTGAACCCCATGGAATACTCGTGGGTGAGCAGCGGCCTGACCCCATGCCGAAATTGGTCGATGATATACTCCTCATATCGCTTGACCTGCTGTGACAGCGTTTCAATACTTTCCTCGCTCCATGCCTCAAAGATATCCGGTACGATCATCAGATTTTTACACCCGATAGACTGGAAAAACAGGATATCCTCAAAGAAAGACCCCGCGTTATACTGCGTCAGCGTCTCCCGGAACGACTGGTTGGGCCACAGCTCCAGTATGTACGGCACGTATTTCATCACCGCGTCAAAACTGTTTCCCCCGTTCGCCAGCGGACGGTTCCCGTTCTGCGCCGTCGCCGCCCCGTCCATGCTCAGCATGAACCCCGCCGTGTTCTCCTTCAGGTATTGCAGCCTCTCCCTTGTAAACAGCGTGCCATTGGTTGTCATGGCAAACCGTGTAGGCACGTTATACGCCGTCTTGGCGTGCTCCACCAGCGGGCGTATAATGCTGTCAAATTCCAGCATCGGCTCGCCGCCAAAAAAGGTGAAGCCCGGTCTGGGGCTGCCGCTGCTGTGCAGAAAGCCCAGCGTCGCCTTTGCCGTATCCAGGCTCATCCGCTCCTTGCTCCGGTTCTCAAAGCAGTACACGCACCGGCAGTTGCACTGGTTGGTCAGCATTACGATGGCGTTTCGGATAGGCGGCACCGTGTAATTTTTCAAAAGCTATGCCCCCTTATAGGTTTGAAATGGTTATGTGTCGGTATGATTTTCTTGCGTCATGTGGGTTTTTATGGTATACTGTCCTCACGCTTCCTACACGATAGTACATTGAACAAGTGCGTTGTACTCAGCGAAAGGACTGGAAATGCAGTGCCATCAGACGAATTCGACTTGTTGTCGTATTATAAAGATTTGTACGAAAAAGAGGTTGCCTTTTCGGAACGGCTGAATAGCAAACTGCCAAATGCCATCACTTTGCTCACGATTATCGGTAGTGGACATGTCTTGCTAATAGCTGAGATGTTCCCGATGCAGTGCCCGCTTACAGTACATAAGTTGATTGCGTTATTGCTTTGCGCCCTGAGTGGCGGCGTTTTTCTGACAACACTTTTTAAATTTAAAGGTGCATATTCTGGATTCCAGTATTGTTATTTCCCAATTCAGGAAATGGAAAAAACTATTAAATTTGCAGAGCAGCAGGGAATGGGGGCGCCGGAGGTCTGCGTTATCAACAAACGGCTCGTAGCCCTGTATCGGGAAGGTGCCATCCATAACCGCAATACGAACCGGGAAAAGAGCGAAAAACAGCTGGAACTTAATGGGATGATCGTACTGTCGTTTTGTGTTCTTATGATTATTTTTATAGCGTGGTTTATCTATTTGAAAGATCAAATAGTTACCGCAACGCCGACGCAAGCGCCAGTACCAAAGCAGCTATAACGAGTGATGCGGATATGACCGTGAGCACCGGCGACCCTGCGTCAGTTTCTGCGATAAGTTCCATTTTAGGTGCTTCTGGCCAATCTGATAGTGTTTTTTCATATTCAGTCATATAGTTACCTCATTTTTTGAAGGAGATGTAAAGAAATGATTTCACCGGATAACATTGACAAAGAAGAGACCGCCGAGGAGTGGCCGCCAGCCCCAACGATGGAGCGTATTACAGAGAGCTTTTCCCATTCTGATCCAGGTATCATCTTTGATACTAAGATTGAACCTTTGCCGCAGGACGACGAAAGTTGACCTGCAACATGGAAATTAGGAGGCTATCACCATGAAACACCGTTTTGGTTCATTCCTCGTCGGGGCCGTTGCCACCGCCCTTGTCGCTTCGCTGACCTTCTCCGCTATCGCTATCTCAGGCCGCATGACCATTGAGGTAGACCCCGTTAACGTACAGGTGAATGGGGAAGTCTTTGCGCCAAAGGACGTTAACGGGGCCGATGTCCCGGTGTTCGCCTATAACGGCACCACCTATGCGCCCCTTCGTGCCTTAGCGGAATCTTATGGCTTAGAGGTCGGCTACGATGCTGCCAGTAATATGGCTACCGTCGGTAATCCAGAAAAAGCTTTGACATCAGTCCCGACGTCTGCGCCAGCCGAGAGCAGTTCTAACATGGACTACTCCGACTGGACAGACGAGGAGAACGCGATTTATAAAGAGCTGGTGGAAGAGTGGGAATACGAGTATGGAATATTGGACGAGAGCAAAGCGCCGAATCAGGCCCTATATTTTGGAACCCCGAAAAGCGGTACGACATCCATAACTGAGGACACAATCAACCAGTTAACGCACGTCAAAGAGCTTATATATCGGGTACTACACGATGTTGATTATACCGGGAAGAATGATATAGGCATTGTTTATCCGTTCGGTAGTTTCAGCGCCGTTGGTGACGAGTTCATAGTTTTCTTTTAAGAAACATATAAGCACATCACGCAAACACGGCGGTGATGCCAGTTACGGTGGCGTTGGAAAAATCCCAAGTGCCTTGGGCGTGGGTTCTCCTGGTGGCTTTGCTTATTATCATTGCTGAAACTCCATATCCAGAAAGCTCTACGCCACCGAAAGTATCATATATGCAGAAAGCTGCTGTCCGTCCATCGCCTCCGCCATATAACACCAAGTCCGCGTAATTATTATAAGTGTTGCTTGGATTGAGAACCAACTTAGACTTCCCATTCAGATCATAGAACGCCCCGCCGTAGATATCGCTGCCGTAGATTTCCGCTCCGGTGATGGTTCCCGCCTCGATGGTGGGTGACTTTACCGTTGTGCCGTCGATAAATGTGCTCTTCGGCGTAGTGTATTTGCCCTGCACCAACTTCAATAGGTTATCATTCACGGACGACGCCTCGCTGTAGGCGTCGTCTGCTGCGTCTTTGGCGTCCTGTATCCTCTGGTCGATCTCGTCCGTCCCTGTCACGGCTCCCCAACTGATAGACCCCTTGTTGATGGTGATCCCCTTTGTGCCGTCAATGGTCATCATAGTGTTCCCGGCGGCGTCCTTGATGTTGATACCAAGCAGGTCAAGCCAGTCGCTCTTAATCTTCTTGTCGTTGTTGAGGACGGATACCATGCTGTCCCCGCTGGGGAGCATGAAATCCCGTGCCTTGACAACGCCGTCAAACTCGCCGCCGCTTGCATGTACGATACCGTTAAATTCACCGTTGCCCCGGAAGTAGGCAGACCCATCCCGCAGGTCAAGGAAGAAGTTGCTGTTCCTCGGCATACCGTCCTCGTCGAAGTCTATCTTCCCGTCCTTGCCGATGAATCCCGGCAGCACCGTGGTGCCGTCGGTGTCGAAGAGGTCTTTCGTGCCCGCCACGATACCGTACTTGGGGTCGAGGAGTATCCTTCCTCCGCCGTCCTGCTGCAAGACCATTGTGGAGTTATTCAGCCACGCTCCCGTTGCGTCCACCTTGAACTGCATGACCCCCGTCGGCTGTCCCTTTGCGTCGTACTGCTGGTTTTCCAGTATGGTCATGTTTCCGATGTGTACAACGCCTGCCAGGATATCGGCGTTCACACCCCAATACTCGCCCAGCTCCGGCGAGGCGAACCGCCCGATAGCCAGCTTTGCCGTCTCCCAGTTGTTGTCCGTCATGGCGATCATGCTGCCCGTCATGCGGATCTGGTCGCCGCCGTCGCCGCCGATGTGCAGCCCCGCCCCGTCCATGCTCACCTGTGCCTTGGCCGACAGCACATGGTTCTTTGCCGCGTCCAGGGAGGAGGACATGAACCTGGATACCGCCGTGGCCTGCCCCGCGGTCTGGTTGTAGAGGTACTTTGCCGCGTCGAAGCTCCTTGCGCTGGAATAGCTGGTCTCGATGATCTCCTTCAGCGTGTTCACGTTGTCGTGCCGCTTGAAGCGGTTGGAGAAGATGATGGAGAACTTCTCCCGGCGTTCAAAGTCCAGTTCGAACTCAATGATGTACGGCGTGATGAGCTGCTTGTGGCCCACGTTCAGGTAGACTCCCTTGCCCAGCTCCAGCCGCTCCCGGAACGGCGCGAACTCCTTGGCGAAGATGAAGTTGCCTGAATCCACGCTGAACTCATACGTCGGCGTGGCAAGCTCGTGGAGCACCCCCGCGGCGTACTCGTAAAGCTCCGTCTCCACCGCGTACCGCTGGTAGTCGCTCACGTTGGCCGTCAGGTAGGCGTTGCCCTCCGTCACCGTGAACGAGAGGGAAGACCCCTCATAGACGGTGATGTCGTCCTTTGTCACCGCCTGGATATTGCCACCCAGGCCGCTCATACTGCCCGAGACCGCGATCATCCCGCTCTGTGCCGTCTTGTCTCCCGCCCGGATACTCCCGGCATAGAGGCTCAGGTGAAATGTGCCGTCCGCCTCCGTGTCCAGCACGCCCCGGATGATGTCTCCGCTCACTTCTTTTCCCGCGTGGAGGGAGAACCGTCCTCCCGCCATGGTGTAGATGGTCTTGCCGAAGTCCTCCCGCAGCCCCCGCTCCTCCGTGATGGAGCTTCCGGTGATGGCCGCCCCCTCGTCCTTCATGGGCAGGAATTGCCCGGACACCGTGGTGTCCACGTCCGTGGCCGCGAAGGTGTCCTCCGTCAGATCGCGCTCGATGAAGTAGTGGGACAGCTCCTCCCGCTCCTCCGCCGTGAAGTTCTCCGCCAGCGACAGTTCCTTTACGATAGCGGCGATCTGCGCCGTATACGAGCTT
>CAJTLK010000017.1 GCA_910577415.1 uncultured Oscillospiraceae bacterium
GTGCCCATGGAGATAGCGGTCTTGGGCACATCGTCGATGCTGGCGAAAAAGCGCTTATTGGCCTCCAGGGTACTCTCGGTGAGGGTGACGATATGCGTCCCCTTGGAAAATTCCTTGTCCGGCTCGTTAAAGCCGATGTGGCCGTTGTTGCCCAGGCCCAGGAGCTGAAGGTCGACCCCCAGGGTCCGGAGCAGGGTATCATAGCGGATACACTCGGCGTCCATGTCGGCGGCGCAGCCGTCGGGAAGGTTCGTGCTTCCCGGACGGAGGTTCACGCTGTCAAAAAGGTTGTGGTGCATGAAATAGTAGTAGCTCTGGTCATGATCGGGGGCAAGGCCCACATACTCGTCCAGATTCACCGTGGTGACTTGGGAGAAGTCCAGATCGCCCTTTTTATACCATTCGATCAGCTGCTCATAGGTCCCCACCGGGCTGGAGCCGGTGGCAAGACCCAGAACACAGTCGGGCTTCAGAAGGATCTGGGCGGAGATGATGTTGGCCGCGGCACGGCTCATTTCCCGGTAGTCTTTCGCTTTAATAACTCTCATTTCTCTATTCCTCACTTTCACAAATAGCCTTGCGGACTTTCAAAATGGAGGTGGCCGCTACCGACAACTCATCCAGCTTGTTCTTCATGAAGAAGGAGGTGAGCCTGGTGTTGGCTCCCGCCTCGCCGCACACCCCCACCCAAATACCGGCGGCATGGGCATTCCTGGCAGTGATCTCGATCAGGCGGAGGATGGCAGGGTCCTCTGAGTTAAAGATATTGTTCACCCGGACGTTCATCCGATCCGCGGCCATGGTATACTGGGTCAGATCATTGGTGCCAATGGAGAAGAAGTCCACCTCCTTGGCGATCTCGTCACTCATGATGGCGGCGGCGGGGGTCTCTATCATTACCCCCAGTTCGATATCGTCGGCAAACGGAATACCCTCGGTCTTCAGTTCCGCCTTGCACTCTTCCACGATCTCCTTGATGCGCCTTACCTGGCCCACACTAGTGATCATGGGGAACATGATGTCCAGCTTGCCATACACAGAGGCCCGGAGCAAAGCCCGGAGCTGAGTACGGAATATCTCGGGCCTATCCAGGCAGATGCGGATGGCCCGGTAGCCCATGGCGGGATTTTCCTCATCGGGAATGTTAAAGTAGGGGGCCTGTTTGTCGCTGCCCAGATCCAAGGTCCGCACCACTACCGGGTTGGGAGCAAATATCTCCAGCACCCGCCGGTAGGCGGCAAACTGCTTTTCCTCCGAGGGAAAGTCTGGGGAATCCAGATACAAAAACTCGCTGCGGAAAAGTCCCACGCCGTCAGCTCCGGCTGCCTTAGCCACCTCGGCATCCTTGACGCTGCCGATGTTGGCGCACACCAGGCACTTGTGGCCCGACTTGGTAATAGCCTCCCGGCCAAAATAATTTTGCAAGGTCCCCTGCTCTTCTAGAAAAGCAGTTCTCTTGGCGGCATATTCGGCGGCCTCCTCGGGTGTAGGATCGGCAATGACCTCGCCGGTGGTACCGTCGATGGCCAAAATGCACGCCTCAGGAAGTTTGTCAAAATCATCGGCCATACCCACCACGCAGCCAATACCCATGGACCGGGCCAGGATGGCAGAGTGGGAGGTCACAGAACCCATTTTTGTCACGCAGCCCGCCACGTAGCGTTTGTCCAGCTTCACGGTCTGGCGGGGCAACAGGTCCTCAGCAGCTACGATGACAGGCTCCAGCGGCATGGCGGCGGCCTCGGGGATCCCCTTCAAAATGCGAATGATACGCCCTGACACATCCTTCACGTCGGCGGCGCGGGCCCGCATGGTCTCATCATCCAAAGCGGCAAACATATCCGAGAGCATTTTCCCGGTCTCCTGTACCGCCCATTCGGCGCTACAGCCGGTGGAAAGCATATCCTGAACGCCCTCGGCGAAGTCCAGATCCTCCACCATCATGCGGTGGATATCGAAGATCATGGCGTTCTTCTCATCTCGTTCGGCAGTCTGATCGTAAAGGACGGTCAACTCCGCAATGGCAGTCTTCTGGGCGTCGGTAAATCGCTGGGTCTCAGTCTCACTGTCCCGGCCAACCTCCTCCTGCACCGTCAGGTCAAGGGTAGCCATCCGCCACATCTTCGCGCTGGCAATCCCCTCAGCTGCGCCGATCCCCTTGAGTTTCATGACACGATCCCCCTACATGATAATGATGTTACCAATAAGTACACTGGAATGATTTACTAATTATATCCGATTTTATTCAAAAACACAAGAGGGAATCTGGAATTCTCTCCTCCTTTGTCAAAAGTGTACAATTTTTGTCGATGTCCTTAGCTTTTCTTCCATTATACAGGGTCTCTCCTAAAAAACCGGGCCGCCCAAGATGGGCGACCCGACTGCCGTAGTTATCTTTTTTACGCCTTGTCCTGTTGGATGAGAAGCTTCACCGCCTCGATCCCCACCTCGATGGCGGCGGAGAGGTCGTGGCTCTCCTTCTGGTCCAGCCCCGCCTTTTCCCGCTCCTGATTCCAGACCACATGGAAACAGGAACCACAGCGCACCCCCAGGGCGGCTGCACAGCAGAACAGGGCAGCCGACTCCATCTCGGAAGCCAGCACTCCCAGACGCTTCCATGCCTCCCATTTCTCCAGCAGCTCATAGCTCACCGGCATCCGCACGGGGTCATGCTGGCCATAGAAAGAATCCTTACATTGAACCACTCCGGCGTGCCAGGGCTTCCCCAGGTTTTTGGCTGCCTGGACCAGAGCCTCCTGTACCACATAGTCGCTGACGGCGGGGAACTCAATGGGGGCGTATTCCCGGGAGGCCCCCTCGTGGCGGATGGCCCCGGTGGCGATGACCACGTCGTCGGACTGCACCTTCAGGGCGATACCGCCGCAGGTGCCCACCCGGACAAAAGTCTCCACGCCAATGTTATGGAGTTCCTCCATTGCAATGACCGCGCTTGGTCCGCCGATGCCGGTGGAGCAAACGCTGACCTTCTCCCCCAACAGAGTGCCGGTGTAGATGCAATATTCCCGGTTCTGTCCGATCTTCACGGGATCGTCAAAGTAGGCGGCGATCTTCTCACACCGGCCAGGATCACCGGGAAGGAGACAGTACCGGCCCACATCCCCCTCCTTGCACTGGATGTGAAATTGAAGAGCGTGTTTCTGCATGAAAATCACTCCTTTTCGCTTTCTGATGCTATCATTATAGCGGCTTCCGGCGGGGATTGCAAGGCGGCGAAAAGATCGGCTTCCACCGGGTAGTCCTCATGGATCAAAAGATAGGCGCAGCCATATTTTTGGCACTTCTCCAAATAACGGGCGTTCTCTGCCAGCAGGAGTTCCATCGTACATCCACTGTCATCCGCCCTTTGCTCTATGGCATTGGCGTATGCCTTGATGTCAGAAAAGCGCTCACTGATATAGTTTTCGCTCATGATGAGGCACAGGCAGCGGATCTCCCTCAAATATGCCTCTGAAAAGTCCTTTTTCCAGTCAAGAGGGATATAGCAGCCCTCCACGATCAGGTTTTGCCCATTTTCCACGACGGTCTTCACCATCTCCCGGACAATGGGCCAAAGATATTCCGTCAGCGCGTCGTCCTCCTCTGGGGTCAGACTGGTGTTCCCGCTGCGGATCAGCCCCATCTTCAGATGGTCAACAGACAGGCAGGGGTATTTGCATCTTTCCAGCAGCCGTTGGGCCAGCAGCGTTTTCCCGGTATGAGACGCCCCGGTGAGTAAAATGACCATTCTCCCGCCCTCCTCCACGTTGCTTTATCATTTCTATCATATCATAAATCGGAAAAGGATGGTACCTCCTTTGTGAAAAACCCTCTCCGCCCTTGCGTTTTTGTCGGAAATTTGGTATGATAAATGGTACTTGACCAAAATCCTGTTCCAAGTTCGACGCAAAGGAGCGAGTGCGATGAGCATTTCCGTGAAGCAAGAGGGCTTCTTTTATCAAAAGGGCGACTTTATCCCCGCCGCAAAAGATCCCGCCGGGATCGACGCCGGACGGCGCAAGACCATGGCCTGGAATATTCTGAACGCCCATAACCGCAGCGGCGACATGGGCCGCCTCCAGATCAAATTTGACGCCATGGCCTCCCATGACATCACCTATGTGGGCA
Source organism: uncultured Oscillospiraceae bacterium (assembly GCA_910577415.1). GTDB lineage: Bacteria > Bacillota > Clostridia > Oscillospirales > Oscillospiraceae > Vermiculatibacterium. Next base: position 4,126 of record CAJTLK010000017.1, read on the forward strand.
TCATCCAGACCGCCCGGGCCTCCGGCATGGACCGCTTTCCCCTGCCCTATGTGCTCACCAACTGTCACAATTCCCTGTGCGCCGTGGGCGGCACCATCAACGAGGACGACCACCTCTTCGGCCTCTCCGCCGCCAAAAAGTACGGCGGCGAGTTCGTCCCCGCCCACCAGGCCGTCATCCACTCCTACATGCGGGAGCGGTACGCCGCGCCGGGGCGGATGCTCCTGGGCTCAGATTCCCATACCCGTTACGGCGCCTATGGCTGCATGGCCATTGGCGAGGGCGGGCCGGAGCTGGCCCGGCAGCTGTTGAACAAGACCTACGACATCGCCTACCCCAAGGTCATCGCCGTCTACCTCACCGGCGCGCCGCGCCCCGGCGTGGGCCCCCACGACCTGGCCATTGCCCTGGTGGGAGCCACCTTCCCCAGCGGCGCGGTGAAAAACGCCGTGCTGGAGTTCTTCGGCCCCGGCGTGGAAAGCCTCTCCATGGACTACCGCTCGGGCATCGACGTGATGACCACCGAGACCGCCTGCCTGTCCTCGGTGTGGCAGACCGACGAGTTGACAAAAGCCCACCTCACCGCCCTGGGCCGGGGGGAAGACTACAAGGCCATGGCTCCCGACGAGGGGGCCTACTATGACGCGCTGGTGGAGATGGACCTCTCCGCTGCCAAGCCCATGATCGCCCTGCCCTTCCACCCCTCCAACGCCTACACCATCGAGGATTTTAAGCTGAATGCCGCCGATCTGCTCCACGAGGTGGATAAGCGCACCGCCGAACAGTTAGGGGTAAAGAACGCCCCCAGCCTGTCGGACAAACTGGTCAATGGAAAATTTATTGTGGACCAGGGAGTTATTGCCGGCTGCTCCGGCGGTACCTATCAGAATTTGAAGCGGGCCGCTGAGATATTGAAGGGCCGCTCCACCGGCGCCGGGGGATTCTGGCTTTCCTGTTACCCCGGCTCCATGCCCATCACTCTGGAGCTGACCCGCCAGGGCTATCTTGCCGGCCTGATGGCGGCGGGCTGCTCCATCCGCTCCTGTTTCTGCGGTCCCTGTTTTGGCGCGGGGGACGTGCCCGCCAACGGCGGCTTCTCCATCCGCCACTCCACTCGGAACTTCCCCAACCGGGAGGGGAGCAAGCCGGGTGATGGCCAGGTAAGCTACGTGGCTCTCATGGACGCCCGGAGCATTGCCGCCACGGCCTTAAACGGCGGAGTTCTTACCGCCGCGAACGAATTGGACGCCTGCCCCATTGACCGCCCCGACGAAGGCTGGGCCTACGACGACAGCGCCTACCGCGCCCGGGTATATTACGGCGTGGGCAAGCCCGATCCCAGCGCCCAGCTGGTCTTCGGCCCCAACATCGCCGACTGGCCGGAGCAGATCCCCCTGCCGGAGAATCTGCTCCTCACCTGCTGCGCCGCCATCTATGACAGCGTGACCACCACCGATGAGCTTATCCCCTCCGGGGAGACCTCCTCCTACCGCTCCAACCCCATCAAGCTCTCCCAGTTTGCCTTGAGCCGGAAATGCCCCAAGTATGTCTCCAACGCCCAAAAGGTCCAGGCTGAGGAGCTGAAGCGCCGCTCCGGGGAGGGCAAAAACTTCCCCGCCGATACAGGCATCGGCTCCTTCATCATGGCCCTGAAGCCGGGAGACGGCTCCGCCCGGGAGCAGGCCGCCTCCTGTCAGCGGGTCCTGGGCGGCTGCGCCAACCTGGCGGCGGAATACGCCACCAAACGCTACCGCTCCAATGTAGTGAACTGGGGTATGCTGCCCTTTATCGCCGAGGACGTGGCCAGCTGGGGTATCCAGGAGGGGGACAGCCTCTACATTCCCGGCATCAAAACGCTCCTGGAGGGCGACGGGGAGGAGATCGACGCCTTCCTCCTTCGGCCCTCCGACAGCGGCGAGCCAAGCCAGACCCCGGTGAAGCTTCAGCTCCCCGGCCTCACCCGGGAGGAGCGGGACATCATTCTGGCCGGGTGCCTTATCAACTATTATGCAAAATAACGCCTGGAAGCGGCTGCTGGCTCTGACCACAGCGGCGGTGCTGAGCCTCTCCGGCTGTCAAAAAGCTCCTCCGGCTCCCACCGCCAGCCCCTTAGCGGCAGAGGAGCACCGGGACAACACCTTCTTCGCCATGGATACAGTGATGTCCTTTACCGTCTACGGTCCCCACGCCGAGGAGGCTCTGGCGGCGGCCACTGACCGGGTGAACAGTCTGGAACGGCTCCTATCGGTGACCCTGGAGGACAGCGAGGTGTGGAAGCTCAACCACGCCGAGGGAGAAAGCGTCCGCATCAGCCCCGAGACCAACGCCCTGCTCCGCTCTGCCCGGGAGCTGGGGGAGACCACAGGAGGCGCCCTGGATATCACCATGTACCCCGTTTTGAAGACATGGGGCTTCACCACAGGAGACTACCGCGTCCCCTCCGGGGATGAGCTGGAAAAGGCACTGGCACTGGTGGACTACCGGGCTGTCCAGGTGGAGCCGGATGAGACCGGCCCTGCCGACGCCACCCTCCCCGCCGGAATGGAAGTGGACTTTGGCGCCCTGGCCAAGGGCTACGCCGGAGAGCTGTGCGCCGGAATGCTCCGGGGCATGGGGGTGACCTCCGCCATCCTACGTCTGAGCGGCAACATCCAGACCGTAGGGGCTAAGCCCGACGGCTCGGCCTGGCGCATTGGCATCCAAAACCCCAACGGCAACGCCAACGACAACGTAGGTATTTTGGAGATCATCGACCAGGCGGCGGTGACCTCGGGAGGCTACCAGCGCTTTTTCGAGGCCGACGGAGTGCGCTACTGGCATATCATTGACCCCGCCACCGGCGCTCCCGCCCGAAGCGGACTCACCTCAGTTACCATTGTGGCCGACTCGGGCACCCTTTGCGACGGACTTTCCACCGCCCTGTTCGTCATGGGTCTGGACAAGGGCCTGGGCTACTGGCGGGCGCACAGGGATTTTGAGTGCATCCTCATGGATGAGGAACAAAATATCTGGATCACTCCCGGTCTGGCCGACGCCTTTACCTTGGTGGACGGTTCGGGCTACACCCTGCATATCGTGGAGGAATGACATGAAAAAGCTATCTAATCGGTTCTGGATCATTTTGGTGGCCGCTATCCTGGTCATCTCTGCCGCCGCCACAGCCTACATCTATCTCCGTCCCTCCGCCCAGGCCCCCGGCGATACCGCGGTGGTCTATCTGGACGGCGAGATGGTGGAAATGGTGGACCTGTCCGCTGTCACGGAAAGCTATACCAAGGCGTATACCGGCCAGGCGGGGCTGACCAACACGGTGGAGTTCTCCCCCGGTATGGTCCGGGTCCAGGAGGCCACCTGTCCCGACCAGATCTGCGTCTACCAGGGCTGGGTGGAGGCCGGCGGTCTGCCCATTGCCTGTCTGCCCAACACCCTTATCATCCAGGTGGTGGCGGCTGAGGATGTACCGCTGCTATACAAGAGCTATTAAACCAGGGGGAGTGGCCCCGCTGCCTCTCCACTACTCGGAGAAATACATGGAACACAAACCTTTTTGGGGGTGAGACATATTGAATACCAAACGCCTGACCTTCTGCGCCCTGCTCACCGCCATCGCTTTGACCATTTTTATGGTGGAGGCCCAGATCCCGCCCATTGTCCCCGTCCCGGGGGTCAAGTTGGGCCTTGCCAACATCGTGACGGTATACGCCATGTTTGCCCTGGGTCCGGCGGACGCCCTGATGATCCTCCTCTCCCGCATCTTTCTGGGCGCTCTCTTCGCCGGCGGCTCCACCTTCCTCTACTCTTTGGCGGGAGGATTGCTGTGCTACCTCTGTATGCTTCTGCTGCGAAAGCTCCTGACCATGAAGCAGCTTTGGGTGTGCGGCTCTATTGGAGCCATTTTTCACAACATCGGGCAGATCGGCGTGGCTATCGCCATTGCCAAGACGCCTCAGCTTATCATGTACTTACCGATACTGCTCCTCACCGGAGTCATTGCCGGCACCTTTACTGGCTTTGCCGCTCAGTTCCTGGTGAACCGGCTGGACGGCAGACTTAAATTCTGAACCAAAGGAGGTGAACGGGTATGGCCGCTTATTTCCAGGTGGAAAATTTGTTTTGGGTGGCCTTTTTGGCCGCCGCCGCGGCTCTCATTTACGCCGGGGTACAGCTCTTCCGGCTGTGGAAGCTGCCGGAGGAGGAGCCGCTGGCCGGATTTTCCCGTGCCGTACGGAAGGGCACACTGGCTTTTCTGAAGCGCCAGTGTGTGGTGGCTGTACCCCTGTTCACCCTGACACTGCTCGCTCTCTTCGGGCTGGAACGTCTGGGGCTTCTGGGCAACCCCAACCTGCCTCTGGCCTTTCTTACGGGTGGGGTCTGCGCCGCCATAGTCGGGCTTTTTGCCCTGGCCCTTTCCATTTTCTCCAACGCCAGGGTGGCTACCGGGGTAAAAGAGGGTGCCCATAACAGCTTTAATATAGCCTTTACCGCCAGCAGCGCCGCCGCCTTCGCCGGGGGCGGTATCGCTCTTCTGGATATCTTCGTCTGGTTCCACATCCTCCGCTACGGCTTGGACTATGATCCCCAGCGCCTTGTGAGCACCTTGGGGCTTTTTGGCGCCGGGGCGGCTTATGCCGCCTTCCTCTCCCGGCTGGGAGGCGGTATTTTTGCCAAGGCTGCCGACCTCAGCTCCGGGACTCTCCCGGCCTCTGAGGAAACCCCCGAGCCGCGTCTGGTCCCAGGCGTCATCGCCGACTGTGTGGGAGACAACGTAGTCAACGCAGCCGGTGCCGCTGGCGACCTCTATGCCGGGTATGTCTTGGCTATCCTGGCCGCTTTGTGGGCGGCGGTGAACGCGTTTGCCAAAAATACGATCCTTTGGAGCGCCGTGCTCTACCCGGTGGTAGTTGCGGCTCTGGGGATCTTTGGCTCCCTGCTGTCCTGTCTGCTTATCAAGGCGGAGGAAAATAGTGACGAGCGGAGCCTTCTCGCTTTGCTCCGCAAGGGCGCCTGGATCGCCGCCGGGCTTACCGCCGTTCTTTCCGCCCCTCTCTCTTATCTGCTCACCGGCACCTGGGGACCGTTCATCGCCGTGACCGTTGGCCTTCTGTGTGCCCAGGCGGTAGCCAACCTCTCCAGCCGCAGCTCCTCCAACCTCTATCCCAACGTCCGCCGGCTGGCCAACACCGCTGAGGGCGGAGTTTTCTCTGAGCTGACCGTAGGTACGGGACTGGGGCTGCGCTCAGCCTCCTCTATTCTTTTGGTCCTCATCATAGCCGTTTTTGCCGCCTTTCTTTCCACGGGCGGACAGCTGGATGCCGCCTACGAGACCCTCTATCAAAACGCCCTGGCCCATGGACTTTATGGCGTGGCTCTGGCGGGGGTGGGCTTCCTCTCCAACACGGCCTATTCCCTCTCCGCCTCTCTGCTTTCCCCCATCGCCGACAATGCCGACTGTGCCGTCAAGGTGGGTGGACTGGATAAGGCCCTTTTGAGCCGTATCGACATCCTCAATTCCCTGGGCGGCTGTCTGGCCAATCTGAGCCGCTCCCTGTCCGCCGGCGGACAGCTTCTTCTCACGCCGGTACTGGTGTGGCTGTACACCACTGCCGTCAGGACCCATTCCGGCGCCGTCGGCTTCTCCGCCGCCAGCCCCGTTCTGCTCATGGGTGCCTTCGCCGGAGCGATCCTGACCGCCTTCTTTGTCTCTCTTCTCCTTACCGGGGTGCACAGCAGTGTGCAGCCCATAGCCGCCGAGCTGCGCCGCCAGGCCCGGGAGGCCGCCCGTCTGGGAGAGCGGGTGGAATTTGACTATACCTCCTGCATCGACCTCTGTGCCCGCAGCGCCGCCCTCTATACTTTGGCCCCCGGTCTTTTCGCCGCCTTCCCCTTTGCCGCGGCAGTAATCATAGGCCCCGAGGGCACAGTGGGGCTGCTCATTGCCGTTGCTTTGCTGGGTCTCTCCGGCGCCGTCTTTCTTTCCGGAACGGGCAGCGCCTTGGACTGCGCCCGCCGCCGGGTGGAGCTGGAACGCCGGGGAGGCGCCGAGACCCGCCGCTCCGCCGTCATTGCCGACATGATCGGCGACCTTTTCAAAGATGTGGTAGGACCGGTTCTGGGAACGCTGGTAAGGGTCTTTTTTACCCTGGCTCTGCTGCTGTCTATGCTCGCCGCCAGCAACAATCTGCTCTCCCTTCCGGGGTAAGCCCAATGAGAAAAAAGATTTTCAGTCTGTTGCTTGCCCTGACGTTGGTCCTGGCCTCCTGTACCCAACGCCAGCCGGAACACCAGGACCTTCATATCCTCTGTACCACCTATCCCCTCTATCTCTTCACCACCGCCGTCACAGAAGGCGCGGAGAACGTAGAGGTCTCCCTGCTGGTCAATTCCCAGACCTCCTGCCTCCACGACTACACCCTTACTGTGGCGGACATGAAAGCCATTGAGGGAGCCGACGTCATCGTCATAAACGGCGTGGGACTGGAGGACTTTATGTCGGCAGCCCTGGAGCAGTCCTCCGCCGCAGTCATTGATGCCTCGGCGGGCGTGGAGCTGCTTCCCGCCTTCGAGTACGGAGAGCACGAAGGCCATTCCCACGAGGAGGAGTTCGATCCTCACCTGTGGATGGACCCACACCGGGCGGGGCAGATGGTGGAGAATATCGCCGACGCCCTGGCCGATCTGGAGGCAAACCACGCCGAAGCCTACCGGGCCAACGGTTCCGCTGCCCTGCACGCGTTGTCTCTGGTCGATCCCTACTACCGGGATATGATCTCCCCCCCCTATCCCCTCATCACCTTCCACGACGGGTTTCAATATTTTGCTGCCGCTCAGGACTTTGAACTGCTGAAGGCCATTGAAGAGGAAGATGGGGCGACTGTCTCCGCCGCCGAGATCAAGGAGCTAGTGGCTCTCATTGAGGAAAACCATATCCCCGCCATCTTCGTGGAGAACAACGGCTCCCGTCTGGCCGCCGACGTCCTTTCCCGGGAGACCGGCTGCGCCGTCTGCGAGCTGGATCTGCTCATGTCCGGGGACGGACAGGGCATTCAGCCCTACCTGGATGCCATGGAGGCCAATTTGAAGAGCGTACTCACCGCCTTTTCCGACTATAGATGGGAGGCCGGAGCGTCATGAGTGTACACAATCATCCCGGCTGCGGCCACGGCTGCGAGGGCCTGTGCTGTCTGGAGCTGAAGGATATGGGGGTCAATTTGGGCGACGCCGAGCTGCTCCACGGCGTGTCCTTCCACCTTCACTGCGGAGAGATCGTGGCCCTCATCGGCCCCAACGGGGCGGGCAAATCCTCCCTCTTTAAGGCGGTGCTGGGCCAGCTGCCCCACACGGGGACCATCCAGTTCCAGCGCTCCGACGGCAAGCGCAGCCGCCCGGTCATCGGCTACGTCCCCCAGTCCCCCACCTTTCACCGGGGCGACCCGGTGAGCGTGCTGGACTTTTTCGCCGCCGCCATCGGCGACTGGCCGGTTTTTCTGCCCATCCCCAAAAAGCTGCGGGAGCGGGTAAGAAAATGCCTGGAGCGTACCCACACCGAGGGCCTGATGGATAAGCGCGTCGGCGCCCTCTCCGGCGGCGAAGTGCAGCGGGTGCTTATGGCTCTGGCCCTGGAGCCGCTGCCCCAGATCCTCATTCTGGATGAACCCCTGTCCGGCGTGGATGTGGAGGGAGAGCGACAGTTGCTGGATATGCTGGATGAAATTCGACGTAGCTACGACCTCTCCATCCTTTTCTCCACCCACGATTTCGCCACTCTGGAGCCTTTTGCCGACAAGGTCCTCCTCCTACGCAACACCGTACTGAAGTCCGGTTCCCCCGCCGAAGTGCTCTCCAGTGCAGAGTTTCAGGAGGTCTTCCATCTTCGTTTGGGAAAGGGGGCGGAATGATGGAGCTTTGGTATGCCCTCGTCGACCTGCTACCTTTTGAGTGGGCGGAGCCGGGACGGATGCTCTTTATGAAGAACGCCCTGTTGGCCGTCCTGGTCATCACGCCCCTGTTCGGGCTGCTGTCCACCATGGTGGTACAGAGCCGGATGAGCTTCTTTTCCGACGCTCTGGGCCACTCCGCCTTTACCGGTATCGCCATCGGCTCCCTGTGCGGTCTGGCTGCGCCTATGGGTTCGGCAGTGATCTTCGCCCTGTGCTTCTCCCTCCTCTTCACCTGGGTGCGTCACAAGACCTCCCTGGCCAGCGATACAGTGATCGGGGTCTTCTCCTCCACGGCGGTGGCTCTGGGCATCTTCGCCGCCACCCTGGGGGGAGGGTCCTTTACCAAATTCAACGCCCTGCTCATCGGCGATATCCTCAGCGTAGAGCCGGGAATGATCGCCCTGCTGCTGGGCATTCTGGCCCTTATCCTTCTGCTTTGGGTATGCTGCTACAACAATCTCCTTCTCTCCGCCCTCCACCCCGCCCTGGCCGATAGCCGCGGGGTACAGGTATTTTGGCAAGAGGCGGTGCTCAACGCCGCCATCGCAGTGGTAGTCACCCTGTCCATGACCTGGGTGGGGCTGCTGGTCATCAACTCCCTGCTGGTCCTCCCCGGCGCCGCGGCGCGGAACCTGGCCCGGAACAGCCGACAGTACCATCTTTTCTCCGTGCTGGGGGCGGTGGTATGCGGGATCGGCGGGCTGATGTGCTCTTATTACTGGGGGGCCTCAGCGGGGGCGGCGGTAACTCTGATCCTGGCTCTCTATTTCTTCCTCTCCCTGCTCTCCGCCCCAAAGAAAAGATAGTAAAAAGTCCCAGCCAATCAATTGGCTGGGACTTTTCTACTCTAACATGATCATTTTTTCGCCGGGAGGGTGGCAAGGTAGTTTTCCACGCCTTTTGCCACGCCCTGGGCAAGCTTTTCCTGATACTCCGGCTGCACCAGCTTGGCAAGCTCCTCGTGACAGGACATGAACCCGGTCTCCAGCAGGGCGGCGGGCATAATGGTCTCCCGCAGCACCACATAGTCGTTGGTAAGCAACCCCCGGTCAATGGAACCGGCAGCGTCCACCACCGCCTTCTGGATATATCCCGCCAGCTTTTCTCCCGCCATACTCTTGGGATAGGAGTAGGTAAAGGTCCCCTGGAAGCCGGCGTTGGACGAGCTGGCGTTGGCGTGGATGGACACGAACACGTCTCCCTCCACGGCGTTGGCGATCCCCGCCCGGTCATAAAGGTCCATATACACATCGCTGTCCCGGGTAAGGACTACGTTGTAGCCCTTTTCCCGCAGCAGCTGGGCCGCTCTCAGAGTAATGGGCAGGGTAATGTTTTTCTCCTGGACCTCCTCATACACCGCCCCGCTGGCGGAGCCGCCGTGACCGGCATCCAGCACTACGGTAAAGGCTTTGGGGTCCCAATTTTCATCCCGCTCAGGCACCTTCAGCTCCCCCTCCGGGGGCTTCATGGTAACTACCACCGCCAGCAGGTTAGGGTCACCCATGATCTTCACATTGTTCTCGTATGTACACCCCGGCGTCAGGTCCAGAACCACCCGTGTGACCCGGCCCTCCTCCGGGTATAGGTCAGTGCCGTGCTCCGCCCAACGCAGGGACTTGATGACCGGGTCCTCTGTCTTCAGTGAGCCGTCCTGGCCTGAGCCGATGCCAAAGCCCAGCAGATCAATGGCGATCTTGTCCCCCAGGTCCACCACCTTGTAGCGGGGGGTCTGGTTCAGATAGAGGGTGATGCTCCCCGCCTTGTCGTCGGCCACCATCCGCAGAAGGTAGCCTTTGGGCTGTCCCACAGGACGGGTGGGCGTAGGAGCAGGGGTGGGTTCCGGCGTAGGGGAGGGCTGCGCCGGGACCTCAGCTGTGACCAGAGCGGTGAAGGTATCGTTCTCCCAATCCACCTGGGCATGAAGCTGCTCGGAAACAAAACGCAGGGGTACCAGCGTCCGCTCCGCTCCATCCACCATAGCCACACAGGGGGGCACCGCGCCCGGCAGCTCCACCCGTTCCCCGTTGACCACAGCCGCGGAAGACCCCAAAGTCAGGACAATGGTATCGCTTCCCCGGCTGACCAGGACCTGGCGGTTTTCTCCGATCCACACCACCTTAGCCCCCAGGGCCTCGGCAATGGGGCGCACCGGGATCAGGGTACGCCCGTCCACACCCTCTACCGTTCGGATAACAGCGGGGACGTCCAGCTCCATGACCTCTCCGTTGAGGAGCACATTGACCTTATCGCTTTGGACTGCGGGGCCATAGGCGCCCATAGTCTCATCATGGTATTGTATCTCCACTGTCCCGGCAGGTCCCTCCGCAAAGGCGGGCAGGCACACAGCCAGAAGCAGGGTCATCATACACAGCAGCGCGGCGCATCTTTTCATAGGGGTTTCTCCTTTGCGGAAGCTGCTCTTATTCTACCTGATTTGACAGCAAGCGTCAATGGACAACGGTCATTTTAGTTAACATAATTTTTTCCAGCGCTGTCTGTTTCCGACTGCGGCGGTAAAAAAGGCCGTCCCTGAGGGGACAGCCTTTTTCCTGTATCCATCCCGGTCACTCATTACAGCTTCCCGGTATCAATAAACCGCCGCACCCGTTCCTCTTCGGCGTTGACGATGAAGGAGGGGTCAAAGCCCACCTCCTCCAAAAATTTCACCGCTTCCTCGAACTTTCCCACCCGGCTGGGGTCGTGGGCGTCGGAGTCCACCACGATGGGACAGCGCAGCTCCATACACAGCGAGAGCATGGCGCGGTAGTTGTCCAGGCAGCCCAGCCGCTTGTCCAGCTTCAGGAAGGAACTGTTGTTTACCTCCAGGGCCACCCCCAGCTCCACTGCGGCGCTCACCAGGGCAGGATAGTCCAGAGGGGTGTGGTTGTCGTCGGGATGGGAGACAAAGCGGACCTTGGGGTCGGCCATACACTTGATAAGGTTGTCAGTATTCTTCACGATCCCCTCGTCGGTGTAGCAGACCCGGTGGATCCCTACGATGCCATAGTCCAGCTTTTTCATCCACTTCTGCTCCAGGGACAATTCGCCCCCGGAAAGGACGTTGATCTCGCTGCCGTGAAGCAGTTCCACCCCGTAAAGCGTCCGTGGGATGGTGAAGAGGTTGTTGAAATAGAGGGGGTGGGCGGTGCCGGGGACGCCGGGAGCGTGCTCGGTCAGTCCCAGCATGGAAAGCCCTGCCTCCGCCGCGGCCTGGGCCTGTTCCCGAATGGTACCATAGGCGTGGCCGCTGGCAAGCGTATGGGTGTGAAGGTCGGCTATTAAGCGTATCATTTTGCATCTCCCCGTTCTTTTTGATCACAGGTAATTCTAGCACGTTTCCCGAAAGTGTCAAGGGCAGCAAAAAGCCCCCGCGGGCCACACGACCCGTGGGGGCAAAGCTTCTGCTTTAATCCCGGTTGAAAATGTTGAAGATGGACTGCCACTGGTCGTCATCCTCTGCAGCCTCAGCAGGCTTCGCTACGGCGGTAGCCTTCGCCATAAGATCTGCCTCCACCTTCTCGCCGGCCTTGGTAAACGCGCCGCCGGTGGCGGAAGCCTTGGCGGCGGCCTCGTCATAGCCGGTGGCAATGACAGTGACCTGCATCTCGTCCTCCATGTCCTCGTCAAAGGCGGCGCCGAAAATAATGAGGGCGTCGGGGTGGGCGGCCTGCCGCACCATGTCGGCGGCGGTTTCCACCTCCTCCAGCCCGATGTCCATGGAGCCGGTAATGTTCACCAGTACGCCCCGGGCGCCGTCAATGCTGGTCTCCAGCAGAGGGCTGGAGATAGCCATCTTGGCGGCCTCCTCGGCCTTGTTCTTCCCTGCGGCCCGACCCACGCCCATGTGGGCCATGCCCGCGTCCTTCATCACGGCGGTGACGTCAGCGAAGTCCACGTTGATAAAGCCAGTATTCTTAATAAGGTCGGAAATGGACTGCACCGCCTGACGGAGCACGTCGTCGGCGATCTCGAAGGCGTTGGCGAAGGTGATCTTCTGGTCGGTGGCGAACTTCAACCGCTCGTTGGGAATGATGACCAGGGAGTCCACCTTGTCCTTCAGGGCCTCGATGCCGAGCTCAGCCTGCTGCATCCGGCGGCGGCCCTCAAAGTTAAAGGGCTTGGTCACTACGCCTACGGTGAGCACCCCGGCCTCCCGGGCAATGTCGGCCACGATGGGGGCTGCTCCAGTGCCGGTGCCGCCGCCCATACCGGCGGTGATAAAGACCATATCAGTGCCCTCCAGGGCCTTGGCCACCTGGGCACGGCTCTCCTCGGCGGATTTCTTGCCCACCTCGGGGTCGCTGCCCGCCCCCTGGCCGCCGGTGAGCTTCTCGCCGATCTGAATCTTCTGATTGGCGCTGGACACATTCAGCGCCTGCTTGTCGGTGTTGACGCCAATGAACTCCACGCCCTTGACGCCACTGCGCACCATACGGTTGACGACATTATTGCCGCCGCCGCCCACACCGATCACCTTAATGTCGACCACAGTATCCGGGCCGGTATCCAATCCGAATGCCATATGCGAGCCTCCTATGTAAAATCATTTGTATATCCGATTCAGGTCGGGGCATTTTGTGATATGCCATGCCCTGTCTACTATATCTTGTTTTATTTTATCTCTCTTTTGCCCTCAGGTCAAGTGTTCTGTAGAGATTTCCCCAAAGTTTTACGCCATCTGCCTTGGAATCTATCCCGCTATGCTGGGCATCTCCGGCGCGGGAAGGTCACCGGCAGGGTCCAGGGTCGGCTCGGGCATTTGGGGCGCAACAGGTCCATCCGTCTCCAGCGGCGGCAGGTAGTCCTCGGGCAGCCACCGCTCGGTGAGAAGCCGGGCCTCATCCTCGCCGTAGGTGAGGTCCAAAGTGCCTGTGACCCGCTCCCCCCGCTGGGCAAAGGTTTCCAGCACCCGCTGGAGGGAAAATATCCGCCGGGAAAAATCCCCGGAGGCGGGCACCACTACCGTCAGGTCGCCGCCGTAGTCAAAACGGATGACATTGTTGGAACTCAGATCGATAAACTCCCGCACATTGCCCTCCATCCCCCGTTCAGCGAGGGCGGTGAGGAGTCCCTTGATCCCCTCCAGCCGGGTCTGCTCCTCCAGACTGGCCGTCATACGGCTGCCTACCGCCGGAGCCTGTGGGGAAAACCCCCGCACCTTGGGATAGCCGTCGGCAATGGGTCTCTCTCCCTTCTCCAGCAGCTTTCCCCCGGCGTTGACGAGCCACCAGCTCCCCTCCGCCTCTACCGCCGCCACGGCGTGGCTCTCGGTGACGCGCAACTCTACCGTGTCGGGAAGGATGTGGACCGGGGTGGCAGACTCCACATAGGGCAGGCGCTTCATGATGGCGTTAGCGGTCTGGGGACGGTTGACCAGGAAGAGGTTGTCGCCAACCTCCACCCCCGACGCGGCAATGATCTCCTGGACGGAATAGCGACTATTCCCTACCACCCGGACCTCGTTGACCCGAAAGAAGACCACACAGCCCACCAAAATAGCGGCAAAGATGATCAAAAACGACAGCAACTTATAGAGGCCGCCAAAGCGTCCCCTTCTGCGCCAGCGTCGGTTTTGACCCTTCCTTGCCGCCATTTCTCCTCCTGTCGGTTCCTGCTAAGTGATAAAGACCCATTTTGATTCAGCATAGACTATATCATATACGGATAAAAAAGTCATTAATAAATGATTACAAATTTTATAGGATAATGCCCCATTGGAGGGTCATTTTTCCTCCTTTCGGACGATCTTCGCCCCCAAAGCTGCCAGGTCTCCCGCCAGGTCGGCGTAACCCCGGTCAATGTGTCCCAGCCCGGTGAGCGTGCTTTCCCCCTCGGCTCCTAAGGCGGCCACCGCCAAGGCCGCGCCGCCCCGCAAGTCGGTGGAGCGGACCTTGGCCCCATAAAGCCGGGGTACGCCGTAGACCACCGCCACCCTCCCATCGGTGCGGATATCCGCCCCCATACGCTTGAGTTCATCTACATGGCGGTAACGGCTGTCAAACATATTCTCCACAAAGACTGTGGCGCCGTCGGTCTTGCACAGCGCCGCCATTACCACCGCCTGGGCGTCGGTGGGAAAGCCGGGATAGGGGGCAGTGCGGATGGGCCTGACCCCCCTGAGCCGCCGGGGCGCGATGATGGAGATGGTGTCGGGGGTGCTCTCTACCCGGCACCCCGCCTCGGTCAAAACAGAGGTAACGGTGCTTAAAAGCCGCCAATCCACCCCCCGCAGGTTTCCCTCTCCCCCGGCGGAAGCCACGGCGGAAAGATAGGTACAGGCCACGATACGGTCTGCCATGACGGTGTATTCCCCGCCATGGAGAGTCTTTCCGCCCCGGATAGTGATCACTGAGCTACCCGCCCCCCGAACGTCAGCTCCAAGGGTAAGCAGAAAATTTTGCAGGTCCACGATCTCTGGCTCCCTAGCCGCATTGGTGATGGTAGTAACTCCCTCCGCCGCCACAGCGGAGAGCATTGCATTCTCGGTACAGCCCACGCTGGGCAGGGACAGGGCGATATCCGCCCCGGTGAGCCTCCCGGCGCAGAAAAGTCGTCCCCCCGCCTCCCGCACCTCCGCTCCAAGGCTCTGAAGGGCGGACAGGTGCAAGTCAATAGGCCTCGGTCCCAGCTCGCAGCCACCGGGATAGCTCAGCTCGGCCTGACCCAGCCGGGCCAGCATGGCCCCCAGGAAAATGACCGACGAGCGCATCTCCCGCATCAGGGTGTCGGGAATGGAGCAGCAGGTAAGCTTGGAGGGTCCCACCGTCACCGTATCTCCCTCCCACGTCACCTGACAGCCCAGATGGCGGAGGATATCCAGGGTGTGCTCCACATCAGTGAGCCGGGGGCAATTATGTATCACGCAGGTCTCAGGAGAGAGAAGGGTGGCACACAGGATGGGCAGAACGCTGTTCTTTGCCCCCTGGATGGCGACGCTGCCGGACAGAGGGTGACAGCCCTCGATGGTAAAAACGCTCATATTTTGCCCTCCCAGTGGTTTTTCTGGGCTATTCTATGCGGGAGGGGAAAAACGGGTGAAAAAAGGGCTGCTTATCGAAGCAGCCCTTTTAAGGTCTCATAAATTTTTTCGTTGGCGTCTGGAATGGCTAAAGCCGACAGCCTCCGGGCCATGTCCGCCCTTTTTTCCGGGCTTTGGAGCAGATCGGAGATGATCTCATACAGCTTTTCCCCGGAACACTCCTTTTCCGGCAGCAGCACCGCCCCGCCCACATCGGCAAGCACCTTGGCGTTCTTGGTCTGGTGGTCGGCAGTGACGTTGGGGGATGGCACCAGCACCGAGGGCTTGGCGATGGCCGCCAGCTCGGACACTGTGGAGGCCCCCGAGCGGCACAGCACCAGATCGGCCGCCGCCATCACCAGAGGCATATCGTAGATATACTCTCGCACCTCCACCCCGGAAAGACACCCCTTCTCCACTCCAGCGGCAGCAAAGCTCTCCCACATGGAGCGGTGATCCCGGCCCGCGCCATGGATATGGCGGAAGGGCGTGCCCTCAGCACGCTCCCGGAGGAGAAATTGGGTCATATAGTCGTTCATCCGTTCCGCCCCAAGGCTTCCCCAGTAGGACAGCAGCAAGGGTCTGTCATCGTCAAAGCCCAACTCCCGCCGGGCCTCAGAGCGGGTATATCGGAAAAAGTCCCCCCGGACCGGGGTGCCGGTGACTACAACTTTAGACGGGTCGGCATAATGCTCCCGGCTCTCGGCAAAGCCCACCATCACCACATCGCACACCCTGCTCAGTGCCTTAGTGGTGAGGCCGGGAACGGCGTTGGATTCATGGACGGCGGTGGGGATGCCCCGCTTGGCGGCGGCTTTGACTACGGGGTAGCTGGCGTAGCCCCCGGTGCCCACCACCAGGTCGGGCTGAAAGTCCCTCAGTATTTTTTTGGCCTGGCCGTCGGAACGGACCAAGTTGACGGCGGTGCCCAGATTGTGACGGATACCCGCCAGGTTCATGGAGCGGCGAAAGTTAGTGATCGTCACCGTCCTGATCTCGTAACCTTCCTTGGGCACCAGGCTGGTAGCCATGCCGCCGTCTCCCCCTACAAAGAGGATATTGGCGTTGTCCCGCTCCCGAAACATTCGGGCCAGAGCCACGGCGGGATTGATATGGCCCGCGGTGCCGCCGCAGGTAAAGAGAATGTTCATCTACACGCCTCCTCTGTCACGCTCCGCAAGGGTCTAGTTACTCGGTCACTTTCCCTCCGACTCAGCCTGGTCTCCGGGCCACTACGCGGCCCTGCGCTCGGCTTCGGCTCCAGTCCAAGTCCCTCATAGCCCCTTGCTCCGCGCTTCTATCCTTGCTTTGGAGCGGGTATCTGCCTTGAAACCCCCAATACGATGCCCATCTCGGCCAGCTGGATCATCAGGGCTGTACCTCCGTAGCTGAAGAAGGGCAGAGAGATGCCGGTGGTGGGCAGCAGATTTGTTACCACCGAGATATTGAGAAATACCTGGGCCGCCATGAGGGTGGTGATACCCACCACCAGCAGCGCGCCGAAGCGGTCCCGGGCGTGGAGCGCGATCCAATAGCCCCGGATGATGAGAAGCATGAAGAGGATCAGGACAATGCACGCCCCCACCAGGCCCATCTCCTCACACCACACCGAGAAGATGAAGTCGTTCTCTGCCTCGGGGAGGAAGCCCTGCTTCTGCCGCCCCTGACCGAAGCCCAGGCCGAAGAGACCGCCGGAGCCGATGGAGTAGAGGGACTGGATGATCTGGAAGCCCCTGTCGCTGGGGTCGGACCAGGGGTCCCGCCAGGTGACGATACGGGCGGACTGGTAGCCTTGAAGCATCAGCATGGCCAGAATACCTACGCACACGATGCCGATGCCAAACCACCGCAGCTTGATCCCTCCGGCAAAGAGGATGGCGGCAGCGGCCACAAAGATGAGGATGGTGCCCGAAAGATGTGGCTCCAAATACATCAGGATGGCAATGACGCCCAAAATGGCAACATAGGGCACCAGCTCCATCAGACCCACATCCTCCATCCAGTTAAACATCACGCCCTTAGGGGTACGCAGGTCGTACTGACGCTTTTTCTCGCTCTGGCGTTTGCTCATCCGGGCGGAGAAGTAAAGGATGACCCCCAGCTTAGCGGCCTCGGAGGGCTGGAAGGTCAGCGGCCCCAACGGTATCCACCGCTTGACGTTGTCGGTACGCTTGGTATGGAAGAAAAGCACGATCACCAGCATAGCGATGGCGGCGCACAGCACAAACACCGACATCCAGCGAAACGCCTGGTAGTTGATTTTGGAGACAAAATACATGGCCACAATACCGGCGGCAGCAAACATGGCCTGACGAATAAAATAGTGATAAGGCCCATCCTTCCAGCCCTCACTGACGGCGGTGGGAAAGGAGGCGGAAAAGACCGTGATGACCCCGATGGCGGTGAGCATCACCACCAGCATAAGAAACGGAAGGTCCATTGGACCCCGGGAGAGCTTTTGTTCTACGGTCAGATCGCGTTTCAATGTGGGCACAACTCTCCCTCCCTTCCGTTTTACTTAAAATTCTTTTATGGCCCGCCGGGACGCTGCGCCCACGCCCTCAGGTCAAATGTGGTACCGCTGCCACACGCCCAGCAGAGCCAGCGCGCAGAAAATGGCGGACACGGCGGCAAAGACCGCCACTACTTTCCTCTCCCGCCAGCCGCTCATCTCGAAGTGGTGGTGAAGAGGGGCCATTTTGAAAATGCGCTTGCCGTGGGTCAGCTTGAAATAACCGATCTGGATGATATCCGAAAGGGTCTCGGCAATATACACAATGCCCACAAAAACCAGAATGAGGGGCATATCGGTGGCAAAGGCCAGGGCACAGACCATGCCTCCCAGGAAAAGAGAACCGGTGTCTCCCATAAAGCCCTTGGCGGGAGAATGGTTGTAGCCCAGAAATCCCAGCAATCCTCCCAGCAGGGCGGAGGCGACCACATTCAGTTCAAGCTGCCCCCAGTGGGCGGTAATAATGACAAAGAACAGGGCCACCGGGAGCGTCACCGAAGAACTCAGGCCGTCCACGCCGTCGGTGATATTTACGGCGTTCACCGTGCCCACCATGACGAAGGCGGCAAAGACCATATACACAGGCCAGGGCAGGGGGACGATCCAGTCCAGAAACGGCACATAAAGATTGGGGGAGAGATACCCCTCATGCCGCAGCAGCACCGTCATCAGAATGGCGGCAGAGAGCTGAAGGAGGAACTTCCACCCGGCGGTGAGGCCGGTATTCTCATGGTGGACCACCTTCATGTAATCATCGATGAAGCCAATGGCTCCAAAGACCAAAGCGAACAAGAAAACATAAAGTCCGCCCCGGTCTCCCTCCGCAATATGGCCCCAGCCCATGGCCACCGTCACCACACCGATGGCGGCAATAAACATCAGCCCGCCCATGGTGGGGGTCCCCTGCTTGGACATGTGCCAGGTGGGACCGATCTCCTTGATGGACTGGCCCGCATGGAGTGCCCGCAGCGCCGGAATAAGGAGCCGCCCGATGACCACGGTGAGGATAAAGCTCACCGCCGCCGCTGCGGCCATGGTGACAATAGTAGGATCCATAGATTCGCTTCCTCCGCTCTTTTCCATCTTTCCTGAATGAAGGGCTTATACCACAGCCGCGTAGCGGCTATTTTAGCACGTCCCGCTATACTTTGCAACGATCTCTCGCTCATCCATATGCCTGACCTCTCCGCCGGCTTCCTGATAGGTCTCGTGGCCTTTCCCAGCCAACAAGAGCGTGTCTCCGTCCTTCATCAAGCTCAGGGCCAGGGCAATGGCCTTTTCCCGGTCCGGCTCTACGATCCTGGCGGTATCGAAGCGGACCATGCCCGCCAGAATGTCGTGAATGATCGCCTCGGGCCGTTCGCTCCGGGGGTTATCCGAGGTCACAACGCACACATCACAGCCTCCCGCCGCCACCGCTCCCATGAGTGGCCGTTTTGCCCGGTCCCGGTCTCCGCCGCAGCCAAAGAGGCAGATCAGCCGTCCCTGGGTAAACTCCCGCAGAGCCTTTAACGCATTTTCCAGAGCGTCGGGGGTGTGGGCATAGTCGATGACCACCGTTCCGGGGCTTGTGGTAGGGACTACCTCCATCCTTCCCTTGACGCCGGGGGCTTTTTCCATAACGGCGGCGGCAGCGGCAATGGAAACTCCCATAGCATGGCCGCAGGCCAGGGCGCACAGGGCGTTGGAAACGGTAAAGGCGCCGGGGATGGACAGGGTAACGCGGTGGTCCTCCCCCCAGCCTCTGGCGGTAAACTCCACCCGGTCTGGAAAAAGCTGTATGTCCTCCGCGGTGAGGTCGGTCTCGTGCGCCCCATCCTCCGCCGGGGCCTTTTCCCCACCGAAAGTGATGCCGGGACAGGAAATTTTCCCCCGGTAGTATCGCCCGGTCTCATCGTCCACATTCAGCACGGCAGTCTCACTCTGGTCAAAGAGCCGCCCCTTGGCCTGACGGTAAGCCTCCATGGTCTTGTGAAAATCCAGGTGGTCCTGGGTCAGGTTGGTAAAGGCCCCCACAGCAAAGGTTATCCCATCCACTCGGTTCAGACACAGGGCGTGGGAGGATACCTCCATCACCACATGGGTACAGTCCTCATCGGCCATTCGCCGCAGCCAGTATTGGAGATCGTAACTCTCCGGGGTCGTGCGTCCGGCTGGGAACTCCTCCTCTCCCACCAGCACCCGGTTGGTGCCAATGAGGCCCACCTTAGTCTCCAACGCCTGAGTAAGCAGGTCCCAAAGAAGGGTGGTGACAGTGGTCTTTCCGTTGGTCCCGGTGACGCCGACGATCTTTAATTCCTGCGCCGGGTGTCCAAACCAGTTGACGGACATGACCGCCAGTGCCTTCCGGCTGTCCCCGGTGAGAATGACCCCCTCCCCCTCCTCCGCCACAATGGCGGAAGCGCCGGAGCGGAGAGCCTGGTCTATATACAAGTGTCCGTCGGTCTTGTAGCCCCGGAGCGCCACGAAGACCTCCCCGGGCTTTAACGTTCTGGTATCGTAGGATAGCCCGGTGATCTCCACATCCTCCTCTTCCAGCAAGGCGCTTTTCAGCTCCACGCCCTGCAACAGCTCACCCAGACGCATAGGAACACCCCCGAAATAAATTTCGTCAGGGCTGCCCCTTCGATGTTGTCTTTTGTGCCGGACGGCTAATCAACCAAGGTATTGTCCACGAAGGTACACTCCACCACGGTGCCCCGCTCCACCTCGGTACCGATGGCCACCGACTGGCCGGCCACCAACGCCTTGGAGGACATATACCGGCTGGAGCCGCCGATCTTCAGATAGAGGCCAAACATGGCAAGGGACTCCTGGGCCCCCTGGGCGGTCTGCCCCCGGACGTCGGGGACAGTGACCAGGTCGGTGGGCTTCTCCGCTCCCAGATAAAGCACGATCTTGCTGCCGCTGGGAATGATGGCGCCGCCCACCGGGATCTGGGCGGTGACGGTGTCTCCCTCTCCCACGGTGCGGATGGAGAACCCGGCGCTCTCGGCGGCGGACTTGCCGATGTCGGCAGTCTGACCCACCAGATTGGGAACGGTGACGTCGATCATGGTGCGCTCTTCCTCGGTATAGAGCTTCTCCACTCCCATATAGTCCAGAATATTGCTCAACAGCTCACCCGCCATGACCGCCGCCATATTGCCGCCGGAGATATAGTGCTGCTTGGCGGTGTAGTTGCTCCCCGGCGAAACGGGCTTGGGGGCGTTATAGGCCAGCAGCACCACGATCTGAGGGTCGTCGGCGGGAGCAAAGCCCAGGAAGGAGACGATGGTATAATCCTGGCCCCGGGAGATGATGGGGTCCTCTTTCGCCTCCTTGACGGTCTCGGAGGAGCCGGTCTTGCCGCCGATACGGTAGCCGGGGACATAGGCCCGTTTTCCGGTGCCGCCGTCCACCACCCCCTCCAGGATGGTACGGCAGCGCCGGGAGGTCTCCTCGCTGATGACCTGGCGGATCTCGGTGGGCTCCGTTTGTGTAATGACGTTGCCCTGGTCGTCGGTAATGGACTTCATCACATAGGGCTGCATCAGGTGCCCGCCGTTGACCACGGCGGAGGCGGCGGTGATGAGCTGGATGGGAGTGACCTGGAAGCGCTGGCCGAAGGAGGCGGTAGCCAGGTAGGCGTTCTCCTTCACGCCGGGAGCCACGAAGGTCTTTCGGTCCCACACCACGCTCTTGCCCTCGCCCTGCATGTCGATGCCGGTCTTCTCCAGGAAGCCGAAATCCTCCAGGTAGTTATAGAACTTTTCCGGTCCCAACGCCTGACCGATCATCATAAAGGCGGGGTTGCAGGAGTTGGCTACCGCCTTGGCAAGGTCCTGCTGTCCATGGCCGGGGGCCTTCTTGGAGCACTCGATGTTAAACTCGCCCACCTTATAATAGCCGGGGCAATAAAAGGAGGAGTTTTCGTTGACCACGCCCTCCTCCAACGCCGCCGCCAGCACCATGGACTTAAAGGTGGAGCCGGGCTCATAGGTGTCGTTCATGGCCTTGTTACGCCACTGGCGGTTCTGCATATCCCCAAGAGCCTTATTGTAGGCCGTCTTCTTCTCCTCCTCGCTCACTTCCCCCTTCTCCACCAACTTGGCGTTCACCGTCTCCAGGTACTCCAGCAGCACCGGGTCAGTCACCGTCCAGGGGTCGTTGAGATCATAGGTGGGAGAGTTGGCCCAGGCCTTGATGGCCCCGGTCTTGGGGTCCATAGCGATCACGAAGCCGCCGTCCTGGACGTCGAACATCTCTATCCCCTTCTCCAGCACCCGCTCGCAGTAATATTGGATAGTGGTGTCGATGGTCAGATTCAGGTTGTTGCCGTCGGTGGCGTCGTAGTAATCCTGGAAGAAATAACGCATTTCCGCGCCCTTGCTGTCCCGGGCAGTGACGATCCGCCCGGTCTTGCCGGCCAGACTGTCCTCATAGAGAGCCTCCATGCCCCAGGCGCCCTTGTTGTCGTTTTTCCAGTTGACCCAGCCGATGAGCTGAGAGGCCAGGGAGCCATAGGTATAATAACGCTTACTCGTGGGAACGGGATAGACGCTGTTGGACAAATGCAGATCACGGATGAGCTGACGGACCTCTTCGGCCACCTCCTGCTCCCCCCGAACGCCCACCACCTCATACTTGCTGTGCTTACCCAGGGCCTTAAGTATCCTCTCTGGATCCTTATCCAGAATAGCCCCCAGCTTGACGGCCACCACGTCGGCCTCAGGTCTTGCGTAGTCGGGAGTTTTGCCCTTTTCCTTTCTGTCGTCCCAGTTCTCTTGGACGGTCTTGAAGTCGTTGGGGGAGATAATGATATCATATACTGTGGCGGACACCGCCAGCACCTTGCCGTTGCAGTCGGAGATCTCTCCTCGGTTTGCAGCCACGGCGTTGTCCCGGGTCTGTTGGCCGATGGCCTTCTCCTGATAAAATTTGTAATCCCGGATCTGAATGGCGTAAAGCTGCACGAAAAGGGGGATAAAAAGCACCACGCCGAAGGCCAGCATAAGGGCGATGGTGCGGACCAAAATGGTGCGGTTGGCCCGTTTATCCACCCCGGGCCGGGTCTCGCTTCCCCTCCGGTCCTCTCTGTCCCTGCGCTCCATTCCGTCCCCCCCCCTTTCATTACGGAAGGGCGTAAGAAAATGTTCTTTTCTTACGCCCTTTCTCCGTCAGTCTTTTTTGTGTCTCTTGTGAAAATCTATGCGCCCTGTCCCTGGAAATATGCCATCAGGTCGCCCACGACCTCCTCCACGCTGTCCAGGATACTGCCGCCGGACTCCTCCGTCTGGCCGTAGCGCACCACGCTGTCCGGCTCTGTGAGGTCCACGTACACCATCTGTCCCGCCTGGGGACGGCTCATGGAGCCGTCGGAGGTAACGGCGCTCTCGATAGCGCCCAGGTCGTAGGCCAGCTCGTACCGCGCCCGAAGGGTGGCCTCCTCGCTCTTGAGCTGGGACATCTCATTGCTCAGCGCCACCGATTGGGCGGAGATAGCGGAAAGCTGCACATAGCCCGCAATGATAAACACGGCCATGACCATCACCGCGGCAAAGCCCAGCACCGCGAAGGGAGACACTCTGCCCGCCAAACGCACCTGCACCTGGGGGCGGGCGACCACCTTATGCCGGGGCCGGACCTTGGGCCGGGGACGGAGGACCTCCTCCTGCTCCAGTACCCGGGCGGCAGAGCCATCATAGGCATAAGCGATATTGCGATAGGGGTCGTAGCTCTCCCGCTTGGCGGCGCTTGCCATACTTCCTCACTCCGTTCTCCATTTTCACACGCATTTGATCTTATATCTTTTCCGCCACCCGGAGCTTGGCGCTACGGGCGCGGGGATTCTCCTCCAGTTCCCTGTCCGTGGGAACAATGGGCTTTCTGGTGATGAGCTTCACCTGTGGCTTCTTTCCACACACGCACACCGGGAAGTCCGGCGGACAGATACAGCCCCTGGCCTGTGCGGCAAAACCGGTCTTGGCGATGCGGTCCTCCAACGAATGGAAGGTAATGATGCACAGCCTTCCTCCGCTTGCCAGCCGGGGCACCGCCTGCTCGATCACCCGCTCCACAGCAGTCAGCTCGTCGTTGACGGCGATGCGGATGGCCTGAAAGCTTCGCTTGGCCGGGTGCTGCTTCTCCCGAAGCGCCTGGGGCGGCATGGCCGAGCGGATGACCTCCACCAGCTCCAAGGTGGTCTCAATAGCCCTTTGTCCCCGAGCCCGGACGATGGCAGCGGCGATAGCGGGGGCATACCGCTCCTCTCCATATTGGTAGAGGATACGCCGCAGCTCCTCTTGGGGCCACTGGTTCACCACCGTCCGGGCCGTCAGGGGT